>PBSM01000071.1 GCA_002726245.1 Planctomycetaceae bacterium | reverse complement strand
GAAATAACTGTCCGGTTTTCCGTGGCGTAAGCTTCCAGCTTGCGATAATGCGGGTTCGCAAGCTGGAAGCTTACGCCACTTATTCCTCGAATGATCCTTAACCCGCCGCCAACTTCGAGGCTGCCAACAGACAGACAGCTCGCCGGTGGCGTCGGGTTAAACGAACTCTGTGAGAAGACCTACTTGCCGCCGCGACTTCGCTTCGGCGCTCCACCAGCCCCAGGCGGTCGCTTGTCTTTCCCTCGAGGTCGCCCGCCGGGGCTGAACGTTGCCTTGCCGTCGAGCTTCTTCGCGGGGCTGCGCTCTTTCGTCAGTTCTTCCGGCGGGATGTCTGGAGCCTCTGTTGCTCCGGCTTCGGGCGAGATATCACCGACTTTCTCTTGCGACTCATCAAAGATCGCATCCGTGTTGAGAATGACTCGGTTGCCCGCGGACAACCCTTCCAGCACATGCACGAACTTGTCGTTGCTTCGCCCGAGTTTCAGCAGTCGGCGTTCGATGCCTTCATCACTATGAACATAGCACCAACTTTCCTTATCCACTTGCACGACCGCTTGGACCGGGATCGACAAGATGTCTTGAAGACGATCGACGTGAATGTCGGCTACCGCTGTCATGCCAGGTTTCAAACTCTCGACTCGTTCCAAGATCCTCACCACGCATTCATAGGTCTTCACGCTCGTGTAGTAGCTTGACGTGGGCACGACGGCGAGTTCGTGCACGACGCCGTCGTAGGTACGATTAGTCGCTTCGATCTTGACGGTCACGGGGAGCCCCGGCCTGATTTGATCGAGGACCGCCTCGTGGATCTGTGTTTTGACTTGCATCTGAGACAGATCTGGTAGCGTCAGGATTCGCTGACGTTGCCGGACCGTCACGCCTTCCGCGATTTCGCTGTTGCTGTTATAGCGACTGTTCTCTCGTGCGTAGACTGCCATGCCATGGTGAGGAGCATTGATCTTGCAAAGCTCCAACTGCATTCCCAGTTTGTCGAGCCTCTCCTTCTCCTTCGCTTCGCTCTTCTCAGCTTCGACCTTTGCAGCCAGAGCCATGGCGAGTTGCGCATCGTTACCCGTTTTGACTTGAGTCAGTCCGCGTTCGGCCGTTGCGACGTCGCCTTCCAACTCAAGTTTCTTCATTCGATACTCGTAATCCGCCAACTGCTTTCGCATCGCTTGGAAGGTAGAGAGCTGATTGACGGAGGAGGCCATTTGGCCTTCGGCTCTCAAGAAACTGCGGCGGCTTGTTTCAAGATCGCTCTTGCCGCGATAACCGAGTTTGAACAACGCCTCGATACCCGACTTCTCGGTCTTAGCGAGTTGAAGCGCTGCTTGTGCTTCGAGAATTGAGTTCTTTGATTCATCGATTTGCCGGCCGACATCATCTATCGCGAGTTTGAAAGTACCACTCTCGGGATCCATGTACATGTCGCGGGTGAGCTTCGCGAGTTCGACTCTTAGCTTGGCTTGTGCGAGGTCGGTCTCGTTCTCTGTGATCTGGTTGTCGTACGTCGCACCAGCTTGGGTATGTTGCGAAACTGCCTTGTCGTAAGAGAGTTGCTGACTGTCGAGGCCGTTGCGGATCGCGGAGGAATCGAGTTCGATCAATAACTCACCTTCTTTGACAGCACTTCCATTGGGAACAATGAAGATGATCTGCGTCCCTTGGTTGCCACTGCGATCGAAGGACGAGGCCTCGACGTCGCAACGGACTGTCGTTTCGAGTTGACTCTCGAGATTACCCCGCTCGGTCACGACGATCGGCAAGTCCGTGCTCTCGACGGTGTAATACACAAATGCTTGGGAGCCCTCTCCCATATCGTCGAACAGAGTCCAACTGGCCAATGCGAGCAGGCCAATCGAACCGAGGATCAGCACCGCGACAGCGGGTTTCCAAATCGTCTGCCACAAGCTGGGGGATTGCGTTGCGTTCATCTTACGTTTCTCGAAGGCGAAGTAGGGCCATTCTTAATGAAACCCACGTTGGGAGGGAGCGTGGCGGTAAGAACAGCAGAGGCGGGGGCAATTGGGGAGGGAAGTCGCGACTTCTTAGTATAATGTGACCGCACAGAATGGCCAAGGTTTCATGAGTCGTGGTACAGTTCGTGTGGTTTCACACTTGGGGCCGTTTTGTAACCTGCCGCTGTTGACTGAGTTATGGCAGGTCGCGAATTTGCCACCGCGCTACCCGAGGAGCGACGCACTTAGCCCGTTGGCTTCTCGATCCACTCGCCGTAGCAATCGAGGCAGAGATGTAGCGTCAAGCGTTGATGATTCGCTTCACAGGCCGGGAGGCGGTTCAATTCAGCGACGATCGCGTTGATCTCGGTTTCGTAATCGCGATCGTCGTTCTCGTCGAGGACCGGCGGGGTGGGGTCTGCCTTGGCATCGATGTCAACGATATAGAACTCGCCTTTGCCCAGAGTTAGTTCTTTCACGCATCGGGCGCAAAAGATCGGTGAATCGTCGTCGGAAGACAAAGTCGTTACCCAACCAGTTGTGAAATGGGTTGGCTGCCGGTCAGCGTGCGTGCGATCTCGCTGGGCACACTCGTTTCCAAACGCAACTGCCCGACGTCGAACACGCTGTGCATGATCGTCCCGAGCAGGTTCTGCACGGTGATCGGTTCTGTTGATGGTCGGCTGGCCGTCCGATCCGAATCGCCGATCACTTGTCCCATCGGCAACCCACCGCCAGAGAATGCCAGTGTGCAAAGGTTGCCCCAGTGATCGCGTCTGCCCTTCTTGTTGATTCTTGGCGTGCGACCAAACTCACCGGTAATCACCAGCAGCACTTTATCCGACAATCCGCGTGCTTCGAGATCTCCGATAAACGCGCTGACCGCCTTATCGACCGAGGGGCCAAGTAACGGCATGCCGTCGTTCACTCCGAACGCATTGCCGTGCATGTCCCAGCCTGCGCTCGTCACGGTCACAAATCCGCAACCTGCTTCAACAAGCCAACGGGCGAGAATCAACTGCTTGCCTAGACCAATCGGTGACTGAGCGGGCACGTTACTCTTTTTCTTTTTCTTTTTCTTTTTCAGCCACGCCGGAATCTCAAACGCTCCAGTGTCGTATCGCTCGACCAAACGAGGATCTTCGTTCGACAGATCGAACGCTTTGCTGATGCCGCCGACGATGACATCGAACGCTTGCTGCTGAAAACGATCCGCACCACTCACGACACCCGTCGCATCAGCTTCACGGCGGATTCCATCGAGTTGTGTTAACAGCTCTCGCCGGTCATCCAGCCGATCCTCGGCGAGTCGCAACTTCATGTTCTCGATCAACTCGCCGCCACTGCTGGGATCGAATGCTTTGTACGTGGCGGGGAGCGACCCGATCCCGGTCACGCGTTCGGTTTGCGTTCCGAGCCCCTTGTATTTCTCGCCAGCAGCCGGCGGAGTCAGCACGACGTTGTTAGGAATCCCGGTTACTCGATTGCTTCCGCCAGCGAGTCGGGAATAGATCGTTCCCATCGTCGCCTGCGTTGGATTCCCGCCAGCCGCAACCAACTCGGACGCTGTCCGATGACTCCCGACGCCGTGCCGGAAGGATCGCACGATTGCCAACTTGTCCGCCAGACCCGCAAGCTGCGGAAAGTGCTTTCCGAAAGTGACACCCGGCGAGTTTGTCTTCACCTCACCAAACATCGCTCGATACTCTGACGGTGCCATCATCTTAGGATCGAACGTCTCGATATGTGTCGGACCGCCTTGCAGGAACAGCAACACAATCGCCTTGTCTTTGATGAAGCTGCCTTCGTAAGCCGCATTCGCTTTCGCCGCCAGCAAGCCGGGCAACGTCAGCCCACTCATGCCAAGCGCACCGATTCGCAGCAGTTCGCGGCGAGTCACACCTTCACAGTCGCGGTTGTATCCGTTGCCGATGATCGACAGCATCTCTGTTCTGCGGATAGCCTTTTCTTGAGAAAGGCCATCGTAACAAAGGGGTAAGTGGCCTTCAATGTTGTCGGGTGGCGCGGCCACACAGTTTTAGCTGGACGAATACGTACCAACACTCTTGCCGACAGCACAACTTCCGACGTACAACATGCTTGCAACGCCAACGTACAAAGAAGGAATGTGATGAACAACGCCAAGGTCTTTCGCGACAAACTAGCCAATCGGCAAACGTGTTTCGGCACGGGGATCTCACTCGCCGATCCCGGTGTTACCGAGGCCCTCGCCGGCGATCTCGATCTCTTTTGGATTGACATGGAACATACCGCGCTGTCGCTCGACGCCGTGCGTCATCACTTGATGGCGATCAAGGGAAGCGACGCCGCCGCGCTTGTTCGCGTTCCGTGGAACGACCCGGTGTTGATCAAACCGGTGCTCGATATCGGAGCCGATGGCGTCATCGTGCCGATGGTCCAGACAGCCGACGATGTCGCCAAAGCTGTTGCAGCTTGTCGTTATCCTCCGCTCGGAATTCGTGGCTTTGGCCCGCTGCGTCCACTTGACTATGGTCGCCGCAACGTGAAGGACGTCTGTAATGCAGCCGATAAGACGCTGGTCGTGATCGTCCAGATCGAGCAGGCTGCAGCCGTCGAGAACATCGACGAGATCCTCGGCGTGGACGGGCTGGCGAGCATCGCCTTTGGACCAAACGACTTGGCCGCTTCGTTAGGCTATCCGTTTCAGCCTCAGCATCCTGCCGTCTTCGAGGCGATCCAGACTGTGACCGACAAGTCGCGGGCTGCTGGCGTCGCGGTCGGAATCTCGGTCGGAGCCGATCTACAACTGATTTGCAAGCTCGTCGATATGGGAATTCAGTGGCTCTCGATCGGCGTGGATGTGACTCTGCTTCGGCGAGCCGCCGGCGAGCTTACAGATTGCGTCCGAGGCCACATCGCAAGCGAGTGAACAGGAACGTACGCATTGCTTGCCAGCAGTCGTTACAATGCACCCATCCACAACGCGATCCAGGAGACATGCCATGACAGACCAAACCACTCGTCGAAGCTTTCTCAAACGATCCACCGAAGCCGCCGCGATCACGGCTGCCGTTTCAACCCTCGGCGGTGTTCACTCGCTCGCGGCACAGAATACCGAAACGGTGAACGTCGGGATTATTGGTTGCGGCGGGATTATGGGACTTCACGTGAAAGGCTTGGTCAGCCGCCGCGAGAATGTTTCGCTGGCTTGGCTGTGCGACGTGGATCCGCGTCAAATGGACAAGATGTCTGCACACATCAAAGGCTTCCAGTCGGCGATGCCTAAGCGCGCGGCGAAGTATGAAGACGTTGTGGCCGACAAGAACGTCGATGCCGTTATCATCGCGACTCCACATCACTGGCACGCCCCAATCGCTTTGCACGCGATGGCTGAGGGCAAAGACTGTTATATCGAGAAACCAATCTCACACGTCTACAACGAAGGACATTCGATCATCAAGGCGGCGAAGAAGTTCGGCCGCGTCGTGCAACAGGGGAGTCAGATGCGCAGCAGTCCGGTGACGGCTAAAGCATCCAAACTGCTTGAACAAGGTATCATTGGCGAGGTCAAAGTTGCTCGTGCCTGGACGGCGGAGACGCGACAAGTGGTGAAGCCTGTTCCCGACAGCACGCCTCCTACGGGCGTGGACTATGACCGTTGGCTCGGTCCGGCTCCGAAACATGCTTTCAATAAATACCGTTTTCATGCCACGTGGCGGATGTTCCAAGACTATGGCAACGGCGAGATCGGCGACGACGGCATTCACGATCTCGATATGGCGTGTTGGGGACTCGGCGTTGATACCGTACCAAGTCAGGTGACGGCGCGTGGTGGTCGAATGTTGCTACACGGACACGCCAGCGAGTATCCCGACAACATGAACGTGACGTACGAGTATCCCGATGGCCGGCTGCTGATCTACGAGAACTATCCGTTCACCGCTTACGGTTTGCATGGCTTTGATAATGGCAACGTCTTCTATGGCACCGAGGGCTACATGATTTTCTCGCGACGTGGTGCCTTCAGTGTATTCCTGGGTCCGAAGAATCAGTCCGGGCCGACGGAAGGCAAAGAGCTGCGTGGCCAACGCGGCTACGCCGAGCACATGGCCGACTTCTTGGATGGCATCCGGAATCGCAAGCTAGAGACGCGGGCTCGACCGGAGCTTGCGCACCGTTCGTGTTCGTTAGTGCATTTCGGCGAAATCGCGTTCCGAACCAAAGGCCGGCTCGACTTCGATCACGAGACCGAACAGTTCGTTGATTGCGATGAAGCCAACGAATTGCTGACGAAGAAATATCGCGAGCCGTACACGCTGCCGAAAGTTGTGTAGGTTGGAGTAAGTAGGTCACGCTCGCCGAGCGTGACCTGGAAACGAGCGTGACCTGGAAAACCGCTCGTTCTCGGCTGGCTGAGGTCACTTTCGGCGAAAGTGACCTACTACTCTTCAATCCGATACAGATGCGTCTTTGTGCGGATTAACAATGCGTCGCCGATCACGGCAGGCGATGCCATGCAGCCGACGTCTAGTTGATTCTCGGCGAGAAGCTTGAACTCCGTTGGGTCGGCCGCGATGACTCGCATCTTCCCGTCTTCACCCACAAAGTAGATTCGACCGGATGCGTAGATCGGCGAACCGCTATGAGGGCCACCCATTCGCTCCGTCCAGGTCGCTTTTCCCGTTTCGACATCGACGCATGAAACGACGCCCTTGTCGGTCACCATGTAGAGATGATCGCCGATGATCAACTGCGAAGGGCGTGTAGGCGTCGATTTTTTCGTATCCCAAACGATATGCGTCTTCGTGACGTCACCGCTCCCATCCGGCCGCACGGCTAACAGGCAAAGACCTCGCTGCAAATTAATGAAGACCTTGCCGTGGCTGTACAGCGGGCGCGCCGCGGCGTTGAATCCACCGTGATACACCTTCCAGAGCAGTTTCCCAGTTAGCGGATCAAATGACTCCGAGCCGACCGACGCGGGACTCATCAACTGCAACCGGCCTTTGTGTTCGAAGACGGTGGGCGTTGAATACGCCTTCTTAAAATCACCGTCATCGGTTCCGTAGTCGATCGTCCGGTCAGTCTTCCAGATCGTCTTGCCTATCTCCTTGTCGAGAGCCGCCACGTATTGATAGTCAGCACCGTCGAAAGTGAGATACAGGAAGTTGCGAAAGGTAATCGGCGACGATCCTGGAGCACGGAGATGATCGCAATGTAGATCTTGTCGTTTCCACAAGACCTTACCGCCGACTGTGTCGAGACACGCGGTTCCGGCACTCCCAAAGTGAACCCACAGCCGCCCTGCTTCGACAACTGGCGTTGGGCTGGCGTAGCTGTTGTAGTCGATGCAGAACATCGGCTCGGTAATGTTGAACACAACAATGTCGTGGACGATCTTGCCAGAAGCGGCATCGACACAAACCGCCGAGAGCTTCTTGCCGTCAGGAGTCGCATTCGACATCCAAATCTGATCGCCCCACACGATCGGCGAAGACCACGCCTTGCCATCGATGGCGACCTTCCACGCAACGTTGTCCTTCTCGCTCCACTGGAGAGGGAGGGTCGCGGACGAAGCATGTCCGTTCCCGTGCGGCCCGCGGAACTGATTCCAATGTTCGGCGGCATTGCTCGCAGAGACAACGGCTAGGACGATCAACGTGCCAACGACAAGTCTCATTTTCGTACTCTGGGGTTTTCGTACTCTGGGGGTATGCGGAACGGTGAGGCAAGCCAACCCTATCAAGATAGTCAACCGACACGATCGTTCCCAGATAGCGGCTGCCCTGAAACAGCTTTCCCAGGTGGCGTGTCCATGATGTTACCGTTGCTAATACACAGGAGTTCACAGAGAGACTGCTTTTTGATCTTCCTTCTCGGCCGACTCATAAGGCTTGTATTCCACAAGCTTCACTCGCCCCTGAGCGTGGATCTCGTACTTCACGCCCCGCCAATCCACAACGCGAAGACGGATGGCCGAGCAAAGAGCCGCGCAATAAACATACTGAGTCCCAGCGATCACAAACGTGCACTTCAACGTGTTCCAGAGTGTGAGCCAGCGCGTCGGCTCACCTCGAGCAGCGGCGATCCGGCGCACCGAGTATTCCATCGGCGGAAGCATCACAGTCACAGCTAGTTGATAGAACACGACACCAACGAAGCACCAAGCGGCCACTTCATGCTGGCCCGCGATCAAACCAACGACAGCGAGGACTAACGCGAGCAGCGGAGACAAAGTCGTCAACACTCCATGCCCGACAACGGCTCCCCAAGCGGGATGGTAGAGACGCGCCGTCAATAACTGGCGACGCACCCAACGAAAATAGCCGGCTAGATCACAATCCTCACGGTTGATCATCATCAACGACGGCACGAACTCCAATCGAAAGCCGGCTCGCTTGAGTTGCGTATAGAGCATCGTGTCCTCGCAGAAGGCGTTGCTCCATTTGTCGAGCAAATCGGTTTCGCGGAAGACTCGCGTCTTGACTGCCAGCGTGCCTCCCCAGGCGATTCGATACCAATACATTTGCACGATCGCCGCAGCATTCCAGGCATATCGTATCAGTGACGCCATAGAAGGGTCTTCCGGCATGTACCAGCGATTCCCGGTCGCCGCACCGACGCGGTCATCGCTGATCGCGGTCGCCAACTCACGAAGCCAAGTCGCGTGCGGAATCGTGTCTGCATCGAGCTGAGCGATGAACTCAACCGATTCGTCGAGCGACTTGACGGCTTGCACGACGCTACTGCATTTCAGACTACATGTATCGCGAGGGTGATCCAGGAATTGAAGGTGGACCTTCGACGAGTCGCAGCCCGCCAGCGAATCGCTTAGCGTGGCGTTCGCCGGGTCGTCAGGATGATCAACGACGACGTGGACTTCATAGTTCGGATAGTCCTGGGCCAGCAAACCCGAGATGCACTTCTCGAGGAACGGATCGCCGCCACGAAGGCTGAGGATCACCGCTCCCTTGCGGCAGGCCTCATCAGGCAGCAGCTCGCGCCGAAAATGGAGCAGACGCCAAACAAAGCCAAGCACGAGCAAACCTTGAACGACGACCAAGGTAACCAGCGTCCAGAACAGAATGTAGGCAAGTGTGATCAATTGGCGGCTTCTATTAAGTATCGCGCTCAAAACACTCGGCAGCCAACACGACTGTTGGTGGCATCCGGCTCGCCCCTCATTCTAGTCAGGCGTGGCCGTCTTGATTACCGGTTCCGAACGATTTCGCGAACAGTTTCTGTGCTCGTATAACGGAACTCGAAGTCGAGCTCGTTCAAGAGGCGATGCGGAGCGACGACCCAGGGGTGGCGAGCGAAGTAAAGGAAGCTGGCGGGCGATTCGTGAATCCACAACCGAGTCGTCCAGGCCACCCAAGCAGCGCCCCACGCGAGCCAAAACGGGAGTGTCAGTAAGCGGCGATTCGTTTCGCGCGCAATCTCCGTTGTGTAAGTCCAATCCGGCGGGCCGAGGTTATAAGCCCCACGTCCGTTGGCCAGCAAGATGGCGTCCGTAGCCGCTGCGACGTCATCTTCGTGAACGAACTGCAGCGGGTTGTCCGAACCATCGAGCTTTGCCAAAAAGGGCATTCCGAAGATGAATCGCGAGAGGTAGTTCTCCATTTCAGGGCCGCCGACAATCGCGGGACGGATCCAACTGACAGCGATCTGCGGTTGAGCCGCGGCAAAGGTGTCGATACGATCTTCGATCTCGGTCTTGTCGGCTGCGTATTGATATTCCTTGCGGGCGCGCAACGGCCAATCTTCGGGCATCGGAACGGGGTTATCCGGCCACGCTCCGAATGCGGTGGCACTTGAAACCAGCATGAACCGCGCGGGCGAGAGCCGCTCGACGATGCGCAGGATGTTCTCCGTGCCGCCGATGTTGATGTCAGTCATCCGCTTCGTATCCCGCATCGGCTGGAAGACGAAGGCGGCGTGGATGATCGTATCCGGATCGAACTCACGAATCGCTTCAAGCAAGTCCGGATCACGAATATCGGCTTCGACAAACTCGTCGGGCGAAGCTTCCTCCAGCGGAGCTTGCACATCAATCCCCAAGGCAGTCTTGCCCTGACGTCGGAAGTACGCAACAAGCTTCCGACCGAGATAACCAGAACTCCCAGTGATGACTAGACGTTGCACGTGTTCTGATTAGCGGAAGAGGGCCACACTGAGAAAGGAAACGCTCGATTATAATCGAGTGGTTCGCCGATCTTACAGCCTAGCACAAGCGGCAACATTGCCATCCGCAACTCGAAGATCAGTCAACAAATGACGCAAGACATCAAGCATACTGCCCTCATTACCGGTGCAAGCAGCGGAGTCGGTGTTGATTTCGCGCGCGAGTTGGCTAAACGGAGTTTCAACCTCATCTTGACGGCCCGCCGCATCGATCGTCTCGAAGCTCTTCGTGCTGAGTTAGCTGAGGCGTTCGATGTTGAGATCGACATTGTTGCTTCTGACCTCAGCTCGAGCGAAGGTGCGAATCGGCTGCACGCGGATGTGCGAGCGTTGAATCGCGACGTCAGCATGCTCGTCAACAACGCGGGCCACGGCAAATATGGTCCGATGCTTGAGCAGTCGCTCGCCGAGATCGATTCGATGATTCAACTGAATACAACGTCGCTGACCGTGCTCACGCGTCTGTTCGGCGAAGACTTCAAGGAGCGTGGCGGCGGATACATTCTGAATCACGCATCTTTTTCGGCGATCCAGCCCCCACCTTACTACTCTGTCTACGCTGGTACGAAGGCGTATGTGCTCGCGTTTTCTCAAGCACTCAACCACGACCTGCGTCGGCACGGGATCAAGGTCAGCGCTCTTTGCCCAGGCTTCTTCGCATCCGAATTCCTTGAGAACGCAAAGCAGACACCGAGCTTCATCGTTCGGTTGATGATGTTGCAACCGCGCGCCGTCGCTCGTGCGGGGATTCGCGGCGTGCTGAAAGGCAAACCGGTCATCATTCCCGGTTTGGCCTGGAAGGCGCTTAACTTGGTGATGAAGATGGTGCCTCGTTCGTTCGCGACCGGACTGGCTGACTTCGCTGTCAAGCATTAACCACTGTGGCCGCACGACGGCGACAGTGACACACCAGCCGTGCTGTGTACTTGAGCGGCAAACAGGTCCAGCAGCTCTCGGGCATGTTCTGCAGAGAGTACACGCGGATCGTGGTGCAGGGTGAGAGATAGCCGATTCCCGAGCCAGCCGGCAGCGAATGCCGCGCATGTATACGGTGTAAGCGGAGCGAGGATCTCGATTCCGTCCAAACGAACGTTTCCACACACCAGCGATTCGCCATCCTTCGGCAGCCCCGTTCGCGAAAGTAGCTTGCCGAGATTCGTGAATATAGCCGAAGCGTTGCAACGGTTTCCGACTGCGGCGCGGCGTAAGCCGCCCGGTACAAGCCGGTTGAAATGGAGCGAGAAGACGAAGGTGAATCCCAGCTCGTTGTCTTTGATCAGCTGCATTTCGTCGTGAATGCTGGCCAGCAGCTGTGCTCGGTCATCGACGTCTGTTCCGCGCCGATCCAGGAAGACGGAGCTGACCACGTTAGCAGCCGGTAAGCGACGGTCCGCTGTATTACGAAGATTCATCGGTACCATTAACCGCAACCACGCATCCTCTGACAAATTGCGACGACGGCGAAACTTAGTCATCGCGACGAACAAGTCCCGAGCGAGCAAGTCGTTTGTTGTCACGCCCAAAGAGGCGGCCTGTTCCCGGAGCCCTGCACTCACATCCGCTACGAAGTGTTCCGCGCAGGCGGCAGGGTAAACGTCAGGCGTGGGTGCTTTGCTCGCTTCGCGCTCGTGTGGAATGAGCGGCGCGGGCGAGCGGGCCAGGAACTGACGAACGCCGCGCAGCCCGACGCTCTGCTTGCCTGCCATGGCAAAAAACTTCCGCCAAGTGAGACCGAACGTCCCTCGTTGCGGCAGCCGATCCGGCTCGTAGCTCGGAAACGCTCGACGCACAGCGACGTCTTGCGCCAGCGCATAAAGCACCAACAAGTCGTGAATGAACTGAAAGATTCCTAGCCCATCGCAGCAAGCGTGATGAAACTGAACAATCAGCTCGGACGTGGCTTTTCCGACGACGACGATTAGCCGCAAACCACCTTGCTCTAATTCAAGGTAAGTGGCGGCGGGAAAGGCTTCGGTTACCGGCTCCGTTCGCCATTCGATTGACGGACTTCGCCGCGAATGCATCCGCCAGCGCGGCCGACGAGACTTTGGCTCAATGCTGGCCAGCAACATCGGATGACGTTCCGCGGCTTGCGCGGCAGCGTCCTCAAACTCGTCACGGCGGAGGCAACCTGCGAAACGCAGTCGAATGAAACAGGTGTAAGGGTAGGCCGCGCAGTCCTGATGGAACATGAGTTCCTCAATAACAGTCAGCGGCAAGACACTCGACACACCCGTATTCCTATAGTGGAATTCGATTTGGCCCGATAGCAAGCTTACACAGACGACAGCCGGAAGCTCCACCCCACAAATCCCACCAATCTGTTAGAATGACAGAGTTCACCGCTTTACAACACGCGTCCGGAGACGACCGATGAGACCAAGCCTTTGCTCCTTACTGCTTTTGTCCGCTTCAGCGATGTCGCAAGCTGCCGACTGGCCGCAATGGTTGGGACCGCAACGCGACAGCGTGTGGCGAGAAGATGGGATCGTCTCGAAGTTTCCGGCTGACGGACTCCCGGTGAAGTGGCGTGCAACGGTTGGCCTGGGCTATTCTGGCCCGGCCGTGTGGGACGGCAAAGTCTACGTGCTCGATTACGAACGGCAGGAAGGCGAACTCAAAAACGGGCCAGGAACACGTACGAAGCTCGAAGGCCGTGAGCGAGTGCTCTGCTTCGACGCCGCGACAGGAGATCTGTTGTGGCAACACGCCTACGATCGCCCTTACTCACTGTCGTACGCTTCCGGACCTCGCTGCACGCCCACGGTAAATGAAGGACGTGTCTACGCACTCGGCGCGCACGGCGACTTGCGTTGCCTGGAGGCGAACAGCGGAAAGGTTCTGTGGAAAAAGGATCTCGTCAATCAGTACAACGCGCCAACACCCGTTTGGGGATTCGCGGCACATCCACTCGTTGATGGTGATTTGCTCTACTGCGTGGTCGGCGGTGAAGGAAGCGTTGCCGTCGCGTTCGACAAGCGGACTGGCAAAGAAGTCTGGCATTCGCTGACCGCCCGCGAACAAGGCTACTGCCCGCCGGTGATGATCGAGCATGCTGGCGTGAAGCAACTCGTGATTTGGCATCCGGAAGCGATTAACGGCCTGAACCCAAAGACAGGCGAAGTCTATTGGACGCAGGAACTGAAGCCGAGCTACGGCATGTCCATCACAACTCCACGAAAGATCGGCGACCATCTCTTCGCGAGCGGAATCGGGGGCGTTGGAGCCTTGCTCAAGCTGAACAACGACAAACCGGACGCGGAGATTGAGTGGCGAGGAAAGCCGAAGAGTGCGGTCTATTGCTGCAACAGTACTCCTTTCGCGGTCGATGGCATTCTTTACGGCAACGACTGCCAGGTCGGCAACTTGATGGCAGTTCGTCTTGAAGATGGCGAGCGTTTGTGGAACACCTTCAAACCAACGAGCGGAAGCACACGCCGCGCATCGCACGGCACGGCTTTCATCGTCCGACACGAAGACCGTTTCTTTCTCTTCAGTGAGACCGGCGACCTGATCCTCGCCAAACTCTCGCCTTCCGGCTACGAAGAGATCAGTCGCTTCCACGTGCTGGATCCGACGAACGAGTGCTTCGGTCGCGACGTTGTCTGGAGCCATCCGGCTTTCGCACAGAAATGTATGTTCGCGCGAAACGACAAGGAGTTGGTTTGCGTAGGGCTGGCGGGAGAATGAGGCGAGACTCCCCATGCGGCTGTGCTATGCTTGAGAAGTCACGAACTACTCAGGACTTGGAGCTGTTATGACCACGCCGTCGCGACAAGCCGTCTTTCGCAACGATGTCTATGAAGTCGATACGCTGGAAAAAGCCAAGGCGATTACCGTTACGCCTGAGGCCGGCACGACGACGGAAGAGCGTTGGGAAAAGGAGACCACTTTCCTAAGCAAGCACATTGGCGGGCAACTCGGACTGAGTGCTGAGGACTGCGTGTTTGGACTACGGGTGCGGTACCGGCCGCGTCTCCAAGGCGCTGATCGACGACTATGGCTGTCGAGTCGTCGGCGCGGACGCCAGCAAGAGCATGCGGCTGCTGTCGCCGGAGTACGTTCTCTCCGAGCGTTTCACGGTGTGGTCGCCGGAAGTCCTGGCGGTGATGGCGGACAAGGGATTCTGCGTTTCCAAAGCGATCTGCCTATGGGTGTTGCAACACGTCTTCAGCCCCGAGGAAACAATCGGCCTGATGGCCAGCGTGATCGAACTTGGCGGCCCCTCTATTTGTTGAATCAAGACTGGCGGTGCGTGCCGACCAACCTCGGCTACGTGAACGATGGCAAAGACGTTCCGGCCGAGCTTCGGAAACACTTTACCGAAGTCTCCTGCGAGAAGCTCCCTGAAGAAGCCACAACTCCAACACTTGCTCAAGCCGCCAGCATCTACGTTTTCGAGAGATCGGTAGACGCTTCCGAGTGATACGCGAAGTCGTCTGCCGAGCCCGCGTGATTCACGTCGAAGACCGTACTGTGACGTTCCAAGTCAAAGCACGCGACGAACAGCAGCTGATCGCTCGCGGAATTCACAAACGCGGCATTATCGACGTTGATCGCTTTGCGAAGCGTCTGGCGAAGAAGCAAGTTCAAACCACGTAAGCTCGCTGAGTTTGCTCAATGTAGGTATTCGTCAGCGAACGCTAATGCTTGTTTGTAGGCGGCATTTATGAGCGTCGCATCTCCTCCAGCCAGCCCGTGCTCGCCGTTAGGAATCGATAACAGCTCGTGTCGAACACGATGCTTCGCAAACTGCTCCTTCATCATTACCGACTGTTCATACGGCACATCGGTATCACGCGTGCCGTGAATCAAGACGGTCGGTGGATACTCGCCGTCAACATTCTTCACGGGCATGAAGGGATAGAATTTTTCGGGCTCGGTGTGCGGATCCCAGCCGGAAACAGACTTCGGCCAGATCCCGTGTTGTCGGCAATGTTGATAGAAAGCACCACCGTTCCCTTTCCTCTCGCGCGAATCAGAAACGGGCAGACCGCTGACCTGGGCAAACGCTTCTTCACGACTCAGCTTCGTGCCATGATGACGAGGGTGCGGACTCGGTTTGCTGTACCAGTCGCCAACGAGGTCGCCGTACCCCCAAAATGCAACGAGTACCTTTGGCTTCGGATCAACGCGGCAACCGCTGACAAGCGTCAAGTAACCGCCCGCCGACCCGCCGGTCACCGCCATGCGATCCGGATCGATATGGAAGAGCTTCGGGCCTTCATTCCGAATCCAAGCGAACGCATCTTCCACGTCGCTGATGATCTCGGGCAACTGTGTCTCTGGGGCCAACCGATAGTCGATCGAAACCAAGGCATACCCGGAGTCAAGCGCCCACTGCTTGACGCGGCCGCTGATTCCAGCCCGATGTCCGTTAATCAAGGCGCCTCCATGAATCCAAACAACGACAGGGCGAATTGTCTCGTCGTCGGCTCGGTAGACATCGGCCTTGATCTCCAAATCGCCGGCCTTCTTGTATGTATAAGTCTTCAGCATCGTCTTTTTTTCCGCACCTTGACTGGAACCAAGCGACCACGCGACGAGACCTGATCCCAAGAACTGCCTTCGGTCAACATTCCAAATCATGACTACTCATTCCGAGGTTTACTTCGCTGGTTCACGATTTCAGTAAGAGTACCGCGACCGACGACCAATAGAAACTAATAAACGCTAAAGAAGGGGGTACTTCAACATTCGCTACGGCGCGCACCAACCATCTTGTGGCGAGTCGTAGACTTTCGGCTGTGTATCGCCCTGCAGCTTTGCGATCGCAGCCTCAGCGCCTTCAACCTCGGCGTCGTGGCTGAGATACTCAAGCTGCCAATCGAAGCCAAATGAACCGCCTCCCTTGAGTTTGACGACGCGACCTTGCTCGCCTTCATAGGTGCGCGGGTTCGGGAAGTTCGTCCCGGGTTCCAATCCCGTCACGAAACCGTCTGAGATGGCAGTCGTGTTTTTCCATACAGTAAAGCAGGGCAGTTGCTGCTTGTTGAAGAGCATCCGAGTGCCGCGTGTTCCATGAGCGTTCTTCAACAACGCTTGCGTCTGGCCGTCTGCGTCAGCAAGCAGTTCGAAGAAGTAGACTTGTTCTTCAAAGCCTGGCTGCGGGGCTTCATAGCTCTCCCAACTCTTTAGGCCTTCCGCCGCGTGGGCGTTCCGAGGGACGATGGTCTTGATCGGAGCGACGACTTTCGAGCCTGCGTCCAACAACGGATCACCAAGGTTCACGTGATACAACATCTGCATCTCCGCTGGGCTCTCCGAGACGTTCTCGATCTCATCATGAATGCGAAAGCCCTTCTCTCCCGCCTTCGTCTTGATGGTTGTTGTCATTCGCAACTTGAGGAAATGAAAACGCGTCTCTTCGACGACACCAACAATCGTGATCTCTTTCGATTCCGGATCGATCGTCACATCAACTTGATGAGCTGGCTTGTTGGCGATGCGCCCGTGCAGCGGATACAGCAACTTCCCGTTCTCATCGTGTTCCGGAGCCCCATTGCTCTCCAAGCCGCAACGAACCAACAACTCGTCGAAACCATCAAGCCAACCCAGGCCACTCGGTTCGCCAACGTCCACAAACCCCGGATGCACAGGCCCACGAACCGGCGACTTCCAACCGATTCGTTCGTCGCCGTAGTACATGTCCCACATGCTCATCCCGCGAGTTGGCAGGACGCTGATCTTGAGCTTGCCGTTGGTGACTTCCAACACCTCAACGCCTGCCGACAGCCCCGCCTGTCCCGTGTAATGCCGAACACTCATGCCCTCGGCTCCCGCTGCTTCCATGACCGCGTCTGTACTGTTTCCCGTACTAGTTATCGACCAAGTTCGTGCCGCCATCGGGGCTCCCTCGCAATTGCTTTCATCGACAGATGCTTGTATCACTGAACTGCCCTATGAAGATAAGTGGTTTGCGTCCGCATTTCTACTTGTGGCTGCGATTTTCAACCGAGTCCCCGTCTTCTAAGGCTCGTTGGCTTCGGTAAGAAACGGCTATACTGTGGCCGGTGAGAATCTGAGCATTTCGTTTAACCGCAAGCCGGAGGCGTGCGCTTCCGCGGCGGAGAGAAACGCACGCCTCCGGCTTGCGGTTAAACGAACGAAGCGCAAGAGCTAGCCGGCTGGAGTATATAATCGTTGCCCTGCTAATCCTTCGAGTACAGAAAGGCATCGCATGGCTTCTCCCTCCAATGTTGCAATTGTCACGGGCGCTGGATCGGGCATTGGCCGGCACTCCGCGCTGGGACTCCTTCGTGAAGGTTATTCCGTTGTGTTGGCTGGACGGCGGGCCGAAGCTCTTGAAGAGACGGCTCAGCAAGCTGGTGAGGCCAGCTCCTGTGCGTTGCCGATCGCGACTGATGTTTGCGACCCGGACTCGGTTCGAAACCTGTTCCATAAGACTTCGGAAGCGTTTGGCCGACTCGATCTGCTGTTTAACAATGCAGGCATGGGTGCGCCGGGCGTTCCGCTTGAAGACCTCACGTTCGAGCAGTGGCAAGCCGTTGTGAACGTCAACTTGACGGGCTCGTTTCTGTGTACTCAGGAAGCTTTCAAAATCATGAAAGCCCAAGATCCGATGGGTGGCCGCATCATCAACAACGGTTCGATCTCCGCGGATCGACCGCGACCAAACTCCGCACCATATACAGCGACCAAGCACGCTATCACGGGACTAACCAAATCGACTTCGCTTGATGGTCGGAAGTACAACATCGCATGTGGCCAGATCGACATCGGAAACGCGGCGACAGAAATGACAGCCCGCATGAAGGGCGGCGTGCCTCAAGCCGACGGATCGATGGCCGTGGAACCGACGATGGATGTCGAGAATGTAGCCCGTACGATCGTCTACATGGCCAGTCTGCCACTCGACGCGAACGCGCAGTTTGTCACGGTGATGGCGACGAAGATGCCGTTGATCGGGCGTGGCTAATCGGCCTAGAACGCCAGCGACGTCACTTCCATCGTTGCCAGGTCAACGACCGCGACGCTATGTGGATTCGCGCGGTAGATCGCACCGGGATTCAGCACGAGCGTCTTGCCTTGCCGTTCCTCTTTGCGTTGATGCGTGTGGCCAGAGCAGACAAGGTCGTAGGCGCCACTCGTAATCGCTACATGCAGCTTCCTTAAGTCGTCGCCGTGAAGCAATGCGATCTTTCGGCTAGCAAGCTCGAACTCGCCGAAGCGACCATGGCAAGTTCCATCCGCCTCCACAACGCCCTCCCGCAATTCCGCTTCTTCCTGGTCTACGTTCCCGAAGACGAAATGAGACGGCCAACGGTCGAAGAGCGACGGGATGGCGGCGGAGCCAATGTCCCCACAATGCAAGACCACTCCGATTTCGAAGGCTCAAGGACGCGCACGGCGTCCAGCGTGTTGGAAACATGCCCGTGGGTGTTGCTCACAACGCCGATCTGCATACGGTCTTCCTTTCACTACGTATCGTAGAGCCGGTAGCGGCCAACCGGAAGGATGTGCTTGACACAGAACACGCGCAACGTCACAGTTCAGCTTCGCTTCGCAGTGAACTCCTAAGGCCGTGAATGTTAGATCAACCACTCGTCATCGCGGGCATCGTGCTAGCGGTGATCTTGCCGCTAGGATGGCTCGTCTGGCAAAAGTGCAAGACAGACTTTACGTGGCCACAGTTCGCTCTGTGGGTCGGTGCCATTTTCTTCACGCGGTTCATATGGCGGGTGACGTATACGACTCCGTTGCCGGAAGAAGCTAAATCGGGGGCCATTATCGTCTGTAACCACACGAGCGGTATCGATCCGTTCTTTCTTCAGGTGCTTTGCAAGTGGCCGATGCATTGGATGGTGGCGAAGGAATACTGCGAGCATCGGCTTTTCGGACCGTTCTTGCGAACCTGTGAGGTCATCTCTGTCAATCGTCGTGGCATTGATACCGCCGCAACAAAGACCGCGATCCGCTACGCAGAACAAGGTGGGTTGATCGGCATGTTTCCCGAGGGTCGAATCAACATGACCGAAGACTTGATGTTGCCGGTTCGGGCCGGTGCCGTTTTGGTCGCGCTGCGTGCACGAGCGCCCTTGTTACCCTGTTACATCGAAGGTTCTCCATTCCGAGGCACGCCGTTGAGTCCTTTCTTCATGCGCGCCAAAGTGCGAGTCAGCTTTGGTGAACTGATTGAGGTCTCGACGTATGAGGATGTCGAGCAGAATGATGAAGTGGTCCGCGAGATCATGACGCGAGTGATACTAGACATCGCCAGACTTGCCGGGCAAGAGGATTTCGAGCCGCAGTTCGCTGGCCGCAAGTGGAGACCTTCTGATGAAGAAGTCCGTGCTCACACCGAAGCCAAACGGCTGAGGGACCAGTCGTAGGGCCGCGTTTCCGCAAGTATTCCGTCACGAACGAGTCTGGCCTCGGGCGACCTACGATCGCCGCTCGGCAACCACAATCCAACCGTTCGCTCTGAGCCGGCCGGCAACACACGGCATCCGTAACGCTCGGTGACGCCTGGGATCAAGCGGAATGATCCGAGTGACCTGGAAGCCGGCTCGACGAAGGTCGCGCTTCAACTCACCCAAACGAAAGACGTGCAGAAACATATTCGGTAGTCCGCGGTAACTGAAAAACTTGTCGCCCGCTTCGATATCCCGCACGAAGCTCGCTCGACAGAAGTTCCGTAGCACCCACCAAGGTCCGCCCGGATCGTACAGATTGAACCAGTAATTGTGCGCGTGAAGCACAAACGGACTGCCAGGCTTCAGAATCCGAGCCGTGTGTTCCAAGGCACGAAAGCGATTCGTTCGGCCGCGGATCATCCCCAGCGTGCTGAAGAGTGAGATCGCCGCGTCGATGCTCGCGTACTCGACACAATCCAACTCAACCAGATTGGCGTGAACGCATTCAATTGGCAACGATTCGGCTTCGGCCTTCGCCTTCACGATAGCCAGCATCTTCTCCGAAAGATCAACCGCCAACCCGCGATAGCCGCGTCTCGCCAAAGGAACGATCGCCCGACCGGTGCCGCAACCGAGATCGGCGATCAAGCAGTCACTGCTTAGGTCCCGCTCTTCCAACTCGCGCAAGATGACTTGCTCGTCAAACTCGAACAAGCGGTTGTGCGCGAAGTACTCGTCGTAGTCTTCGGCGATCGGATCGGAGTGAGCGTAGTCCCACAATCCGCGAGTAACGCCAGGCGGCAGGGACCATTCAGGCCGGTGATCAGACATCTTTGCGAAACAGCGGGCCGGTTGTGAGCCTATCGGGCCAGCAGTATAATTCGCGGCTCAACTCTACGACAGATAACGTCTCTCGACGAAGGAGAAACTCTATGCCAATTCGCGTCGCAATCAATGGCTTCGGTCGTATCGGCCGGCTGACTTTCCGTAACCTGCTCGCTCGTTCGAGTGAATTCGAAGTCGTTGCAGTCAACGACTTGACGGACAATAAGACGCTGGCAACCCTTCTGAAATACGACTCGATTCACGGTCGGCTCGACGGTGATGTCAGCTTTGACGACGATAATCTGAGCGTTAATGGTAAGGCTTTTATGGCTTTGGCGGAGCAAGATCCGGCCAGTCTGCCGTGGGGAGATCTCGGCGTTGACGTAGTGATAGAAAGCACAGGCATCTTCACGGCTCGGGCGACCGACAAGCGTGCTGGCTACGACACGCACCTCAAAGCGGGCGCGAAGAAGGTCGTTCTGAGCGCCCCGGCGAAGGACGGTGCCGACCTGACGTGTGTGCTGGGCGTGAACGATGACAAATTGACGGCCGAGATGAAGTGCGTGTCGAACGCGAGTTGCACGACGAACTGTTTGGCTCCAGTTGCCAAAGTGCTGCACAAGACCTTTGGTATCGAGTCGGGCCTGATGACGACAGTTCACGCCTACACGAACGATCAGAACGTGCAAGACCAGCCGCACTCGGATCTATATCGCTGTCGTGCTGCGGCTCAGAACATCATCCCAACATCGACAGGCGCCGCGAAAGCTGTTGGCTTGGTGATTCCCGAATTGAACGGCAAACTGACCGGTATCGCCATGCGGGTTCCGGTCAGTACGGGCAGCGTCGTTGATCTGGTCGTCAACCTTGGCAAAAAGGCATCCGCCGAGGACATCAACGCCGCCGTCAAAGCGGCGGCAGACGGCCCTTTGAAAGGCATCTTGTGTTACAGCACGGACGCCCTCGTGTCGTCCGACATTATCGACGATCCGCACAGCTCGATCTTCGCTTCCGACTGGACGCAAGTGCTCGGCGGCACCGGCAAGCTCGTGAAGGTCGTCAGTTGGTACGACAACGAGTGGGGTTACAGTTGCCGCACCGCGGACTTGGTTGCCAAGCTCGGCGCGATGTAGCCTCATCTTGTCCCCTCTCCCTGTGGGAGAGGGTTAGGGAGAGGGCCTTCCTTTACCTTCCCCCTTCACATGCCATAACGCATTACCACACAATACAGCCTCGCCCGGAGACGTTTCTCGGCGGGACTTTTCTTTTTGAGTAGTCGAGGAACCTGACGACAAGCATTCACTTTGCCAAGATCGCGGAGCCGACTCCTACCTACGACGAGATAGCCGCCGAGTACAAGAGGCTTTTCGCCGATTGGGAAGCTGCATCGACAGCGGACGCTTGTGCGATTGTCATCGCGCGATGGGATGAACTCTATCGGCAAGTCGCTACATGGGAGAACCTCGTTGACCTGCGGTTCAATCAAGATACGAGCAATGCCGAGTACAAACAGGCTCGCGAGTATTGTGACGACTTGCGCCCGAAGCTGACTGATCTCGCGGTTCGCGTCAAGCGGAAGTTGGTCGATAGCTCGAATCGCTCCGCTTTGGAAGAACGCTTCGGAACGCAAGCGTTTGCTCTGTGGGAAGCGGATGTGATGGCCTTCGATCCGCTGATCGAAGAAGATCTCGTTGCGGAAGCAAACTGGATGCAGAATACACGGACCTACAGGCGTCAGCCAAGTTGGAGTATGAGGGCGAGACGTACAACTTCGCTGGGCTTGACAAGTTCCGTGTCGCGGCGAATCGGCAGGTAAGGTACGACGCGACACGAGTTACTTGGCAGTGGTTTGTCGATAATCGAGCACAGCTTGATCGGATCTACGACGACCAAGTCAAACTGCGCGACGGGATGGCGAAAAAGCTTGGCTTTGATGACTTTATCGGGCTGGCGTACAAGCGGATGAAGCGAGTTGACTATAGCCAAGCCGATGTCGAAAAGTTTCGCAACGCGGTGCGAGTGGATGTGATTCGCTGGCGAATCAACTACGCGAGCAACAGGCAAAGTTACTCGAAATCGATCGCGTGATGTTTTGGGATGAAGGCGTCTTTGATCCGCAGGGCAACCCGGATCCGCAAGGTGATCACGATTGGATGATCGAGCGGGCGACCGAAATGTTCGACGAGATAGACGGAGGCCCCGGTGAGTTCTTTCGACTGATGGTCGAATGCGACTTGATGGACCTGAAAAATCGAGCGAGCAAAGCGGGTGGCGGATTCTGCACGGATTTCCCGAGCTATGGCTTGCCGTACATCTTTGCGAACTTTAATGGGACCAAAGGGGACGTCGAAGTCTTCACACATGAGATAGGCCATGCCTTCCAAGGCTATTCCAGCCGCGAACAGCCGTTGCATGATTACTTGTTCCCGACGTACGAGTCTTGCGAGGTCCATTCGATGGGCCTGGAGTTCCTGACCTGGCCGCACATGGAGAAGTTCTTCGGCGGCCAAGCCGAACGCTTCCGCAAGATCCATCTCATTCAATCACTCTTGTTCCTGCCGTACGGCGTCGCGGTTGATCACTTCCAGCATCTTGTCTATTCAAATCCGGAAGCTTCTCCAGATGAACGGCGTGAGATGGAATGCACGTATCTGCCATCGCGCGACTGCGGCGATCTGCCTCATTTACCTGAGGGCGGGCAGTGGCAAATGCAACGCCACATCTATCTGAGTCCCTTCTACTACATCGACTACACGCTTGCGTTGACCTGTGCCTTGCAATTCTGGGTGCGCAGCCGAGCCGACATGGCTGAGTCGATGGCGGCTTACGTCGCCTTATGTAAACGCGGCGGAGACGCTCCGTTCCGGGAGTTGGCTTCGTCGGCTGGGCTCAACAGTCCATTTGAAGCAGGTTACCTGCGGGACGTTGTGCAACAAGCGAGAACATTTCTGGCTGGCTAATCTGTCTCGCCCGCCGAATCCTTCGCGTCGTGCTCGATGACGTAAGAGTCAATGATCTCTGTCTCTTGCGGCTCGAAGCCGGTCTCGCGGAAGGTGGTTTGGATCTGAAATCGGCTCTTGAACCACCGCACGAGTCCGATTCGATACCAGTTACGAAAGAAGGGTATCAAGAGCGAGAAGCCGAACGCATCCGTAAGAATTCCTGGCGTGAGAAGCAATGCACCGGCGATCAGAATCATCACCGCGTCGATCAACGGATCGGTCGGCATCTGCTGATTGGCCATTGCCTCGCGAATGCGTTGCAACGTACGAATGCCTTGCGAACGCGCAAGCCACGTCCCAATCGCACCCGTGATGACGACGAGGACAAGCGTATGCAGCACACTCGTCACCTCAGCGAGCTTCAACAGAATCGCCAGCTCAATGAAGGGGACAACGATGAAGAGCAGCAGCAAGCGTAAAATCACACAACGCTCCTGGGTTGTATAGAATCCGGGGCACGAGGGAATCATACGGCGACGAGTGCCAGCGACCAAGTGCTGTGCCGATCGAAAGAAAGACTGTTTTTCCGCCTGGGAAACGATGACAATCAGTTGTGCCCAGCAAAAAGGAACTGAGAAACATGTTGCATTGCATCGCCAGTCCGTCGATCGCACATGGTGGGACCGAGCAATGGTGGATGCTGGGCGCAGTGATATTGATCACGTGCATCGCGATTAGCGTCGTTAAACGTAAGGTGTATCCGCTCGGTTGCCGATTGGTCTTCTGTGTGCTCATCCTGCTTTTGCTACCTGCCGTTAGCAATCATCCGCGAAGCCCTCGCATGTATTGCTCGAACCACTTAAAGCAGATAGCTCTTGCACTACATCACTATCATGTGGAGTGGGATTCCCTGCCGCCACCGGTCACCTATGGCGAGGACGGTCGGGCGATGCACAGTTGGCGCGAGTTGATTCTTCCGTACTTGGATGCGGAAGGCCTCGATAAGACGTATCGGCTGGATGAGCCATGGAACGGTCCCCACAACTCGCAATTGATCACGGCGATACCCGGGGTGTTCCAGTGTTCGGAAGCTGGCAGCGATGCTTCGCGAACCAACTACCTAGCCGTCGTCTCGTCTCGCGGTTCCCAACCCCAGGCCGCGTGGACGGATGGCTCGGCGATCCGATTCCGAGACTTCCTCGACGGAACGAGCAACGCGATTCTCATCGTCGAGTCATGTACCGACTCCGTTGTGTGGACGGAGCCTTGCGACTTGCGGTACGAAACACTACCGCTGGCGATCAATCACGAGATCGGCGTCGGGCTGTCAAGTAAACATCCGGGTGGCTGCCAGTTTGTTCTAGCCGACGGTTCCGTTCGATTCGTGTCGCAGACGCTGCCTGCAGAAACGCTGCGCAAGCTTCTTTTGCGCAATGACGGAGAAGACGTCGGCGATCGGGATTATTGGTGATTGAGCGCTGTCTCTGTGTCCTCCGTGCCGCCGTGGTTAATCCTTAGGTTTTACCCACATCTTCAGCCGCGCAGCGGCGACAGGATGTAGCCGTGGGCTTTAGCCCACGGAACGGTTTGCCACACGAACCCAAGCCCCAGAGGGGCGACATAGCGTGTCCGGGGCTCTGCTTGTTTATGCTGCAACATTTCCCAGGGGCGTGAGCCGGGTTACACCCCCGGCTGCATCATTTCGTCCCTTCGGGACGGGAAGAAATGTGAGGTAAACCTAAAAGATTCACCGTTCGAAAAGTGAGAACATGTTTCGGTCTTGAAGACTTTTGTCGAGGGGGTTCCTCGCGCAGTTTAGTGGGTAGTATGTTATTGGTTTGGCATTTTCGATGGTATTGATGATGGTTTCTTTATGTCTGATTTAGCAAAACACTATT
>PBSM01000070.1 GCA_002726245.1 Planctomycetaceae bacterium | reverse complement strand
CTTTCTTTCATGAACTCCGATCTATGCAAACCTCAGTTTTTCCAGCACAAAACTCCTTCACGGCGTTGCCCGCAGGGGCGACACTCGTGAGACGAGGACACCCTATGTCGCCCCTCCGGGGCTTCGGTTCGTGTAGCCCTCGATTCTGGGGCTTACGCCCCAGGCTATTGTATGCCGCCGCTACGAGGCTAAGAAGAAGGCGCAACTTCAAAAAGCGACAACGATCGTCTACTCGCTCACCTCAAGCGACTGTCCGATCGCGAATATGTCATCGGCATCAAGCACCTTGTCGTTCGAATCGAATAGGCTCTTGATGGCTGCTTTGTGGATTTTCATTTTGGTTCCGCCAACACCGATCGCTCCAAAACAGATGGCCCCGTCTCTCTCGACAGCTTTGTCCGTGACCTCGACGCCGCCGATGCCGAGCGGCGGAACGGCGTTCAAATCGACAGCTACCTTCAGCGAGCTACAGGCCTCGCGCAGCTCGGCCGACAATAGCTCAATGCCTGCGGCTCCCGCAGCGATCACGATATCAACGCCCTCAACAGCCACCGCCGTCTGCTCCGTATCACCTGTCGCTACGGGAGTCAACTGCGCGTCAGCGACCGCAGAACGAATGGCGTCGCAAGCCGCAGCCGCGCGATCTTCGCTCCGCGATGCAACACGCATCTTGCAACCGCCGCGCGCCAACAGCCTCACGGCTCGTTGTCCGACAGGGCCGGTTGCGGCGAGCACGAGTGCTTCGGACTGCGCAAGATCGATGTGCCGCGCCGCAGCGAGGACAGCTGCGGCGGCCGTCGTATTCGCTCCGTTGGCGTCGAGCATCAACGACACTCGCATTGGTCCAAAGAAGCATTGCTTCGCTGCAGCTAAGAGTTGTTCGCCTTTGGCAACATCCGAACCGCCGATAAAGACGGCCGTATTGTGCAGGTCTTTTGGGCCTCGTGTGAACATCGCACCGTGGACCAAATCCCGAACCTGCTCAGGCCGAACGGAGTGATACTGCAACAAGTGTTCGACTTCGGAATCAACCGCGACGACGGCATCGAAGACGCTGGCCTGCTCGTCGCTATCGAGTTGCACTAGAATGCGGTGCTTTGTCATGTCGAAGGCTCCTCAGCTATCCAATGAAATCGCCCATCGTCGCGAGGCGAAACGATGGGCGATCGTGGTTCAAACTAGTTCGGCCCTAGACCGGGAGCCTCCGACTAGAATCCTTGGAACGGATGTGCCTGATCCTTGCCAGCTACCATCTCGTCGGCACTCGGTTTTCCGGTCATGGCATTTGCAATGGACTCTTTGGTCGCAGCATAGTTGTAATCGTAGATCTTCTTGTTGTCTTCGGCATCCCAGTGAATGAAGACGCCACAGACGATCACAAGATCTTCGCATTGATCCTTCGGAATCACGCCTTCGGCAACCGCGTCCGCAACGGCTTTGGCAACGGCAGCCTGGGCGGGACCGAACATCTGAACCGCCTGCTTGGCACCCTTAATGGTCACTTTTGTGACCATCACCGTCGAAGGCTTCACGGCGAGGTTTGGCGTGATGACAGCCAACAGGTTCGAGTGGCCTGCGCTTTGTCGTGCCAAGGCGTTCGCAAACGCAGCGCCAACCGGTCCGTCCTTGTTGCCGATCAGCAGATCAATGTGAGCAATTTCATTTCCATCGCCAGCCAGTGCTTCGCCAATGTACATCGACATGAATACAGTCTCCGTTATGTTGTTAGACCTGTGAGTTTCTTTCAGGATTGCCGTAAAGCGTGAACTTAGCAAACCCTACGACGAATGCAACCACCCGCGAAGCGGCTCGCCGACTCCTGATCGTGGGAGCCTCGGCAAGAGCCGCCGCCGCTTCCGCCAACAGGGCTGGGCTGATCCCGCTGGCGATCGACCGCTTCGACGATGCCGACCTCGGCGAGCTTTGTGAACAGCGTCGGACTTATTGTTCCGCCAGCGCCGTCCCACGCCTCGCGGACGAGTTGCCGGAGGGTGATTGGATCTACGCGGGGCCGTTTGAGAACCACTGGCGTGTTCTGCAATCACTAGCAGCGAAGCGGCGGCTGCTCGGGAACGATTTCGAGATGGTTAAGCAGGTTCGCGATCCGTCGAAGTTGTACGATTGCCTCCAAGAAGCTGGGCTATTTTCGCCAAGGGTCTGCCACTTCGTTCGGGAACTCGATGACGGTCGGTGGCTGAACAAGCCGTTGCGGTCCGGCGGCGGATATGGGATCGAGGATTACTTGCCGGAAAAACGCGAAACGCGACGCGATCTTGGCAATCGCCGCGCAGATGGGTCGTATTATTACCAGCAGTATGTTCCGGGAGCTTCTTGTTCGGCGATCTTTGTGGCCGCGAACAAGCAAGCCACATTGCTTGGCGTGACGGAGCAGTTGATCGGACCAAGGTGGAACGCCGCTTCCAGGTATCAATACGCGGGATCAATCGGTCCACTCACTCTGCCACCAGCCGCGGATAGGCAAGTGCGCCAACTCGGAGCCAGCTTGAGCGAATGGTTCGATTTGCAAGGTCTCTACGGTGTCGATTTCATCCTTTCGGAAGACAACGTCTGGCCGGTGGAGGTGAATCCACGCTACACGGCATCCGTCGAAGTGATCGAGCTCGCAACGGACCTATCTCTACTACGATGGCATCTGCTGGCCTGCCTGAAGCAATGCCTGCCTTCGGTTGCGATTCCGGAGCCGCTGAACGTTGCGGGCAAGTTGATCCTCTATGCCAAGCAGGCGATCAAAGTGTCCGAGTCATCACTTGAACAGATTTCCGAGCGAATCGACGGCGTAATCGCTGATATCCCGCGAGTCGGGACGGAACTTACGTCGGGCGCTCCGATCTGCACGGTTCTGCTTACTGCCTCGACCGTCGATGACACGAGGCAGCGGCTCGCGACGATCGTTGAAGGCTAATCCTCGGTCGAGGTTGCTGCGATGAGTGTACCAACTCTTTCGCCTTGCACCGCGCGCTGGATGTTGCCGTCTTTGCGGTAGTTGAAAACCAGGATCGGCATCTGATGCTCCATGCAATGCGCGATCGCCGTGGAATCCATCACACGCAGGTTCTTCTCCAACACGGTTCCGAAATCCAGATCGCGATAAAGAACAGCGTGCGGATTCTTTTCCGGATCCTCGCTGTAAACGCCATTGACGCGAGTCGCCTTCATGACGATCTCGGCTTCCAACTCCAATGCTCGCAACGCCGCCGCCGTATCAGTCGTCACAAATGGCCCGCCCGTGCCCGCCGCCAGGATGACGATTCTTCCTTTTTCCAGGTGTCGGCGAGCCCGTCTTCGAATGTAAGCTTCAGCGACTCCGTCCATGCGAATCGCGGACATGAGCCGCGTCTCGCAGCCGATCGATTCCAACGCATCTTGTATCGCCAACCCGTTGATCACCGTGGCGAGCATGCCCATATAGTGGGCGGTTGCTTCCTGGATGCTGCTGCTACCGGCCTTGAACTGTGCGCCTCGCAAGATGTTCCCGCCGCCGATCACGACTGCAATCTCACATCCAAGTTGCTGGGCCTGGTGAATCTGTTTCGAGATATGAACAACTTCCTCCATGCTGATACCTCGTTCGCCAGCACGGCTGAAGCTCTCACCCGATAGCTTCAAGACAACTCGTCGATACTTCGGTCCGTCAGTTTCGCTCATGAATCGCTCACCTTCCATCCAAACAAGGCACGAAAAAGCCCCGGGCGATGCCGGGGCTTCTGTCTTCCACAATGGAACCTACTCACCTAACACCCAATGGGTGAACTCCTTGACCTCCATGCCAGCTTCCTTGGCATACTGGCCGACGGTCTGTTTCTGTTCCTTCACGAACGCTTGTTCGAGAAGAACTCGCTCGGCGTAGAAGTTGCGAATCCGACCTTCAACCATCTTATCGACGATGTTCTCCGGTTTACCTTCGGCCAGGGCCGCCTCGCGCAAGATGCTTCGTTCCTTATCGACCTCCGCCGGGTCAAGGGACTCGATCTTCAAGGCGGCCGGGCTCATCGCCGCAATGTGCATGCTGACGTCTTTCGCGGCTTCATCGGTCCCGCCGGAAACGCCGATGAGTACGCCGGCAACCGTCCCCGAGTTATGGCTATAGCCGCCGGTCGCAGACTCGATGCGCTGTAGCCGTCCGACGTTGAAGACCTCACGAATACGATTCATCAGCTCGTCACGCTGCTCGAGCAAAATCACGCCATCCTTACTGGGCGAAGGTTGACTGAGCAGTTCGTCACCGGACGACGCACCAGGTCCCGTTGCCAGTTGTTGGGCGAGATCGCTTGCCAACTGAATGAACTCCTCGTTCTTGGCGACAGGATCGCTTTCGCACTTCAGTTCGACGATGGCTCCACTCGGCTTGTCAACGCCAGCGTAAATCCCGAAGCGACCGGACGCTGTCTCTCGATCGGAGCGCTTCCCCATCACCTTCAGACCTCGTTCGCGAAGCCACTGGATGGCGGCGTCTTGATCGCCGTCGCATTCCGTTAACGCCTTCTTGCAGTCCATCAACGGCAGGCCGGTATTCTGCCGAAGTTCCTTCACAGCAGCGGCTGTGATTGCCATGACGTTTCTCCTTGCATGTATTGTTGATTCAGCGTGTAAGTCAAAAGAAGCGAGCCGCCGCGCCAGTGGCAACCGCATCATTCTAGGTAAGATCACTTCGCGAGCGCCGAGGTTCGGGCCTGCGGGCAGCAACACGAAGCCGTTACGAAGCTTCGCCTTCCGCGTCCGCCTCAGCCTTGGCTTCCGCCTCGGCCGCTGGGGTTTCGACCGGAGCTGGCTCGGCAGGAGCATCATCCTTCGCTTGAGCCGCCGCTGCCGCCTTCGTTTGAGCGATCGCATCGGCGAATTGGCGAACGATGACTTCGACGGCGCGGATGCCGTCGTCATTTCCAGGGATCGGAAGATCGACGAGGTCGGGATCACAGTCCGTATCGATCAAGGCGACCGTCGTAACGCCCAACTTGCGTGCCTCTCGGATCGCGTTCTTTTCCTTCTTAGGATCGATGACGACCACACACTCGGGCAACCGGTTCATGGTTCGCAAGCCGTTGAGGTTGCGATACATCTTGCGATACTCGCGGTTCAGCGAGGACTGCATCTTCTTCGAGTAAGTGTCGATCTCATCGCTGGCCCGCAAAGCCTCGAGCTCTTCCAAGCGAGAAAGCCGACTGCGAATCGTGCGGAAGTTGGTCAGCGTGCCGCCGAGCCAGCGTTCGTTAACGAACGGCATCCCGCAACGAAGTGCTTCTCGCTCGACCGTCGCACTCGCTTGGCGTTTCGTACCGACAAAGAGAACTAGACTCCCGCCGGTGACAACCTGGCTGAGATACTTGCGAGCTCGCAGAAGACCGCGAACAGTTTCGCGGATGTCAATGATGTGGATCAGGTTCTTGCGGGCATAGATGTACGCGGCCATCTTGGGATTCCAACGGCTCGCTCGATGCCCAAAATGTACTCCTGCTTCCACTAACTCTTGAACTAAGTCACTTGCCACAATTCGCTCCCATGTCTTCCGGCCAACGAGCGATGACGAGATCACTCGCCACAGGTCGAACCTTCGCTCACCCGACCAAGGGGTAAAAGAAACAATTGCAAATGACCACTAACGTGCCACTTGCACAAGAGGCAGACCCGACACTCTAGCAAGCTGAGAAAAGCGGGTCAATTGGGCCTGACGACCGGTATTGATACCGTTGGCCGTAGGACGGATTGCCAATCCGTCCCAAGACCACGCAGATAGACGGAATAGCCGTGTTCGCTCCGCGAACCAAGCGTTTTGATCGCGGAGCGATCAACGACGATGCGGCTACGCCGCGCTACGACTCTCACTACCTGAGGACCCGCTCCAACCCAAACGGCCACCAGCCCGCCGTGTCGTGCTTGGGTCATGAGAGCAACAACATCAGGCAGAGAGAAGCCCCAAGCCAGCAGCCAACGCGACTACGGCTGTCGCTGCAATGATCAAACACATCTCCAAACGACTGTAGAGTTTGTAAGCCGCGTTAGGCGATGGCTCCGAGGTCGCCAACGTCCCCAATCTTGGACTCTCATAAGGATTCTCGCTCGCCTTGTCCCGCTCGCTGCGCATGGAAATAGATTCACTTGGGTGATCGAATCGGAAAAGCGTCCTCGCTCGTGGGTCATAAAGGCTCCATCAGCAAGAGCTCGGTTGGTTTCGATTCGCTATCTTCCCGCAACGGCTAATGCACCGCAACGTCGTGCTGTTTCACCTGAGCAAAACTCGCCGCATCTGCTTGCTTGTGCATCTGGCGAGGGCTATCGTGGGGCATGCCCAGGAGGGCCAGAGTCCGTTTTGAGACAAGACGCTTAGGAGTATTTCATGACACGCGCGTCCTGGATCTTCGTTACACTTTCGTTATGCCATCTCTCGACACTAGTCTTTGCCGAGGAGTGGGCACAGTTCCGCGGGCCGAACGCTGCCGGCGTATCAAAGGCGAGTAAGAATCTGCCGGTGGAGTTTTCGCACGAAAAGAATGTTGCCTGGTCGGTTGAACTCGGCGAAGGAATCGCCTGTCCGATCGTTACGCAAGGCCGCACGATTGCGACATCGATGATCGACAAGCAGACCTTGGCTGTCTTTTGTTTCGATGCGGCAAACGGCAAAGAACTCTGGCGACAAGAGTTCAATACGGGCGCAACACCACCGATCACGCCTCCCAATACACAGGCGTCTTCGACGCCATGCAGTGACGGCGAGCGTGTGTATGTCTACTTCAGCACGATCGGCATGGTTGCTCTTGACTTGAAGGGCGGCGAGGTGATTTGGAAACAGAAGGTGCCGCTTCCGTTCTACTTGATGGGTTGGGGAGCGGCTCACTCGCCGATCCTTTACAAAGACTTAGTCCTCTTGAACCAAGATGATGACTTGGCTCCGTTCCTGATCGCGTTCGACAAGTTGACCGGCAAAGTCCGCTGGAAGACGGAGCGACCCGAGATGTTGGGCGGTTACGCCGTGCCTGTCATTTGCAAGGCGGCTGGGCGCGAAGACATCGTCGTCGCCGGAACTGGCAAGCTGAAGGGCTATGACCCCAGCAACGGCGAAGAGTTGTGGACCTGCAACACGCTGCTGCGGACGGTGATGACGACTCCGGCGGTGAAAGATGACAAGATCTACATCTCGATCCAGAGCTATGGCGATACCGATCGCGTTTTGAAGTACGCCCTCTTGCAATGGAAAGACACGAACCAGGACGGGAAGCTCGGAAAGGATGAATTTGACAAGGCGTTTTGGGCCAAGTTCGATAAAGGCGACGCCAACAAAGATGGTTTTCTAGTAGACGACGAAGTCGATGCCGCATTTCAGGCGTCGACGAACATGGTCGGCGGTGGCACGACGATCCAAGCGGTTCGTGGTGGTGGGACAGGTGACGTGACAAAGACGCATCTGGTGTGGAACCTCGAAAACACTTCACCTTCGAACATCGCATCGCCGTTGGTCAGCGACGGCCGCGTGCTGGTCGTGAAGAAAGGCGGCATCTCCGCCAGTTTCGATGCCGAGACGGGCGAAACGATTTGGGAGAAGAAACGTCTTCGCAACTTTGGGAACTACTACGCGTCGCCCGTCGCGGGTGACGGGAAGATCTATGTGCAAGGCGAGAACGGCTTCATCACGGTAATTCGGCAGGGCCCGAAGCTTGAGATTCTCGCCAAGAACGACATGGGAGATAGCTGTACCGCGACGCCTGCCATCGCGGACAACCGCATCTACGTGCGAACGCTGCAGAAATTGTATTGTTTCGCCGAGGGTGCGGAATGACTTGGCGATTGTGGCTCATCATTTAACGACGAATGTTATTTCGGATCCTGTATTAGTCATCGAGGTCATCATGCGGATCATTATTGCCATCGCTTTCATGGTCGTCGCCGGTTCGACCAATTTGCTGAATGCCGCGGACAACATCACCGTCGTCGTTGGCCAAGGTGCTCCTGACATCGAGCATCTCGCCGCGCAAGAACTAGTAAGTCAGTTTCGCAAGCTGTTCGACGCCAATGTCGTCTTGAGCGACTTCCTGCCTCCGCCGCGGGAGAACGTCATTCTTATCGGCAGCCCCAAGACGAATCGCACACTGCGAGAAGTCATCGGTGACGACTGGCCAAAGGTCTCCGACCAAGGTCTCGTGATTCGGAGCTTCAAAAACGACAAGCACAGCGGACTCGTTGTCGGCGGCGGCAGTCCAGCGGCGACACTGTGGTCCGTCTACGAATTGGGACACCACTTCGGAATTCGTTACGTCCTGCGTGAAGACCTCTATCCGGACAAGCAGCCACTCGATATTGACGCGCTCGACATCGTCCAAGAGCCGGGCCTGAAGACTCGGACATGGCGAACTGTTAATGATTTCCCGATCGGCCCTGAGTCGTGGGGCTTGGATCAGCACAAGGTCGTGCTGCGGCAATTGGCAAAACTGAAGTTCAACAGCGTGATGCTATCCGTTTATCCGTGGCAGCCTTTCATTGATTACGAGTTTGCCGGCGTGAAGAAGCAGACCGCCATGCTGTGGTTCGGCGAACGGTATCCAATCAACTCGGACAGCCCCGGCCGGACAGGGCTTGGTGGCGTGAAGGAGTTCACGAACCCAACCTTTGCGGGCAAGCAAACTTACGAAGAGATGACACAAGCGGGTACAAAGCTGCTTCGAGGGATCATCAAGGAATCGAAGCGTCTGGGGATGTCGGTCGGAGTGTCAATCACGCCGCTCGAGTTTCCTACCGAGTTTGCCAAGGCGTTTCCCGGCCTGGAGCCCGCACGAGGCTTGAAGAATCTGACCGTGGCGCCGGGCGCGAAGCTCCCTCCGGATTCCGCCAAGTTGAAGCAACTTGTCGCCGCGCGTATCCGAGCCTACGTCGAAACGTATCCTGGCATCGACACGTTGTACGTGACATTGCCAGAGTTCCCGGAGTGGGAGCAGCACGTTGATAGCAGTTGGAAGGAGCTTGCGTCGCGAATCGGGAACGATGCCCCGACGGTCGCAGAACTCATTAAGACCGCGCGCAGTCGCTCGACAGTGGCTTCCGGAGATCGTGGCGAAAGTGCGATCAAAGGCAACATCGTTTCGCTGGCCTTCATGCAGCGTTTGTTTGCTGATAGTGAACTACTCACGCGTAGCGATGGCAAACGTGTCGAACTGGTGATTACGGCAGTCGATGACGCCTTGTATCCGTACCTGGATCGCGTCGTCCCGCAAGGGTCTTCGACGCTGAACTTCATCGATTACACGGCCCGCCGCGTTGTCGAGAACCGCGAGAAGCTCGGCACGATCCCGACAGAGCGTGTCCGCAGCCGCTTGATCATGACTTTGGCTGACGACAACGTCGGTGTACTCTCTCAAGCTGCAACGCGCGGCCTCGGCGAGTTGATGAGCGATTTGCACAAGCACGGTTGGGATGGTTTCTCGACGCGGTACTGGATGCTCGCCGAACTCGACCCAACGGTCTACTACCTGTCTCGCGCGGCGTGGGATCCAAAGGTCACACCGCGAAGCGCTCACGATGATCTGTTTACAACGATCACCCACAAGCAATCCGCTTCGGATCGGTTGTGGATTGGCTTCGGACATATCGAAGCTGCAACGGAACTGACCGACAAGGAGAATCTGGGATTCGCTTTTCCTGTTCCAAACATGCTGATGAAGTATTACGCACCCGGCCCAATTCCGGAGTGGTGGGAAAAGCAGAACGAGCACTATACAGAAGCGATGATCGAACTGTATCGCAGCCGCGACGGCGCCCGTCCTTATGCCCAAGGTTTCTTGTTCTATTACGCCAAGCGGAGCGAGTATGTTTTGGATTACTTGACGACCGTGAAGGCGTTGCGCGAAGCCGCTAATGCCAAGGCCAAGGGCGACAAGGAAGAAGCCGTCGCCCAGTTGGAGACAGCTCTGGAAGCGATTTACAACGCGATTGATACGCTCGGTGACGTTGTCCAGGATCAAAGCGATCGGGGCTTGATCGCGGTGCTGAATGCTTACGGCTATCGTCCCATCTTGGCAGAGTACGAGAAGCTCGTGGACGAATAGTGGGCCATGAACATCACTGCACTGACTACTTCGTTGCCCGTGCCGTTGCCGAAAGCGATCTCGTCGCTTGCCGAAGCGGGGTTCCGCTGGATCGATATCCCGCCGACGGCGGCAGCACGCGAAATACGGCGGTTGATCAGCGATCTCGGGCTGCACCTCGGGTGCGTTGGTCTTGAACGTGAGATGCCGGGCGTTTTCGATCTGGCAAGTGAGATCGAAGCGGATCGAAGGGCAGCTATCGACTACTTCCGCAGTACGCTCGACGCGACTGCCGAGCTGAAGGTCTCCGTAAGCTACATCACGCCGCCGCAAGCGACTGACGAGACGACTCGTGAGTTCTGGAACGATTCGATTCAACATTTGGCCGAGCATGCCAAGCAGTGCTCTGTCGATCTCTGCATCGAACACTTCCCGACACGTCTGTTGCACAGTGGCAAGGAGACCTTGGAGTGGCTGGAGCAGATGAATGCTCCAGCGCTGAAGCTGCTGATCGACGTCGGTCATTGTCTCATCAGCCGAGAAGATCCCGCCGAGTTGATTCGCGCCGCCGGCTCGCAACTCGGCTACATCCACTTCGACGACAACGACGGCCAAGACGATCTGCACTGGCCGCTGTTGACAGGCGTCTGCAGTGAAGAAGTGTTAGGCAGCACCCTCAGCGCCCTCGCCGAATGTGGCTACGACCGCACACTCTGCTTGGAGTTGAATCCCGAGTTAGACTCTCCGCTGAAAAATCTAACCGACGGCAACGAACTTCTCGCCAAGCTGGTTTCGGAGACTCGGCCTCCGTTCGGGAGTGCTCGAATCGCCTCTTGAGCCCCAAAGCCCGTCGTCCTCGCGGTCGAAGCGCAGCAGCCACGACGATCGGCTTGGAAGCGTTTCTTGTAAACTGCTACAGTTACCAGCGGACTTGATCGCCATACGAAGCGGAGGCTGTGATGTTCAGCGTGCTTGGTCGCAACACAAAACGGTGTGAAGGTGTGAATCGCCGAGAGCTGCTGCGAGCCGGTGGGTTGTCGCTGTTCGGCATGACACTGCCGAACATGTTGCGAGCGGCGGAGCGCTCGGGCAGTCGGTCGCCGAAGGCCAAGTCGGTCATCCTGTTCAACCTGCTTGGTGGCCCGAGCCACATCGACATGTTCGATATGAAGCCCGACGCGCCGGCCGAAGTCCGCGGCGAGTTCAAGCCGATCGATACGTCGCTGCCCGGATTGCAGATCTGCGAACTATTGCCGAACACTGCCAGGCTGATGCATAAGGCGACGCTGATCCGCACGCTCTCGCACACGTACAACTCGCACGATCCGCTGGCGATCATGACCGGCTTCACTGGCGGCAACGCACAGCTTCCCGCTCAGGCAACCGATCCGCCTGACGTCGGAGCGATCTGCCAATACACCGGCATTGGCCCGAGCGACGTGCCGGGCGCGGTCTGTATGCCGTGCTATCCGGGTTGGGGACAGGAAGGCTATCGCCGCGGCGGGCCTTACGGCGGGTTTTTGGGCAGCCGATACGATCCCTTGTTCTCGCTGTGTGATCCGACGTTCGAGCGCGAGCCCAAGAACAACTACTACGATCCCGTTATGGCGATGGGCGAACCGTATCTGCTCGGCCTCGATAGTCTGCCCGAGATGACGGTAGACCGCTTCGACAACCGGCGCTCGTTGCTCGCACAACTGGACGATACTTTCAAGAGCGTGAGCGAATCCGCCGCGCAAGAGCGGCTGAACAAATTCCAACAGCGCGCGCTGGCGATGCTGACTACCAGTAAGACGCGCGATGCGTTTGATCTTTCGCGAGAACTTGACAGTGTGCGTGATCGCTATGGCCGGAATCTGTTCGGCGCGAGCATGTTGGTGGCGCGGCGGTTGGTCGAAGCGGGCGTGCCGTTTATCAGCGTGCATCAAGAGATATTCAAGCATTACGGACACGCGTATGACATGCACCAGAATAACTTCGGCATGTTGAAGAATGTGAACCTGCCGATTCTGGACCTGGTCTACCCGGCGTTGATTCAAGATTTGGAAGAACGTGGGCTGCTCGATTCGACGCTCGTGATCGTGATGGGCGAGATGGGCCGTACGCCGCGAGTCAACAAAAACGCTGGCCGCGATCATTGGCCGCAATGCGGCTTTAGCTTGCTAACCGGTGGCGGCGTGCGGGCCGGGTTGGTCTATGGTTCGACTGACAAACAGGCCGCGTATCCCTCAAGCAACCCGGTACATCCATCGGCTTTGGTAGCGACGATCTATCACCTGCTCGGAATCGATCCGCACCTGACGGTTCACGACCGGTTCGGCCGCCCCAACCCAGTCGCTCACGGTGGCGAGCCGATCCGCGATTTGCTGGTGTAATCCGGGCTCACAACTGACGAGCCTAGAGCCGATTTCATCGCGGGCGAACCGGCTGCGTTAGGTTCCGGTTTTCAGGAGCATCAGGGACATCGAGGCTCAATGCACGCGCTGTCCGGGCACGCCGCCTTCGTCAACGCGAAGCATGAAGACGTCTTCGCCGCCGGGGCCGCTGGCGAGGATCATGCCCTCGCTCGTCCCGAACTTCATCTTGCGAGGCGCGAGATTCGCGCAACAGACGACGAGGCGACCGATGAGATCCTCTGGTTTATAAGCTGCTTTGATGCCGGCGAAGACTGTGCGTCGTTCGTCCCCACCTAAGCCGAGCGTTAACTTCAAGAGCTTCCTCGCTTCGGGAACATCTTCCGCCGTGAGCACACGCGCGACGCGGAGGTCGGCCTTGATGAAATCATCGATCGTGCATTGTTCGGCCAACGGTTCTGCCTTCAAAGCTTCGTCATCGTCGTTGTACTTGGCGGCAGCTTCGTCTGCGACGGACGGCCCATCGGCAGCCGCTTCGTCCTTGCTCTCTTCAATCATGGCTTGAATACTCTTCGTGTTAACTCGGTCCAGCATTCTCTTGAACTTCGCAACGGGTGTGCCGACGAGCGGCATTTGGGATTCGTCCCAACTCTCGATCGGTTTGCCAAGCAACTCCGTGGTTTGCTTCGCCAAGCGCGGCAGCACAGGTGAGAGGTAGACGATGATCTGCCGGAACAGGTTGAGTGCGACCGTGCAAACGTCCTGCAACTCCTGCGATTTTTCGGGATCCTTCCGCAGGTTCCACGGCTGTGCGTTCTCGACGTACGGGTTGGCTCGATCGGCCAACTCCACAATCAATCTCATGGCTCGGTTATAGTCGCACTGCTCATACGCGGCCGCGACCTCCTCGCCAGCTTTCGCCCCCTGCTCGAACAAGCCGCCGTCGTCCGGATACTCGGCAGACAGGCCTGTATCGGCAACGAACTTGGCGGACCGGCTGGCGAGATTGACGACCTTCCCAACGAGGTCCGAGTCGATCTTCGCCGCGAATTCTTCGAAGTTCAGATCGAGATCGTCCAATCTCGCGCCCAGCTTGGATGCGTAGTAGTAACGCAAGTAAGTCGGATTGAGGTGCTTCAGGTAGGTTTCGGCCTTGATGAACGTTCCCTTGCTCTTTGACATCTTCTCGGCGTCCACGGTGAGGAAGCCGTGGATGTGCACTTTGGTCGGCAGATTGAAGCCAGCCGACTTCAACATGCCTGGCCAGAAGAGCGTGTGAAAGTAGGTGATGTCTTTGCCAATGAAGTGGTGGATTTCGGTCGAATCGTTCCGCCACCAATCGTTAAAGCTCTTGCCGTGTTTGTCGCACCATTGCTGCGTCGAAGCCATGTAGCCGATCGGCGCGTCGAACCAGACGTACCAATAGTTGCCGGGGCTGTCGGAGATCTCGAAGCCGAAGTACGGTGCGGGGCGCGAGATGTCCCAATCTCGCAACTCATCGCAAAGGAAGTGCCCCTTGAGGTAGTTGACGACTTCAGGCTGCAAGTGGTCGTCCGTTTGCGTCCACTCGTCGAGGAAGCCGTGTAGCTGTTCAAGCTCGATGAACAGATGCTTCGCCGCCCGCAACTCGGGAGTCGTCCCGGACAATGTGCTGACTGGATCGATCAGCTCGGCCGGTGCGTAGGTCTGGCCACACTCGCAGTTGTCACCCGGCTGATCGGGACGCTTGCACTTGGGACACGTCCCGCGGACGAAACGATCTGCGAGGAAGGTCCCCTCTTGGACATCGAACAACTGCTCGATGTCTTTCTCCTTGACGAGTTCTGCCGCACGGATGGATTGCCATATCTCGCCGCACAGCTTCTCGTTCTCGGGGCTGTTCGTACTGCCGTAGTTATCGAACTCGATCGCAAAGCTGGCAAAATCACGTTCGTGAGCGATCTGCGTTTCCGCAATGAGTTCTTCCTCGCTACGGCCTTCTTGACGCGCGCGAATCATAATTGCCGTGCCGTGCGTGTCATCGGCACATATGAAAACACAGCGGTGTCCGCGGAGCTTCTGAAAGCGGACCCAGATATCGGTCTGGATGTACTCAACCAGATGACCAATGTGGATGGGGCCGTTAGCGTATGGCAAAGCTGCGGTTACGAGAATCTGGCGGTGCGGCACGGATTGATCGTTTGGGGCTGGGGCTCCTGATAAGAAACGGAGATTCTACTGGCTTTACTGTTAGTCGGACAGGCGGACGTGCCAGCAGGTTCTTCAGGTTGGTGGATCCCTATCGACGTTGTGTCCCCCCGAGCTGGGTGTCGTCGAAACCTGCTGAGAGCACCGCACTTAAGGCAGCCGGAGCGGACCTGAACACTATTGACCCGATCCTCTGAGCCAACGATACTTCACTGTTCAATAACACTCTCGGGACGAGAAGGTGCATCACTCGTGACAGTCCAAGACGTCATCGAACTCTTAGAGTCGAACGGCTGGCAGCGGACGAGGCAAGACGGCTGCCAGCAGTTAAAACACGACTTCAAGAGCAGGCCTGTCACACTTTACGGACAACTTCAGTTGATTGTGCCGCGCGGAGCGCTTCGCATGCTTCTGCGACATGCCGAAATTGAGGGGGAAACCTGATGCGCTACGCAGTTGTGTTTGAAAAGTCGGCGGCGAGCTTCGGTGCCTACGTGCCGGACTTGCCGGGTTGCGTCGCGGTTGGCGAATCGCTGGCCGAAGCAAAGTCGCTGATCTCCGAGGCGATGAAGCAACACCTCGATGAGTTGAAGGCAAGTGGGCAGCATCCGCCTGAGCCAGCTTCGGTCTGTGCCTATATCGACGCCTGAGCGGTGGCGGTTTGGCACAGCAAATGCCCTCGTCCAGGTGTCCTGATGGACATTTGGCTGGTTGCTTTTGGCTGATCTTTCCGCCGGCCAACGCGACTTTCAAGATTGGGCTTGTAGTTTTTTCAAAATCGGGCCACATTCTTACCTCTGTCAGGCAAGTATAGTGCTAGCAGAATCGATGAATTCGATACTGTGGCAACGGTGACAAGATGTCACCAAAACGCAAGCGATGTCTGACTAGTTCGGCCACTCGATCCAAGGAGGGACGCGATGGTCACTCTCGAAGTATTTGCGCTCGCACTCGCGCTATCGGCGCCCAACGATGCAGTTCTGTTGGAGTTCTCGGCACCATGGTGCGGTCCCTGCCGATCGATGCAGCCGACGGTCGAACGCCTTGCACGCGAAGGCTACACGGTTCAGCAGATCGACGTCGGTCAACGGGCGGATCTCGCGAAGCAGTATCGAATCACGGGACTGCCCACCTTCGTGATGATCGTTGAGGGGCGCGAAGTCGATCGAGTCGTTGGGCCTAGCGATTATCAGCGATTGCGACAACTCTTCCCACAGCGCTCTGTTGCCGAATCGCGGGTCGGTGCCACGGTGCGGGCTCAGTCTCCAGATGGAAGCCAGCCAAGCCAAGCGGTCGCGTCTAACTTGGATCCTCGCGCGTTGGCCGTTCGTGCGACGGTACGAATCCGCGTCGATGATCCGCAAGGACAGTCTATTGGCACAGGCACGATCGTCGATGCCTATCAGCATGAGGCTCTTGTGTTGACGTGTGGGCACATCTTTCGCGAGTCGCACGGTCGCGGGCAGTTGCACGTCGATCTCTTCGACGGTGTGACAGCGCGGACCGTGCCGGCGACTCTGATCAGCTATGACCTTGACCGTGATATCGGCCTCGTCAGCCTTGTGCCCGGCAAAGCTGTAAAGCCAGTACGAATCGCAACAGCAGGGTATCGTTTCCACACCGGTGATGACGTTTTTAGCGTCGGTTGCGATCATGGCGAAAGGCCAAGTCTGCGTGAGAGTCGCATTACCTCGATCGATCGTTATCTTGGGCCGCCGAACATCGAAGCGGCCGGCGAGCCGACCGTAGGGAGAAGTGGTGGCGGGCTGTTCTCACGTGAAGGATCGCTGATCGGCGTCTGCAATCATGCTGATCCGCGTGACGACGAAGGGATCTATGCGTCGTTACCGACGATCCACTGGGAGTTGGACCGTGTTGGCCAGCGACGGATCTACGCCGGTTCGACGGACAGTCTGGCAGTTGCGGCGCCGGGCCTTCGGGCTCCGGCGATGGACCGTCAACTTGTTCCGGTCAACAAGTCGCAACCGTCACCGACAGCGGGCTCACCCAATACAGGCACGGATGCGGAAGTGATCTGCATTGTTCGATCTCGCACCAACCCTCAGGCTGGTGAGCGTGTGTACGTCCTCGATCAGCCGTCGCGAGACTTTCTGGATCGGATTGCTCGGGAGTCGCGTTCTGGGCTGGCGGCTCGAACTGCGCAGACGCCTGGCGCAAACCTTCCTTCGCTACCGCCCGGCGGTCCCGTCGTTCGAGCGCAGTCGAGCGATCGGAAGTGAGAATGTGACGCAATCGCGCTTCCTCTGCCGGCACAAACGATACAGCCGTTAAAGGCAGGAGGTTGTCGGACGAGACGACTTGGTCTGTCTCCCTACCCATGCTGGACCGCGTCCTGCACCATCTACTCGGCCTATACTTCCTTCGGATATCCGCAGGTTCTTGTTTTGGGCCGCCCGTATGCTGGCGACACTATTCCAGTTTAGCTTCCTTCTGTTCGTTGCCATCGGCAATCTGTGCCTCGGTTTTGCGCTCGCCTGCTGGCTGGGTTGGGGGGCCATCGCTGCCGTTCACTCTGCCAAGCTTTCACACTCGAACAGAGGCCGAATCAGTCCCGCAGGTGGCAGAGGACGCTGGGGAAGACCAAGCAGAACCCAATTGGGCAGGCGAACCGATGCCGACAGAACCACCCGCGGCTGCATCACCGGAGGACGTGGTTAATGAGGAACCAGAGGCTGTAGAGCCGCCGGAAGCCGAAAACTTCCCTTCCGACAATGCGGTCGATGCAGTTCTCGCACTACTCGAAGAGCACAAAGAATCGCTCAATCGGATTGCGGCGGACCTTCTTGCCGGCAGCTTAGTGCGAACACCTTCCGAGCTTGAAGTTGCCGCTGCGGAGACAGCGGACGTCACTGGTCAATTGCAACGACGATTGAACACGGCCGCCGATGCGTTTCGACAACGCGACAACGAAACCGGCCGCGGCGAAAGGGATGCGGACGCTGCCGAGCTGCTCAAGGGATCGTGGGAGACAATCAACGAAGCGCTCGCGGAACTCATGGTACTTAACTTCGACCAGGAGTCGCTCCACGAGACGATTCAGAAACTCACCGAAATCATCCAAACCATTTCCGCTGCCAGTCAAGACACTGCTGCCAAGCTAGAAGAGACGCTGGCGGACTTACACGAAAGTGGAGTTACCCGATGACCGCGACGGCTGACAACTTGACGCTCGAATACCAAGTGCTCGAACTCATCAATCCGGAACCGACGGAGACGGATGCGGGTTTTCGAGCAGCGAGAACTCGCGAGGCGGCGCTGGCGATGCTTTGCCGTTGCGCCCAGTCTGTCGATAGTCCGTCGGGACTGCTGAACGAGGCCGGCAGCTTGGCCGCCACAGCACTCGGCTTAGATTTGTTCGCCGTCGGCGAAAGCCTTTCAGAGCAGGATGGAATGCGAGTGTCGCTAGCGACTCCGACCACCTACCCGGAACAGCAGGAAACGAAAACCGGACCCAGAGAGGATCGCTCGGCGATACTGTTTGCCATGAAAGCCGCCCGGCCAATCGTCATTGCCGACCTGGATAGCGAGCACCGCTTTCACGATTCCTTCTTGATCGAACATCAGGCGCAGAGTGGAATTATCTGCCCAGTTTCTTACGCCAGCCGAGACTACGGGGCCATCGGGGTCTTCGGGTATGCGAATGCGTGTTCTCGACGGACGATGTGTTGTTCATCCAATCCATGACTTTTCTCCTGGGACCAGCGATTGCTCATCAACACGCGGAACAGGCCCTTGCGGATCAAGCTCAGTTTCTAAACTCGACCATCGATTCACTCGATAGCGTCTTTCTGCAGATCGACCCCGACGGCTCTATCGTGCGCACGAACGATGCGTGCCGAGAAGCTTCGGGATTCACGTTTGAGGAACTGAGGTACCGTTCGTTCAGCGGTGCGTTCCTGCTCCCCGAGGAAACCGTGGTCGTTCATGATGCACTTGGCCGAGTCCGTGACGGCGAAACCGGCGTTCGATGTGAAACGTTCCTGCTGACCAAGCAGGGAGATCGGCGGCGAATCGCGTGGTCGCTGTCACGATCACCCGGCAACCGTAACCAAGGCAGTGCGATTATCACGGGGATCGACATTACCGATCAGTGCAACGTGCTCGCGAGACTCGATGAACTTGGAGCAAGCATACGTGAGTACGACGAGAAGCAAGAAACGCAAGGTCCGACAGACCCCATTCAGGTGCCGGAACACTATGGCGCGGCAGCAGACTCGCCTCCCAAAGCTGAGCATCGCTCGCACCGTCGCCGTGCTTATCCCTACATCCAGGCGATCGGTCTCTGCCGCGACGGCGAACTGCCCGAACTACTTCAGTTCCACGAGGTACGATGCCGCGATATTTCTCGTTCCTTGCGCCCGAGGCACCAGACTTTTTGGAACTGGTTGTGACTTTCGGCTCACCACCATCTCAGCTGTTTCTGCGAGCCCGTATCGTCCATGTGATGCCAATTCTGCACGATGGCCGTAACATGCTACTGGTTGGCTGTGAGTACATCGATCGCGTGCAGATTTCGGATGGCCTGACATGAAGGCAGGGGCACCCTGAACGAGCCTGAAGCGGCAGCGTATCGACCGGCGTGGGATCCGTGCTGTGGGTCAGGACGGATGTCTCAACAAGGGGATCCAGCACAGAGAGTGGCTCGCCAGTTGCATCGCCCGGCGTTGTCGTCGAAGCACTGCGGCGACGCGAATGCCAACCAGTTCCTGGAAACGCTTCACGGCCAATCGCTGGCCTGCTGGTAGGTCGGAGTTGTACTCCGTCATGATGCTCAGTCGGAGTACAACCCGAACGACAAGATCGAGCGACGTCGGCAGGGCTGCCGTACCAGGACCTACTCGGCGTGACCGAATGCGAAGTTGTAACTAGAATAGACGCTTCTCGATTTCGGTTTCCTTCCCTCCTCGGAAGACAACAACGCATGACTCATCGACACTCATTTGCCGCGTTACTCCGACGCTGCGACGCTGGCTTGCGGACATTCCCGCTCGTCCTATTCGCAGGCGTCATTACGTGTTGCACAAGTAACCTTCTCGCCGACGAACCGACGCTCGAGTTCAGCCGCGACGTACTTCCGCTGCTCTCGGAGAACTGCTTCAAGTGCCATGGCCCTGATGAGGGCGACCGGGAAGCTGGCTTGCGGCTTGACCGGCGCGAGGGCACGCTGGCAAAACTGGGTTCGGGCATGACGGCTGTTCTGCCCGGCAAGAGCGAGCAGAGCGAAGTCTTCAAGCGGATCACAACGAGCGATCCCGAGTTGCGTATGCCGCCGCCTGATTCCGGCAAGACGCTGAGTCCAGCCGAGATCTCGCAGATCACAAAATGGATCGATAGCGGTGCGGAGTGGTCAGGGCATTGGGCATTCCAACCTCCACAGAAGGCCGCGAGTCCTGCTGCCATCGAAGGCTGGCATCAGCAGAATCCGATCGACTTGTTCATTCAAGCAAGAGTGAAGGCAGCCAAGCTTGCCCCCGAAGCGGTTGCCGATAAAGAGACTTTGATTCGTCGCGTCGCGTTGGATCTCACCGGCCTGCCGCCGACCGTGCGGGAGATCGATGACTTTCTCGCGGACGAATCGATGGGAGCGTACGAGCACGTCGTCGATCGCCTGCTGCAGTCGAAGGCCTATGGAGAGCACATGGCGAGGCACTGGCTCGATGCCGCGCGATACGCCGACACGCATGGCTTGCATCTGGACAACGAACGCTCGATTTGGCCGTATCGCGATTGGGTCATCAATGCTTTCAATCGCAACATGCCGTTCGATCAGTTCACGATCGAACAACTCGCAGGCGACTTACTGCCAAGTCCTACGTTGGAGCAACGTGTTGCGACGGGATTCAATCGTTGCAATGTGACAACGAACGAGGGTGGCTCGATCGATGACGAGTATTACGTGCGCTATGCGGTCGATCGCGTCGAAACGACGGCGACTGTGTGGTTGGGTCTGACGGCCGGCTGTGCCGCCTGTCACGATCACAAGTTCGATCCGCTCACACAGAAAGAGTTCTACCAACTGTTCTCGTATTACTTCAGCTTGACCGAGCGCGCGATGGATGGAAACGCGTTACTCCCGCCGCCGACGGTGAAGGTGCCGACCGCGGAACAGATCGCCAACAAGCAGAAGTATCAAGAGCAGTTGGCCGCCGTCCAAAAGAAGTTCACGGAGACGCTGGCAGGCCTCAAGTACGAGGATCCGTTGGCGGATGCGAAACTCGGCCCGCTCGAAGAGTCGGAGACGGCTTGGTTCGACGACACCTTGCCCCCCGGTGCGAAGCCGAACGGAAATGAACAAGGCGCCTCGTGGAAGTTTGTTTCCGCACCGGACCACCCGGTGTTGAGCGGCAAGAACTCGTCGGTTCGGACAGCGGGCAAGGCTATCAGCCAACACTTCTTTACCGATGCGAATCCGAAGTTGAAACTCGGGCCAAACACGCGGCTATTCACGTATGTCTTCCTCGATCCGAAGAACGCTCCTGAGACGATTCAGCTGCAGTTCAACGACGGCACGTGGGAGCATCGCGCGTCGTGGGGTGCGGACAAAGCATTTAAAGCTGGCACGAATGACGCGTCCAACCGACGGATGGGCAAGTTGCCCGAAACCGGCAAGTGGGTTCGTCTCGAAGTCGCCGCCGAGCAAGTCGGCTTGAAGGACGGCAGTGAATTGAACGGTTGGGCGTTCACGCAGTTCGGTGGGACTGTGCATTGGGACAAAGCCGGACGCGTGACGATGTCGATTCCTGTTGAGCAGCAGAAGTCGCTCGCAGTTTGGGAGCAGTTCCGCCGGCAAGTGAAGACGCCTGCCTTGCCGGCGGAACTCCAGAAGATCCTTGACGTCGAGAAAGCGAAGCGATCACCAGAGCAAACCACCGAACTAACGCGTTACTTCTTGCAACATATCAATCCTGAATCGCGAAAGTTGTTTGCTGGCCCGATGAAGAAAGAAGCCGATCTGAAGAAGCAGATTGCCGACATCGACGCAGCAATCCCATCGACGTTGGTGATGGAAGATCGCAAGGAGTTGCGACAGGCTCACATCCTTGAACGAGGTCAGTACACCCTTAAGCGTGATCCGGTTTCGTCGAACGTTCCCGAATGGCTCGCCCCCGCGGTTGCTGATGCACCAAAAAATCGGATGGGACTCGCGAAATGGCTTGTGAGCGCCAAGCATCCACTGACGGCGCGTGTGACGGTCAACCGATTATGGCAGCAGTACTTCGGCATCGGTCTGGTTAGGACTGCCGAGGACTTCGGAGTTCAGGGCGAACAACCTTCGCATCCGCGGCTGCTTGATTGGCTGGCAGTCGATTTCGTCGAATCCGGTTGGGATGTGAAACGCTTTCAGAAACAGCTTGTGATGTCGGCGACCTACAAGCAGTCTTCGCGTGTGACGGCTGGGAAGTTGGCCGCCGATCCGGAGAATCGCTTGCTCGCTCGTGGGCCACGCTTCCGGTTGGATGCCGAGATCATCCGCGATCAGTCACTCGCGATCAGTGGCTTGCTCATTGACACCGTGGGCGGCAAGAGTGTTCGGCCGTATCAGCCTGCTGGACTGTGGAAGCCGGTCGGTTTCGGTGGCAGTAATACATCCGTCTTCAAGCAAGACACGGGCTCCAAACTCTACCGCCGCAGCATGTATACGTTTTGGAAGCGGACGTCACCTCCACCTTCGATGACGACCTTCGACGCGCCTGATCGAGAGACATGCCAAGTGCGTCGCGCTCGAACGAACACGCCGCTTCAGGCTCTCGTGCTGATGAACGATGTGCAGTTTATCGAAGCTGCTCGCAAGTTTGCCGAGCGAGTTATCAAGGAGGGTGGTTCCGATGCAATACAGCGGATGGTGTTTGCCTTCCGCAGCGTCACTGCGCGACAGCCCAGCAGCATCGAACTCGAATCGCTCGGTCGGCTGTTCGGTGAATATCGGAGCGAGTTCCAAAGTGATCCCGATGCGGCGCAGAAGCTATTGGCGGCTGGCGAATCTCCTCGCGATGAATCGTTAGAGCTCAGCGAGGTGGGCGCATGGACAATGATTACGCACCTACTATTCAATCTCAGCGAAACCGTTACGAAGGGCTAAACGCTCCATTCGAGAGAGAATCACGTCATGAATCCGCTACGTGAAGCTGAATTAGTCGAAACACGTCGCCATTTTTTCGCGCGCACCGCCACTGGTATCGGAACAGCCGCGCTTGGTTCGCTACTCAATCCGAACCTGTTTGGTGCGACACCCGGTGACCGTTCAGCCGGCACCGGGATAACCGGTCTCCAAAGTCTCCCGCACTTCGCTCCCAAAGCGAAACGCGTCATCTACTTGTTCATGTCTGGTGCTCCGTCGCAGATAGACATGTGGGATTACAAACCCAAGATGAACGAATGGTTCGACAAGGACTTGCCTGATTCAGTTCGCAACGGTCAACGCATCACGACGATGACGTCGGGACAGAAGCGGTTTCCGATCGCACCTTCGACGTTCAAGTTTAATCGGCATGGCGATCACGGCGCGTGGGTCAGTGAGTTGCTCCCGCATACAGCCGGCATGGTCGATGATTTGGCCGTTATCAAGACGATCAACACCGAAGCGATCAACCACGACCCTGCCATCACCTACATCCAGACCGGCAGCCAGTTGCCGGGCCGCCCGAGCACGGGCGCGTGGATGTCGTACGGTCTGGGCAGTATGAATCAGAACTTGCCCGCTTTCGTTGTACTGCACTCGACGGTGAATGGCGGCTTCGGTGGCCAGGCGCTGTACGCCCGCTTGTGGGGCACCGGCTTCCTGTCAACGCGGCACCAGGGCGTCAGCCTCCGCTCCACGGGCGACCCGGTTCTGTATCTGTCCAACCCGGACGGTATGAGTCCGCAAATGCGACGTCGGATGCTGGATGAACTTGCGAAGCTGAACGCGCAACGATACGACGAAGTCGGTGATCCCGAGATTCAATCACGCATCGCTCAATATGAGATGGCGTATCGGATGCAAACGTCGGTCCCCGAATTGACCGACATCTCCGGCGAATCGGAACACGTTCTGAAGATGTACGGAGACGAAGTCAAAAAGCCGGGCACGTTCGCCGCGAATTGTCTGCTGGCTCGTCGTTTAGCCGAGCGAGGTGTGCGGTTCACTCAGGTCTTCATCCGTCAGTGGGATCAACATGGCAACCTGCCCAACGACATACGCCGCCAATGCGGGATCATCGACCAACCCTGTGCCGCGCTACTACGAGATCTGAAGCAACGCGGCATGCTCGACGACACGCTCGTCGTCTGGGGTGGCGAGTTTGGGCGAACGGTCTACTGCCAGGGCGGACTTACCAAGACGAACTACGGACGCGATCATCATCCTCGGTGTTACACAAAATGGATGGCGGGCGGCGGCATTCGGCCCGGAGTCGTTTACGGCGAGACCGACGACTTCAGCTACAACGTCATCAAAGATCCGGTTCACATCCACGACCTGAACGCAACGATCCTGAATTGCCTCGGCATCGATCACGAACGCCTGACGTTCCGGCATCAAGGGCGAGACTTCCGACTAACGGATATACACGGCAAAATGGTCAAGGGGATTTTGGCATAACTTGTCTTGCACCAGAATCGCGCGAACAAGGTTCTGTCTGCTTCGTCGCAGAGACTGCGTACCATTCCATTTCGGTGAGAAATGGACTCGCTCCGTTCCCCGTGGTACGCTGGGCGCTCTTGTTAATCACAAACTCGGAGGAGAAATGATGCGAACTAGAGTCTTGACGACGGCCGTTGCGGCTGTCGGTTTGCTACTCGGTACTGCCGTGCAAGCCGAATTGAAGGTCGGCGATGCGGCACCAGATTTCGAGCTGAAAGGCAGCGACGGAAAGACCCACAAATTGTCCGAACTAAAAGGTAAGCACGTCGTCGTGGCGTGGTTCCCCAAGGCCTTCACCGGTGGCTGAACGGCCCAGTGCAATTCGCTGCGTGCCAGCGAGATCACCGAGCCCTTCACGATCCTGCTCGGAAAGAGAGAGGTGGAGATCAAACCATCGTCTGGCTCCGGGCTCGACAAGTTTGACGTTGCCTATTTTACGGCCAGTTGCGATACGCCCGCCACTAACAAGAAGTACGCTGAAGCGCTCAAGCTGGACTACCCGATTCTGAGCGATCCTCGCAAGAAAGTCGCCGAAGCGTATGGCGTTGTCCACGAAGGCCGTGCTGTCCCAGAACGATGGACTTTCTTCATCGGCACGGACGGCAAAATCTTACACGTTGATAAGAAGATCAGTACCAAGACACACGGTATCGACGTTAGTAAGAGACTCACTGAACTGCGTGTGCCGAAGAAGTAGTCTTACTCAAACTGAAAACGCGAGCGAGAAAGGAGACTGGCTCCGTGCCCGCCCAGGCCTGTCCCCTTTCCTCGCGGGCCACGTCGAACCGTGCTGGTCCGTCGTGAAAGTGGGACAGGCACCAAAGCAGCGAACCACTTGTTTTCTAGTGGTAAGTCGATCGCGCTGCTTTGGAGCCAGTCCCATTTTCACGACTCCCGTTTCCTTT
>PBSM01000069.1 GCA_002726245.1 Planctomycetaceae bacterium | reverse complement strand
GTGCGGCTAGTGCTTCGTCAAAACTAAAACTTGGGGTTGCAGTTTCGTGGCGTAAGCTTCCAGCTTGCGATTCACCGGGCGAAACACACGACAAGCAGGATGCTTACCCCACTTTTTAGACTTGACGAAGCACTAGCGTCGGATCTGCGTCGAGAAGTCGCTAGCATCAGCGTTGCGATTGGCGAGATCGGTGACACGCGCTCGGCGCTGCGTTTCGGCAAACGGCAGCGTCGTGTCGATCAATCCTAACTCATATGCCAGGCCGTCCGAAAAGCCTGGCAGCAGAATGCGCAAGTCGAGCGGCACGCGGCCAGGTCGTAGCGAGTTCAAATGGGTAACAATGTTGGTGGTGCAGTTGTTGCGCAAAGTGTCATAAAACTCGGGATTCTCACCGAGTCGGTTCACGCGTTCCATGATGTCAGCGAATAGCGAGCGGGCCTGCTCGGGCGTGGCAACCGTCCGATAGAGGTAAACATCGACGCCGCGATGTCTCGTCCGGCGCAAGATGGCATCCCGCTCGGCGGCCACGACGTACATCAACTCGTACTGCCGAAGGGCACCCGCAAGCGGGTTGTACTTCTCGTGCTTTTCTAATCGCGCCTCAGCCGACACGGTCACATAGTCGCCTCCCTCGAAGCCAAAGCTGAGCATGGTGTGAGCCAAGCTGGGCGCTTCCTTGAAAGGCACGACGATGAAATCGACAGTCTGAATCTTGGATAGGTCGAACTGCTTGTCGTAGTAGCTGATGACATAGTCGTCATCCGACTCGTAAACGCAGTCGCGGATGTTCCGTACAATCGCACGGTCACCCGACCACTCGACACGCGGCAGCGTCGCTAAATCCGGACTCCATTCCCGGTCGTGTGTCGGCAACAATGCTTTGGCTGGGGTATGACCCAGCGGCGGAGTTGGGGCAAGCGTGCTAAGGGACTTTCCCGGCCAGAGCGAGTGGCAACCGCTAAGCGTGAGAACGAGGCAGGCGGTTGCGAGTCTCATGGAACAGTTGGCGATGGCGGATCTCGGACTGAAAATAGGACCGCGGCACCCCCATAAGCGCAGAAAAGCGAGGGTTCTTTTAGCGACTTGGTGGGAAACCGACAAGAGAGTCGCGGACGGAGCCAAGCAACACCGGATTGTGTAAACTCAAGATTCAAGCGGCTGTGTCGAAGGAAGTAATACCCCTTCAACGGTTTACACGTTGTCCGAAGCAGACAGGAGAATGCAGAGTGAGCGGAAGTTCGAACAGCTTGCGAGCCTCCTGTCCAGCGTGTGGTGCTAGCGTCGCGATGGCGAGCACCCAGGTCGGAACGGCGGTCACGTGCTCGGACTGCCTAGAGGAGTTTATCGCGAGCCCCGCCGCGAAGGTCCCGCGCGAACCGTCTGCTGCTGAGCAAACTCACGGCGACCGTAGCGACAACGATGCTCTTCAACGCCTGCTAAACCCGAACCTCGAATCGGAGCAACCGGAGGGCGAGACGTTGCGACTCGACGTCGATCTTGGCGCAGACGACGAGCCGGGTTCGTCTCCCAAGCGACAGGTACTGACAAAGGAATACGCGTTTAGCTTTCAATGCCCCATCTGCAGGACGCGAATCGACCTGACGGACAAGGAGGTCGGTACGCGAGTGAAATGTCCCGATTGTTACTCGGAACATGCGGTCCGTGAGCCAGCGCCTAATCAGCGTCGCGCGAAGAACAAACTTAAGCACTCCGACGATGACGAGTTCCGTTTGGTCCATGCGCCGGCTGCCGTCAAAACACCCGAGCCGTTTCAATCGATTGCAGACGATCTGCTGAAGAAGGCCGAAGCCGAGTTACCGCCGCGACCAATCCGTCCCGTGTCGAGCGAAGGCAGCGACGCGTTGCAGCGGGCCGAAGAGGAAGTCGTAGAAGACGAGGCAACCGAGCCACCGCTCCCTGCGTCCCCTTTCAAGGACGGACTGTTCAAGTTCCTTCTCGATCCGAACACGATCGGCCGCCTGGTCTTCCTGGCGGGTGGATTGTTCATTTTGTTGGGCGCGATTCAAATCGCGATCACGACGACGGATGAAGGAGCAATTCAGCAGTTTATGAGTGTGTTGATGCGAATGTTCGCGGTGACATTTGGCGTCGCGTTTCTGGCCGCCTCTTGTACGAGCATGCAGGGCATCTTGCAAGACACTTCGAATGGCATAGACGAGATTATAAGCTGGCCGGATCTGAACTTCCTTGACTGGTTCGGCGAGATGCTCTTCATTCTCAGCGGGCTATTTATCTCCGTCGTGCCTTTTGTCATCTTGGCGAAGCTTGTTAGCACGAGTGCCGCTGCCTCTTGGGCAATCACGCTTGGCGGAAGCTCGGTTGGCTTGATCTTCGCCTTTCCGATGATCTTGCTTTCGGTGTTGGAGACCGGATCGCCAATCAACCCCATCTCACGACCTATCCAGCGGAGCCTTCGGCTGGCTCGCGCGGCGTGGCTCAAGTTTACGTTTCTCGCTGTCTTTGTCGTTGGCACCGCGGGCGGCTTGGCTTTGTTGAGGATCCGTTGGCCAGACTATGTTGCGATGAATCTCGGGATCGCGACGGGGCTCATGCTGCTGTCCGCTATCTATTTTCGGCTCCTGGGACGTTTGGCCTGGTGCTGCCGAGTCGCGATCGCCGACGAAGACACTCGTCTAGAAGAACTGCTTGCGGATCAGGAAGCCTAGTGCTGCGTCAGCCATCGATTGAGGGCTCCACGTAGGCCGGAACAAGTCTTCGCCGTTCCAGAAATGGGACTGCTGCCGGAACGGCGAAGACTAGTTCCGGCCTACCATCTGTATCCATCGCTTCACGACTGAAAGAGCACTAGTGCTTGTCACAGCCAGGAATCAGGGTCGGGCGAGATCAGCCCTGGTTGTCGCGTTCAGAACCGTGGGCTAGAGCTTGGGTTTACCCACATCTTCAGCCGCGCAGCGGCGACAGGATGTAGCCGTGGGCGTTAGCCCACGGAACCATTCGCAACACGAACCTAAGCCCCGGAAGGGGCGACATGGCGTGTCCCCGTCTCACGAATGTCGCCCCTCCGGGGCTCTGCTTGTTCATGCTGTACCATTTCCAGGGGGTTTACACCCCCGGCTACATCATTTCGTCCCTTCGGGACTAGGGGAAATGTGGGTAAACCTAACGGCGTACACCCCAGTCTAGCGCACAAGTCGGCGGAATGAATCGGTTCGCGCTTCGCATGCGAGCAGTGTGTCAATAGAATCGTCGTCCAGCCCCTGGGCGATGATCTCGAAGGTCTCGCGTGTGGCGGCAACCGTCTGGTCGAGTTCTGCATCTCCCTGCGCAGCGTTCAAGTAGAAGGAGGTGTATCCGTGGCAGCCGCGTTTCGCCATCTCTTGCACAAACAGCGTGCCGACTTTTGCTTTGACGCTCGGATCTTCGACGGCGAAGTTCAAATGTGGATGGAAGTCCAAACCTTCACACGTTACATCTAGCCCAACGTCCGCCGCAACGTCGTTCAATCGCTTCTTCAATTGCTCGCCCGTGCCCTTGACCGTAGTTGGGATATCCCGGATGCTAACTTCTCGAAGGGTCGTCAACGCCGCTCGCAAGCCTATCGTGTCGCTCCAGTAAGTGCTCGATATGAACATCTCGTTGGCGGCTTCCATCACATCGCGCCGGCCGACGACGGCTCCCATCGGATAACCGTTCGAAATCGATTTGGCGAAGACCGCCATGTCGGGCGTCACACCGACTAGCGGTTGCGAACCTGAGGCTGTCGGCCGAAAGCCCGTCGAGACTTCGTCGAAGATGAGCACAGCACCGTGTTCATGAACCAGCTTTGCGACACCAGCAAGATATCCTTCGGGCGGATACTCACTGCGGAAGGGTTCCATCATAACCGCCGCAACTTCACCACGGTGCGCGTCGAGCGTCTGACCCAACGCGTCGAGATCACCATAGGGAAACGGGATCGCCGTCCCTTCGAGCGATTTCGGCACACCAATCGGCTCGATGCCCGGGAATAGATGCTGATCGAGTGAAGCGTCGGCTGACAAGTTGGCGGCGAGATACCAATCATGCCAGCCATGATAGCCGCAGAAAAGAATCTTGTCGCGGCCCGTCGCACCTCGCGCAATCCGCGCCGCGATCATGCACGCCTCGCCGCCGCCCTTGGCATAGCGCACCATCTCGGCGCAGGGAATCCGGTTGACCAGTTCCTCTGCCAGTTCGATCTCCAATTCGTGATTGATGGAGTAGATCGTTCCATTGGCGAGCTGTTCACGCACCGCTTCATCGACGACGGGATCGCAGTAACCGAGAATGATCGCACCGATGCCGCTCACCCAGTCGATGTACTCGTTTCCATCCACGTCCCAGATCCGCGCACCCTTACCTTTCGTTGCGTAAACCGGGGACACGCCATAAGCAAAACGTGTCGGACGGCGACTGATCAACTGCGTACCCCCAGGAATCAGCTCGCAAGCCCGAGCATAGAGCTCCATCGATTTCCGTACGCCTTGATATTGAATGCGGTGGTATTGCATGCGATCGGTCGCCATCCCGAGTCTCCTGAAATGCTTCTGCGTAGACGCCGTACGTAGTATGATGGTGGGTTCACACTCCCGCCACAGGTGTTTCCAAGGAATACAGCGTGTTCGACCAAAAATACAAGCAAGATTACGATCGAGATGGTTTCGTTGTCGTACGCGAATTCCTTCAGGGTGATGACTTGCGGCAGCTAACGTCGAACCTTGACCGATACATTCGCGACGTTGTGCCCACACTGCCCGACGGATCAGCGTTCTTTCAAAATCGCAGTGATCCTGAGTCGCTGAAGCAACTTCAACACATGGATGACGCGTTCTTTGACGAGTATCGCCAGCATCCACGCTGGTGCGAGCTTGCCACACTGTTAGTTGGAGAGCCGATCAACGTCCAAGGACCGGAATGGTTCAACAAACCGCCCGGCGCGGAACATCCAACACCGCCGCATCAAGACAATTACTATTTCTGCTTGAAGCCCGCCAACGTTGTGACGCTGTGGTTGGCTTTGGATTCAACCGATGAAGAAAACGGTTGTATTCGCTATGTAAGAGGTTCGCATCGAGAGGGGGTTCGTTCGCACAACGCGACCGAAGTTCTTGGCTTCTCGCAAGGCATCACCGATTACGGCGACGATGACGAAGCCCGCGCGGTGCCTATGTGCTTGCAACCAGGTGATTTGATCGCTCACCATGGTGAGACGGTTCATCGCGCAGATCCAAATCGATCCAACCGTTCGCGCCGCGCCTTTGCCATGGTCTGCCGCGGTGTTAGCTGTCAGCGTGACGAAGAAGCGTATGGCCGATATATGTCCGCCATGAAGCAGCAACATAGCTCCATGGGATTGGAAGCGATATAGTCGGCTAATCGATCGAGCGTTTAACGCAACGCCAACGGCAAGCCATAAGCCTCCGAACGCCTTGCCTTCGGCAGCGGGTTAAACACCATCCTGCCAGGAACAAAATGCCCGAACCGATCCTCCAAGTTGAAAACCTCTACGTCGAGTTCAAAATCGACGAGGGGATCGTACGCGCGGTCAACGGCATCTCGTTCGATCTGCGGGCGGGAGAAACGCTCGGTATCGTTGGCGAATCAGGCTCGGGAAAAACGGTTTTGAATCTTGCCATGCTGGGTTTGATCCCACAGCCTCCCGGAAAGATCACGTCGGGGAGCGCGCGTTATCGCGACGAAGAGCTGCTGAAGATGAACGACAAGCGGCTATCGCAAATCCGTGGCCATCGGATCGCGATGATCTTCCAAGACCCGATGACCGCGCTGAACCCGTTTCTCGCCGTTGAGGAACAGCTTACAGAAGTCACTCGTCTGCATTTGGGTCACACACACGACGAAGCGATCAAACACGCAATTACGATGCTCGACAAAGTCGGCATTCCGTCCGCCGAGAAGCGGATCTTCGATTATCCGCATCAGTTCTCGGGCGGCATGCGTCAGCGAGTGATGATCGCGATGGCGCTCTCCTGCAACCCCGACATCCTGATTGCCGATGAACCGACGACCTCGCTCGATGTCACCATCCAATCGCAGATTCTTGACCTCATGAAGGAGTTGCAAAAGACAGAGGGTACGTCGATCATTCTAATCACACATGACTTGGGCGTGGTCGCGAAGGCCTGTCACCGCGTGTTGGTGATGTATGCGGGAAAGATCGTCGAGCGAGCTGACGCCGACTCGCTGTTCGCGAATCCGCGTCATCCCTACACCCGCGGCCTGCTCGAATCGGTTCCGCGATGGGATTCGGAACGAGGCGACTCGTTGCAAGCGATCCCGGGCCAACCGCCGCATCTCGTGGATCTTCCTACCGGCTGTTCGTTCTATGAACGCTGTACGTATCGCCAGGATAGTTGTCGCGAAAGCGTTCCGAACCTGGTCGATCGCCCGGACGATGGCCAGTTTGCTTGCTTCGTGAACATCGATCAAGTCAAACCTAAGGAGTTGGTGTGAGCGAAGCGGTTTTGACAGCTCGTTTGGCTGACACGGCTCGTGATCGTTCGAAGCCGTTGTTGGAGGTGCGCGACCTTACCGTGCACTTTCCGTTTCGCCATGGAAGTCTCTTCAATCCACAACACGGCTTCATCCGCGCAGTAGACGGCGTCAGCTTTGACGTTGCCGAAGGTGAGACCTTGGGCATCGTCGGCGAATCAGGCTGCGGCAAATCGACAACGGCCCGAGCCATCGTTAATCTTGTGCGGAGGACGAGCGGCGAAGTTCGGTACAACGGCCAACGGATCGATGGGTTGAGCGAATCGGCAATGCGTCCATTTCGAGCCGACTTGCAGATGATCTTCCAAGATCCATTCGCATCACTCAATCCACGAATGACCGTCGGCAGCATCATTGCCGAGCCGATGAAGATCTTCAAACTGCACGATGCGAAGAATCGCACGCTCGAAGTGATGCGGTTGATGGACCTTGTCGGACTCAACCCGCGTTTTCTAAACCGCTACCCACATGAGTTTTCCGGCGGTCAGCGGCAACGCATCGGAATCGCCAGAGCCCTTGCTGTGCAACCGAAGCTGATCATTTGCGACGAACCAGTCTCCGCGCTCGATGTATCGATTCAAGCGCAAGTCATCAACCTCCTGATGGAGCTGCAGCAGAAACTCGGCCTGGCATACGTCTTCATCGCTCACGACCTGGCCGTTGTGCGGCACATCGCCCACCGCGTCGGCGTGATGTATTTGGGACGCTTGGTCGAGTTGGCTGACGGCCGCGAACTGTACGCCAACCCGAGGCATCCTTACACGCAAGCATTGTTGTCGGCTGCACCAATCCCTGATCCCAAGGCCGAGCGGGACCGCAAGCGGATCGAGCTGACCGGCGAAGTGCCTTCACCCGATCGAGAATATGCTGGCTGCTCGTTCGCCGATCGCTGTCCGATCGCGGAAACAGCATGTCGCGAAACGGTTCCACAGTTGGAAGGCGACGCGCACCGAGCCGCTTGCTTCAAGGCCGAGTGACTACTTCTCGCCACTCGTGTTGATCAACGTTTCAGTGGACTCGACCGACACTCGCTGACGCATGTAAAATCTGACGACATCCAGGATGGCTTCGCGTTGGTCACTCCAGCGAATGATGAAGGTGCTTCGAGTCGTGGGGTTGTCATCGGTGAACAACAGCAAGCCGCGTTCGCGTTCCTCATGCCTGGTAATGCGTGCCCAGGGGATGCGCCGGGATCGGCCGAGGATCGTATAAGTCACACCCCGCGACGTTAGCTCATACGTGAGTCGTGCCCACACTCGCCAGCCCGCGGCTGCTAGGGCGAGAAAGCACAGGCCTCCCATCGGACCGCTTTCGGCAACGAATCCTGCGACTGTCGAGGCAAGTACGAGCAAGAGCACGGCGGTCCAGGCCCTGACAGGGTCATCGCGCAGCGGCGAGTTTTCGACTTGGACCGATCTCGGAATCTGAGGTTGAGCCCGAACGACTGTCTTTTCTGCACCACTGCTGGACATACTTCCATAGTACTTGCGCCAGGCCGCCTGCGAACCTGCGGCGGCCTGTTTTCTCCACAGATAGAGGAGTATGATGAAGGTGTGAGCCGATATCACTTGGTGGCTGTGGCACCTGGAGCCGTGGTCACAGAACCCGAAAGGAGGGGGCGAACTGGATTCGACCGGATAGTTGAAGTGTAAGTGGCGTGTCGTGGTTGATCAGTTGGCCACGTTAAAAGCTGATCATCAATTTATTTGCCGAAGGTAACTTCGCAATGGCTGCGTAGCACGTAGCCCCGACTGCGGGACTTTGCCGGAGAGACCCAAAAGTCGGCCGCAATTCCGGCTAGTTTCAAGTCACGTCGAGCACGCTTGAAGCGAAACTAAGTTCTCGGATGGGATGGTCAATAGCCCGTCAGTTGGCGCTTGATCATCCGACATCAAATAACTGACTACATACGTAGAAGCTTGCATGGAAATATTACGGGACGGGGGTTCGATTCCCCCCGCCTCCACTCAGACGGGCTCCACAACCCGTCTCGATTCAAACAAGGCCCGTCAGTCACCGCTGGCGGGCCTTGGCCGTTTCGTACGTGTATCGCAGGGTTTACGAGCTTTTGCGCGATTCGCCACGACCGAAATCGCGTGACGCGGTCGGGTCCTTTGAGGCCCCAAAAGTCTCGAACTGGCCCAAGAGTCTCGAAACCACGTGACGCGGTCCCAACGCGTCACGCGATGGAAGTGGTTTGAAATCGGTGGTTTGCGAAAACCGACTTTTTTGCCAGTTTGGCGTCGCCTGCCAGTAGGCGGGTGTGTGAAAACCCGCGTCACGCCAGCTGATTGAGTCCGCCTAAGCGATTCTCTGTTGAGCGTGCAGGGGCTCCGTACCTTAAACCCAGTTCAAACTACAGCGGTCTGCTTCACCTCCGCGCGTACGTCCAAACGCAATCTGCTGGCGGGTGATGCAACCGCCGCATTGAACAAGAATCGCCAAATACAAGCGGTTGGTCCAACCGACGCGAGTTGAGAGTGATCGAGCGGAGTTGCTTTTGGGCGACTTATACGCCTTTATCGCCAGCCGGATTGAAACCCGAGCAGTTAACGCAAAACGCGGCTTTTCTGTTAACCGAGAGTCGCTCGGTTCGTAGGTGGTTGCTTTCGGTTTTGGTGGGACCGAAAGGGACTCGAACTCGGCAACCGCTGCTATCTCAAGGGCTTACGTCATTCGCAAAAGAGAGTATTGTTACGAAGAGGGTTCCTTTCGGGGAGC
>PBSM01000068.1 GCA_002726245.1 Planctomycetaceae bacterium | reverse complement strand
GTTGACTGCGTTTGAAATGGCTCATGGCATACTCCTAATTCGCGATCATACGACAATTATGGACCGAGATCACGAGTTATGCACCAAGGCACGTTTTTGACCAAAATAGACTCATGCTGGCACAACGGGCGATTGCTTCGGCCACTCATCAGCCGACAATTCGTATCGAAAATAGCTGGTACTTTTGATAATGACTAAACCGATGATTGAACTCACCAAAGGCGACATTCTGAAGGCAGATGCCCAAGCGCTCGTCAACACCGTCAACTGCGTTGGTGTGATGGGCCGTGGCATCGCTGCACAGTTTAAGAAGAGGTTTGAAGAAAACTTCAAGGTCTACAAGAAGGCATGCGATGCGGGTGAACTTCGGCCAGGAATGATGCTGGTCTACGATAGCGGCAAGTTTCTGAATCCGCGTTATGTGATCAACTTTCCCACGAAGGATCATTGGCGAGCCAATAGCAAGATCGAAGACATTGAATCGGGCTTGCAGGCGCTCGTCGAAGTGGTTCGGTCACGAAATATCAAGTCAATTGCGGTTCCGCCAATTGGCTGTGGCCTGGGCGGATTGGATTGGTCGGAGGTGCGTCCGAGAATCGAGAATGCCTTCGCTGAGCTACCGAATGTTCAAGTCCTACTGTACGAACCGGCTGGGGCACCAGCAGCCGCGAAGATGGTTCGCAAGAAGAACAAACCGAAAATGACAGTCGCGCGAGCGGCAATGCTGGGGTTGATGCGAAAGTATCTTGCTGGCGTGATGGACCCCTTCGTAACGCTGTTGGAAGTCCATAAGTTGATGTACTTCCTTGTCGAGGTCGGTGAACCGATTCCGAAGCTGGGATTCACAAAAGCGCATTACGGGCCGTATTCAGAAAAACTGCGATTCGTGCTAAACGAGATCGAAGGTTACTTTACGCTTGGCTTTGCCGACGGCGAAGACTCTCCGGAAAAGCCTATTGAACTGTTGCCAGCGGGAGTGGCCGAAGCAGAGGAATTCCTGCAGGAGCATCCCGATACCCAGTCGCGGTTTGATCGTGTCGCCGAACTCATTTCAGGATTCGAGACTCCCTACGGGATGGAGTTGTTGGCGACGGTTCATTGGGTCGCGTCGAAAGACAGTGCGAGCACCAAAGACGCAGTGATCGAGGCCGTACACTCGTGGAACGCAAGAAAGCGGGATTTGTTTTCCGACAAGCATATCGAGCTGGCTTGGAACGTATTACACGAGCGCGGATTGTTGGCGAACTAGCTGATTGGGAGGCTCTCACGTCCAATGAACGACGAAATCCCGGCCAGTGCCAGTACCGCTAATGAAGAAGAACCGACTTTACGGAGTGCGGCGCGCGTCAGCGACACAACCGAAGGTGGGCTTGAGAAGATCATATTCGACGACATGCTGGCTCGCGGCTGGAAGGCGGGTGATTGGCATGACTACGATCGCGAAGCGTGTATTGATCTCGTCAAGCTGACGACGTTTCTCGTAGCGACTCAACCGGATGTTGCTGCCGAACTGCAGCTGCAAACCGACAATCCCACCCGACGAGCATTTCTGGCTCGGATGGAGAAGGAGATTGCCGCTCGCGGCGTGATTGATATCTTGCGGCACGGCGTCAAACATCAGAAGCACAGCATCGATTTGTTCTACGGAACCCCTACACCCGGCAACACGACCGCAGCGGCTCGATACGCTGAAAATCGTTTTAGCGTTACGCGCCAATTGCACTACAGTCTTGACGAGTCGAAGTTGTCGTTGGACCTGGCGATCTTCATCAACGGCCTGCCAGTTGCCACGTTCGAACTGAAGAACAGTTTGACAAAGCAAACGGTCGATGACGCGATCAAGCAGTACTGCAACGACCGTGATCCTCGCGAGCGATTGTTTGCCTTCGGTCGCTGCATTGTTCACTTTGCGGTCGACGACGCCCAAGTGATGATGTGTACGCACTTGAAGGGAAAGAAATCGTGGTTCCTTCCCTTTAATCGCGGGCACAATGACGGAGCAGGTAATCCACCCAATCCCTACGGGTTAAAAACGGATTATCTCTGGAAGAAGACGCTGACGCCTGAGGGGCTGACAAATATCCTTGAGAACTACGCCCAGATCGTCGAGGAGAAAAATCGCAAGACTGGAAAGAAGACGCTGAAGCAGGTTTTCCCTCGCTACCATCAATTGGACTTGGTACGAGTGGTCCTGGCCGACGTGCGCGAGCGTGGACCTGGCAAGCGATATTTGATTCAGCACTCGGCTGGAAGTGGCAAGTCAAATTCGATCGCTTGGCTTGCGCATCAATTAATCGGATTGCGAAAAGGGGAACAGCCGATCTTCGATTCAATCGTTGTCATTACGGATCGTCGGCTTTTGGATCAACAAATTGACGCGACGATTCGCCAATTCATGCAGGTGGGGGCAACGGTCGGGCACGCTCGTCACAGTGGTGACCTACGAAAGTTCATCGAGTCGGGTAAGAAGATCATCATCAGCACAGTCCAAAAGTTCCCTTTTGTGCTCGATGAAATTGGCGACCAGCACCGCGGCCGCAACTTTGCCATTATCATCGACGAAGCTCACTCGAGCCAAGGCGGGAAGGCATCCGCAGCAATGAGTGAAGCCCTTTCCGATCCCGAAGATGCGATCAATGATGCTTTAGAAAAACGCATGGCGGCAAGGAAGATGCTGACCAATGCCAGCTACTTTGCGTTTACAGCGACTCCCAAGAATCGTACGCTCGAGATGTTCGGCGATGCGTTTCCCGGCGAAGAAGGGAAGATAAAACATCGCCCATTTCACAGCTATACGATGAAGCAGGCGATCGAAGAGCAGTTCATCATCGATGTGCTAAAGTACTACACGCCAGTTGACAGCTACTACAAGTTGGAGGCCATCGTTGATGACGATCCGATGTTCGATCGGAAACGAGCGCAGAAGAAACTTCGCAAGTATGTCGAACGCCACGACCATGCGATTCGCCTGAAGGCAGAGATAATGGTGGATCACTTCCTCCAATACGTACTCGCACCACGAAAGATTGGTGGCGAGGCAAGAGCAATGGTGATATGTGCGGGCATTCCCGAAGCGGTTCTGTACTATCGAGCGATTCAAAGTTACTTGAAAGAGATCAAGAGTCCTCACCGAGCCATCGTTGCCTTCTCTGGCGAGACCGACGTTGAGGGCACCATGATGACGGAAGCCCAGTTGAACGGCTTCCCCAGCGACGAAATTGCTGACCAAATTCAGGAACATCCCTATCGCTTCCTGGTGTGCGCCGACAAGTTTCAAACGGGCTATGACGAGCCGCTGCTGCATTCAATGTACGTCGACAAGAGATTGTCGGGCGTCCAAGCTGTGCAGACTCTTTCGCGGCTAAATCGCGCACACCCCGACAAGCGCACCGCGTTCGTACTCGATTTCTATAATAATGCCGACTCGGTCAAGGAAGCGTTTTCTGACTATTACCGCACTACTTTGCTCTCCGAAGAGACGGATCAAAACAAACTGCACGACTTACAACGTGCGTTGAACGATGCTCAGGTCTATTCGCAAGATCAAATTGATCTGCTAGTCGAGCGGTACTTGACGGGTGAGCGTCGAGACACGCTCGACCCTCTGCTTGATCCATGTGTTGCGGTTTACAAAACATCGCTGGACGAAGATGGCCAAGTCGACTTCAAAGGGAAAGCCAAAGCGTTCGTCCGGACGTATGACTTCTTGGCTTCAATTCTGCCTTTCAATAACGCCTCGTGGGAAAAGCTTTCAATCTTTCTGACGATGCTTGTCCGAAAACTTCCTGCCCCCGAGGAAGAAGATTTGTCAAAGGGAATTCTCGATGCGATTAACATGGATAGCTATCGCGTTGAAAAGCAGGAACGATTGAAGATCATGCTCGGTGACGAGGACGCAGAGATCGATCCGGCTCCGACGGGCGGTGGCGGGCGCAAGCCAGAACCAGAGATGGTTCGGCTCAGCGAGATTCTGCAATCATTTAACGAACAATTTGGAACGCTGTTTGCCGACGCTGATCGCATTTTCAATCGCATCAAAGATGACGTCGCACCGGCGGTCGAGAAAGACGAAGCGTACAAAAACGCAAAGCAAAATACGCCAAGCAAAGCTCGGCTAGAATTGGCTGCGGCCGTCAAGAAAGCTATGGGCCCGATGCTTCGAGACGACACCGAGTTCTACAAGCAGTTCGTCCAAAACGACTCGTTCAAACGGTTCGTGACCGATTTCGTTGCAGAGTTGATTTCCGGATAGCACCGAAAATCGTGCTGCATCTCTACGCCAGCATCCTCGTCGATGGTCTGCTGGTGTTTCGACGAACTCGAACCACTTTCTCAAACGACAAATACAACGTCTACAGCAGCGGTGGCGATTTCGCCGTTGCGACGACGGCTGGCGTCTGCCCCGCAGGTTCGCTACCACGTCGCCTACGAGGCCGCACGTCGCGGCCTCTTCTTGCGGTTGGACCGTTCGTCGGACCAGACCCTCCAACGCAAACGTTGGCCACGTGGGCGCGCCTACGCCGCTGGATGCCTGGACCATTCCGCAACCCGTTGCTTTCGGGGTCCAAACCCAACTAGGTTGCTAACCCAAAGGGGTCTGTTAAACAGAGAGCGCGAGAGTTTGGGCGAGAAGTCACGGCAAAGGGCGACTGGGCGGCGCTCTCCACACGAGAACAGAGAACTCTCCCAACGCGGCCGATCATCGCAAGTCGTTGCCCCACTTGCGGAAAAGACAAAACGCCGAGAGCTCTCACTCTCGGCGTTGTGCGTTAACCGGATTGTCGGCGGAAATTCCGCAAACTGAAAAAGCTCAAATTCGCCCTGACAGTGGCTCGACATGGCGATTAACAGGCGAGAATCGCAACTGCATGCCAGTACATATCTTACAACTTTCGTGCTTGGCATATTCTCGTCCGGTTCGTATTAAAATCTTGGGGCCCGTGTTTGACCAGTGGCTACGATGCAACACCATTTCTAGTTAACAGCGGGTCGCATCTTTGAGTTAACAGCAGGACGCGTGGCAGGAATCAAGTTGGCTGTTGGCAAGCAACGATACGGATGAAATTTCAGATCACGAAGGCGAACGCATCACCGGCGTCTGACAAATCGTGTAGAGTTCTCGGGACAAGAGCAGGCACCGGAGGCCACCTTACGCTTGGGAGACAACCGAAAGCTTGAGGTTTAGAGGGCGCTGAGCGGAAGATGTAGCATACGCCTGCTCGTCCTTGAGGAATTTGGGAATGCATTCGAGGCACGCCTGTAGCAGTTCGAGTTCCCATTTCAGCGGTACGCGAATCGCTAACCCCGGATTCACTCGCATGACCGTTGGATAAGCCTCCGGGCCAGCGATCTGCCAGCCATGCCTTTCCAAGGCATCAATATCTTTCCCGGCGAGTTCGAACGCCTCGCCATACGTCAGGGACAAGGCCGAGGTGCGCCGAGCGTTCTCTTCGTCGGACGCGTCGCCGGTAAGCAACCGGCATAACAGATCGAGATCCTCGTACAACGCTAGGCCCAAGGACATGCCAGACTGCCCCATGACTACCGCGAACCACGGCCCGCTCGTCAAAGCATCGCATTCAACCTGGATAATGGTGTCACCGGCAATAGAACGCCAAGGAGTTTGGCGGTAAAAATCGGCAGCGGCGCGAAAGAACTTGCCGAGCGTTTCCTCGGTGACTCCGGGCGAATCCAGGAGCGGCCTTGGTCCCGACGAACCGGCGAGGCGATCGGTCAATCCGTCTAGCATCTCGTCGAGTTGCTCGAGTTGACCGGCAACGACGCACTTCACACCGGCCTCTTCCAGATAGGTCGCGAGTACGCGGCGATCTTCGTCCGAACTAACCTCAATCACACCCGGCAGATGAGGCGATTCCACCGCCGGCTGGCAAATCGCCTTCTGCACACCCTGCCAGAGCCAATTCGGTGGCGGAGTCGATTGCGTGAGATCGGTAGTGTAAATCAAGCCGTCCGTGGTGTTCGCAACCAGAATGATCCACGGTCGCTGTGGCTGGCCATCCACCTCAATCCACGATGCTAATTGCCGGACATCCGCCTGCCACACTTCTCCGACGCTTTGTGGCAGTGATGAAATGTCGGGATAACCTTCCGCAGAATCGGACGCAATATGAATCCGTTCAAGCATGTCGGTGGACGAACCGGCAAGTGTCATCACACTATCGACTAGCGGTAGAGCAGCGACGACTTCGCAATCGATCTTGAGCTGCGCCAGTTTTGGCTGCCACAGCCGACAAAACGTTTTCCGTGTAACTTGCACTTGCGTCGGGCGACTGGGCTCTCCCGTTTCCGGTTGCCGCATGACTTGCAACAATTGTTGCCACACTTCGGCATCCTTGGGGCGCTGATCCATCATATCCAGCAACAGGACTTCGCCGCTTGTCGCGTTGGCGATCGCCATCATCCACAGTTTGCCGTCGTGCGAATCGCCGAGAGACGCTAACTCCACCTCCCATACATCGTCGCTTTGTGGCAAATCACTGAGGACTTGTTTGACCCTACTCCACGAAGGCGCCGCGCGTTGAGGCGGCTCGGCGAGTTTTACGTGGAGTGTTTTTCGCAGCCAAGTGATGGCACCGGGCGAATTCTTCCATGCTGGCAAATACTGCGCGGCATATCCGACGGCTTCGTCTTCCCTGCCTGGTGAAATGTGTTCCGGTAATTCTTGCGGCATCGGTTTGGCGCCAGTTAAATAGTCCGGAACATGTGAGTTCGACTTGTATGCTTCCCGCAGCAGTCGACAAGCGGACGTGGATTCTCCTTCCTGACGAAACGCCAGCAACGCTCGCGTGTACGACCAGTCGGCCATGTCATCTTCTTTGTACTGTTCGAGTAATTCGAACAGTTCATCGTGACGTTGCAGATCGAGCAGCGCGGATGCAAGGCGATAGCGGATACCTTGGTTGTCGTTGGGATTCAGTCGCAGTAGGGCCTGGTAATTTCCAACGGCATCCTCATAGCGTCCAGAAGCCCACAACGCATCGGCCAGTCCTGCACGGGCACGCATGTACGGTCGCGTCGGGAGGAATCCCCAAAAGTGCCCTTCAAATTCTTGGAATCCATCATCACCTAACGCACGCGCCCCAGCGGCCACCCCTTGCTCGTAGAAATGGAGTGCCTCGTCGAGAGACCGTGCATGTTCGGCGAGCAAGACATAGGCATCTGCACAGTCGGGCGAACGCTCCAGGGCCTGTTTCGCAAGCTGCACCTGCCGGCCAGAACTCTCCGCCTCGAATGCGTCATACATGATCTGCTGCGCAGCTTCGAGAGAGTCTTCGGCGACATCGCCGTCGCTGAACATCCGTTGCATGATTGCTTCCATTGCGCGACGGTCGGGTAACGGCGCATTTAACAGATCAGGCGTGTTTGAGCTCCGCTGATTCTTGCGGCTAGTGGTGTGTCCCTTCGGCGATTTTGATCTTCGATTCTTCTTCGACATGCTCGGCTCCGTCCTTATAAGTGATGGCTCCTATTGTAGCGAGGCACGCGAAAACTGGCACGACCCTGTCGCGGGCATCGTTGAAGAGGTCAATCGCGGTTACGGTTGGCGATCTCGCCAGCCAAAACTCCGACCGCGCCGGCACGCACCGAGATTCGAATGCGACTCTTCGCTTTGTGATATTGAACGCACTCGACGATCGAGGCCATACACTCGCGCTGCGCCACTTCATCGAGAAGTTGCCAAAGCGATGCAAAGTCGCCGGCCAATTCCTGCTCTCCAGTAGACAGAACGGACTGGGGTGAAACCTGCGACAACTGCTCGACAACGAAGTTTTCGATCGTGTTGGCTGCGATGGATACGCCGGGACAGGGTGGTCGCCCACCAGCATGTGTCCGACATCGGTAATGGCGATAGCGAAACTGGCGATAGTGGGAGGTGCTGGGGCTCATGGCACGATCGCACTGACCGCAGCGGATGACACCCTTGAGTCGCCACGGAACTGCTGCATCGCGGCGCGGACATGACTTGGGTCTCCGGCTATCAATCTGTTGTTTCACGATGTCGAACTGCTCGGGAGTAACGATCCCTTCGTGGGCACCCGCGAGAGTGCCTTCGTCGTTATGAATGCGCCCCGCATAGACAGGATTCGCGAGTGTTGAAAGGACCTGACGCGGAGTCCAAGCACCGCCATGAGGCCACTTGGGCGACGGCCGCGTGTGCCATCCCTTGCGATTGGCCGATTCGGAAATCTCTCTGGCTGTCTTACCGCACCCCGCCAAGTCAAACATCGCGCGAATGTGTGATGCCTCGGTGGGAACGATGATGAGTTGTTTGCTACGCGCGTCGGTCGTGTAACCATAGGGAACTCGGCCAGCCACTCGTCGACCTTTGGATTTTAGAGCCCGACGGGTGTCGGCCATTCGCTCGCGTGTCATAT
>PBSM01000067.1 GCA_002726245.1 Planctomycetaceae bacterium | reverse complement strand
TATGATTCCAACGTGGTGGCTGTAGCTCAGTTGGTTAGAGCATCGGATTGTGGTTCCGAGGGTCGGGGGTTCAAATCCCCTCAGCCACCCTGACAAAAGATCGCGGAAAACAGGCGTTTCGGGCTTTCTTTATACTCGTCTCCGGCTTGCTAAACGCGTCGTCATCTAACTCGCTAAATGTTCGACGAGTTGCAGCAACTCCTCTGGGATGGGCTTGTGCTTCGCGTAAGTCTCTTCGAATGGAGTAAGAGTTGACTTGCCGCCGATTAGCCCCGACATCACACCCGTCTTGCCTTCCAGAATGGCTTGCACGGCGAAGTCCCCGCAGGAACTGGCGAGAATCCGATCTTCCGGCGAAGGAGAGCCGCCTCGCTGCAAGTGACCCAGTACGACGACTCGTGTGTTGAACGGATTGCCAGCCGCCTTGATCTGCTCGTTCAGCTCTTCCGCGCCTCCTTCTTCATCACCCTCGGCGACGATCATCATGATCGAAGTCTTGCCACGTTCCTTCAGCGCACGTATTGACACGACGATCGCGGGAATGTCCGTCGGCGTCTCCGGGATGCAGACGCATTCTGCTCCAGCACCGATCGCGGTGTGAACCGCGATAAACCCGCTGTGCCGGCCCATCACCTCGACCAAGAACATCCGTTCGTGGCTCTCGGCGGTATCGCGAATTTTGTCAACGGCACCAACGGCCGTCTGCACTGCCGTCGAGAACCCAATCGTGAAATCGGTGCCGATCAGATCGTTGTCAATCGTCCCCGGACAGCCAACAAGCTGGCCATCCCAATGCTTCGCGAGCGCCACCGCGCCGTTAAAGGTTCCGTCACCGCCGATTGGAATCAACGCATCGATTTCGTGTTTGCGAAGAATGTCCGTGGCCTTCGCTTGTCCTGCTTCGGTACGAAACTCGTCGCTGCGGCTGCTTCTCAAGAAGGCTCCGCCGAATCGCGACCATCCGGACACCGATCGCAACAACATCAGTGGCTCGCCATTCACGTTGACGAAGAAATCCTCGTCGAGCAGGCCCTGATAGCCTCGCAGGATGCCGACAACTTGATGCCCTTCGCCGATCGCCCGCCGAACCACGGCTCGCGCGCACGCGTTCATGCCTGGAGCATCACCGCCGCTACAGAAAACACCGATTTTCATGGAGGGGTTAGGGATTAGAGGTTAGGGATTAGGGGTTAGCAGAAGATCTCCTTCGCACCATGTTATAAATGGCAGCTTGTGACAGGAAGTGGTATCTTGTCCGAACCGCATCACGGTATCTAATCCCCAATCCCCAATCCCCAATCCCTCTCATGACCATTCTTGACCGCTTTCGACTGGATGGAAAACGTCTCTTTATCACTGGCGGTAGCCGCGGCCTTGGTCGCGAGATGGCGCTCACGATCGCTGATGCTGGAGCTGACGTAGTGCTCTGTGGCCGCGATGAAGAGAGCTTGAACAAAACAGCCGACGACATCCGCGCGCTCGGACGTGAATGTGTTCCCGTGCAAGCCGACATGAATGACATGGCTGCCTGCGAAGCGACCTGCGAGCGTGTCGTTGCCGATCACGGCCCGATCGATATTCTGATCAACAACGTCGGCGGCCGTCGCGAAAACATCCCAACAGAAGAGATGCCACTGGAGAAGTGGCGTGAGCTGATGGATTTGAATCTGACGAGTGTCTTCGTCTGCACCAAGATCATCGGCGGGTCGATGATCAAACGCGGGTCGGGCGGACGTATCATCAACATTTCTTCGATCAACGCACTCGTGGCCGGCAGGATGATCAAGGGGCGGCATTACGAAACCGCCAAGGCGGCGATCGTGCAGTTTACTCGCGCGACGGCAGTTGACTGGGCCCCGCACAAGATCACGGTCAACGCGATCCTTCCCGGCGGCTTCTTCACCGAGCCGAATCAACGTTGGGCGAAGATCCACCCCGAGGTCGTCGAGAACTTCCGCAAGCAGGTTCCCGACGGCGACTACGGCCAGCCCGAAGACCTTGGTCCGTTGGCCGTTTATCTCGCCTGCGATGCTTCCCGGTACATGACCGGCGCGGCACTCGTGATCGATGGTGGGTACACGCTGGTGTAGGGCATTGGAGCAAGGGAACCGCAGAATGTCGAACAAGGAATGTCCAATGATGAAGTAAGAAGAAAGACTCTCTCTTCCTTCGCCCTTGGACTTTCCTTGGTCGATATTGGATATTCCCTCCCTTTCCTCCCTTCCCTGTCTATACTGGTCGCTCTCGGTGACGGCAAGCAACCGGTAAAGGAACAGCATGCACAACTTTCTTTTGATTTGCAGTCGAAGTAGCCATCACGCTCCGCGTGATGAAAGCGGTGCGTCGAACAGCGCTTGCACTGGAGCAGCATTTCACGCAGGTCAACGTCTTGCGTGCCACCGCTCTCATCACGCGGAGCGTGATGGCTACTTTGGTCGCGGCTTCGCCGCTTTGGTTTGTTTGGCTTCTTTTCTCGCGATTCTGCAGCTAACTCAGCTACTTCTCGCGGCCGACGACGCGGCAAGCCGTCCGAACTTCGTGATCGTGCTGTGCGATGACCTCGGTTACGGCGATCTGGCTTGTTACGGACACGACAAACTGAAGACGCCGAACATCGATCAGTTCGCACGCGAAGGGCTGAGGTTGACGAGTTGCTACGCAGCGGCCGCGAACTGCTCGCCCGCCCGCACCGGATTCATGACCGGTCGCACGCCGTATCGCGTTGGCGTTCACAACTGGATTCCGATGTTTTCACCGATGCATGTCAGGCGACAGGAAATCACAGTTGCAACGCTGCTGCGCAATTCAGGTTACGACACATGTCACGTTGGCAAGTGGCATCTCAACGGCGACTTCAATCTGCCGAGCCAACCGCAGCCGTGGGACCACGGCTTCAATCATTGGTTTTCGACCCAGAACAACGCCCTGCCAAATCATCGCAATCCAAACAACTTCGTTCGCAATGGGAAGCCCGTCGGCCAACTTGAAGGATACGCCTCGCAGCTCGTCACCGACGAAGCCGTTCGCTGGCTGAAGGAATGGCGCGACGAGAGTAAACCGTTCTTCATCTACATTTGCTATCACGAGCCGCACGAACCGATCGCGACAGATGACAAGTTTGCGAAGCTATATCCTGCCGACGACCCGAGCTATTCGGCTCATCACGGCAACATCACGCAAATGGATGGTGCGTTTGGACGTCTTGTGAAGACGCTGGACGAACTTGATTTACGGAAAGACACGTTCGTCTACTTCACCAGCGACAACGGTCCGGCCATCACCGGCATTCATCCGCACGGATCGACGGGCGGCTTTCGCGAGAAGAAAGGGCATCTGTACGAAGGTGGGATTCGAGTGCCCGGCATTCTTCAGTGGCCAGGCCATACAAAGGCGAACACTGTCAGCGACGAACCGGTCAGCGGTGTGGACTTGTTGCCAACGCTTTGCGAGATCGCGGGTGTTGGCGTTCCGACGGATCGCGTGCTCGACGGAGCCAGCTTCGCCCCTGTCTTCACGAAACAAGCCATCAAGCGAGCGCGGCCTCTCTACTGGCAATACCTGCGGGCTTCGACGGTGCCCAAAGTCGCCATGCGCGACGGCGATTGGAAGATCCTCGCGAAGCTAGATGCTCCCGAATTGCGGCGAACCGCCGACATCGTTGATGAAGAAATGAAGATGCTCAAAACCGCCAAGCTGAAAAGCTTCGAGCTGTACAATCTGAAGGACGATCCGGCCGAAACGACCGATCTCGCCCCAAGCGAATCGCAGCGGTTGATGGAGATGATCGCGAGGCTCAACGGAATGTACGAGGAAGTTTGCACGGAAAGCCCGGTTTGGCCGGCGTGGGAGTGGCCTCGGTACGAGTCGCAACGGATTGGATGGCCCAGCTACCGCAATCGCCCACGAGCCTCAAAGAAATAGGCGATCTAAGCCGATCGGGGCACCCTCGACAGGCCGCTTTTTCCCGGCTAGTCTAGTCGATTCGCCTCGTGCCAATGTGGGGCGACAGTTACCAGAACGCCTCATCTCCAAATAACATCGTGGTGCCATCGGATGCTGCTGGTGATTAGCTTCAGCCTTGACAACATCACCAGCCGAGAACTCGGTGTCGCGGTAATGGGATTGTTGATCGTCTTCACAGCGTTGGTGCTGATCAGCGGTTTTATCGCGATTCTGCCCAGGATCATGGATTCGCTGCAGCACGTGTTGCCTCCGGAAGGAGACCATCACCACGGAACGGCGACTCCCGCGGGCGCGTTGGACGATGAGGTCGTCGCCGTAGCGATCGGTGTAGCATTGCATGCGAGGATGCAAAACAAATCGACTGAATGAGTATCTTCTACGATTTTCTGCAGACGACCGGCTTCTACCTGATGACGCCGGGCAACGCGATCATGATCGTGATCGGCTGCGTCTTCATTGCGCTGGCGATCATTAAGGACTACGAGCCGCTGCTGTTGTTGCCGATCGGTTTCGGAATCATCGTTGGCAACATTCCTTATCAGGCCGACATGTCACTCGGTGTTTACGACGATGGCGGCATTGTCGTGTCGGACGGTCAAATTGTCATGGAAGAACCGAATCAAGCGGATCCGGACCAGCCGGCGGAGCCGAAGCAAGTCAAGTTCAAGTCGGGAAGTGTGATGGCGTACATCTACTTTGGTGTGCGCTACGGCATCTTTCCGCCGCTGATTTTTCTCGGCATCGGTGCGATGACGGACTTCTCGACGATGTTGTCCAACCCGAAACTCGTGTTGTTGGGAGCCGCTGCGCAATTCGGAGTATTCTCGACGTTCTTGGGTGCCCTGTTCATCGGCTTCACACCTGCGGAAGCGGGAGCCATCGGGATCATCGGTGGTGCGGATGGACCAACGGCGATCTTCCTGTCGGCCAAGCTGGCGGAGCACTTGCTGGGACCAATCGCCATCGCTGCCTATTCGTATATGGCGTTGGTTCCCGTGATCCAGCCTCCGATCATGAAGCTCTTGACGACTCGCGACGAACGGCTGATTCGGATGGCATCGCCACGCCAAGTGTCGAAACGGGAACGCATCTTGTTCCCGATCGTGGCATTCATGATCTGTTCGCTGATCGCGCCCGGTGCAATAGTACTGTTGGGCATGCTCTTCTTCGGCAATTTGATGAAGGAGAGCGGAGTTACCGAGCGACTAGCCAACACCGCCCGTACTGCGCTGATCGATATCGTGACGATATTGCTCGGCTTCGCTGTCGGAGCCAGTACAAAAGCGGATCAGTTCCTGACCGCGGATTCACTGTTGATCTTCGGTCTGGGTGCGACGGCGTTTGGTGTAGCGACCGCGGCGGGAGTATTGTTCGCGAAGTTTATGAACTTGTTCCTCGAAGAAAAGATCAACCCGTTGGTCGGAGCCGCCGGTGTTTCCGCAGTGCCCGACTCGGCTCGCGTTGTACAAATGGTTGGCCAACAGGAGGACCCACATAACTTCCTCCTGATGCACGCGATGGCTCCGAATGTTGCTGGCGTGATTGGTTCGGCGGTGGCTGCTGGAGTCCTGTGGTCGGTATTGGTGAATTAACTGTTTAACCGCAAGCCGGAGGCGTGCGCTTCCTCGTTGCGGTTTGGAGAAGCGCACGCCTCTGGCTTGCGGTTAAACGAAGACGATTGGCACCTGCAAGGTGTGGTGAAGATGGCCAAAAAAGTAGATTTCATGTGTACGGCGTTCCGGGATGGATTTCAGTCTGTCTACGGAGCGAGGGTGTTCACAAAGGACTTCTTGCCCGCTCTGCAAGCAGCTCGCGACGCGGGGATTCAGTATTTCGAGGCGGGCGGCGGTGCGCGCTTCCAGTCGCTGTATTTCTATTGCAACGAAGATGCGTTCGACATGATGGACGCGTTCCGCGCGACTGCCGGTCCAGATGCGAATCTGCAGACGCTCGCTCGCGGCGTGAACGTTGTGGGGCTTGAATCCCAGTCCAGCGACGTGATCAAGCTGCATGCCCAGATGTTTAAGAAGCACGGCATCACGACGATCCGCAACTTTGATGCCTTGAACGACGTCGATAATTTGATCTACAGCGGACAGTGCATCGTTGATGCCGGCTTGAAGCATCAAGTCTGCGTCACGCTGATGGAGTTGCCTCCTGGTTGCAGCGGCGCTCATGATCCTGATTTCTATCAGGCCACGCTGCAGAAGATCTTGGATGCCGAAATCCCGTTCGACGCGGTTTGCTTCAAAGATGCCTCGGGGACTTCCGTCCCATCGACTGTTTACGAAACGATCAAACGAGCCCGCAAGATGCTGCCGGGCGACGCGTACATTCACTTCCATACACATGAGACGGCAGGCACGTCGGTTTTGGCCTACAAAGCCGCGCTCGATGCTGGGGCGAACGCCATCGATCTGTCGATGGCTCCGTGCTCGGGTGGAACGTGTCAGCCTGACATTCTGGTCATGTGGCACGCTCTGCGAGGCTCGGAGTACACACTTGATATCGACATCGAGAAAGTGCGCGAGGCTGAAGAAGTCTTCAAGGATTGCATGAGCGATTGCTTTCTTCCGCCGGAAGCCACAACCGTCGAGCCACTGATTCCGTGGAGCCCCATGCCGGGCGGAGCCCTGACCGCAAACACGCAGATGATGCGCGACAATGGCATCATGGATAAGTACCCCGCCTTGATTAAAGCGATGAGCGATGTGGTGCGTCGCGGCGGATTTGGTACATCGGTTACGCCCGTGTCACAGTTCTACGTGCAGCAGGCCTTGAACAACGTGATGTTTGGGCCGTGGAAGAAGATCGCCGAGCCATACGGCAAGATGGTACTTGGTTACTTTGGCAAGACACCGGTCAAGCCGGATGATGAAGTCGTCAAGATCGCGTCGGAGCAACTTGGCCTGGAGCCAACGACGCGCCAGCCGCTGGAGTTGAACGACGAAGATCCGAACAAAGGCGTCGAGCCTGCCCGAAAGCAGCTCAACGAGCACGGACTGGAAGTCACCGACGAGAACCTTTTTATCGTCGCCGCCTGCAAAGACAAGGGCCTCGCTTTCCTCAAGGGCGAAGCAACGATCGGCGTTCGCAAAGTCGATAAGGATGCTCCCAAGACGGAAGCCGGCGCAAGCGATTCGGGGCAGTATGTCGTCACGGTGAACGGCCTCGAATACCGCATGGCCTTCAGCAACGATCAGGCCACTGTGAACGGCAAGTCGTATCGCGTTGGTATTCGAGCGGACGGAGAAGCTGCCCCGGCGCAGCCAGCCGCACCTGTCGGGGAGACGACGCCCGTGAAGGCTGAGATGCCGGGTGTTGTCTTGCGTCTGCTGGCCAACTCCGGCGACCAAGTCGCGGAAGGTGACGCGTTGCTAGTTCTCGAAGCCATGAAGATGGAAGTCGCGATCAACACACCGGTCGGTGGGACGGTGGCGTCTCTTGATGTTGGCGTTGGTGATCAAGTGACGACTGGTCAAACGCTGGCTTCCGTTGGCTAGCTGTGTAGGTCCTCCTCGCCGAGGCGGATCTGGTCGCGCTTTGACTCACTTGCCGTTGGTCTTGCGTTTGTCTTCGGGGCCGTGGCGGGTAAGACACGCTCAAGTCTCTCTCGGCGAGAGAGACCTACAATCCGCCATCCCACACGCTGCCACTCGAGTAAACGCTATAGAGGATCACGACGAGCATGACGAGACAGATCCATCTCTCTGGACCTTCGGTCGTCGGAGTCACGCCTAAGAGTCCGACCGCAAGAGCCATCGTGCCAAACAAAAAAGCCACTCGTCGCCAGTAGCTTCCGATTTGATTGGCCGTGACAGAGCCTTCGGCGCGGAGCTGATAGTCTCGCCAACGACCTTGACGAAGCAATCGTTGTTCGTCGCGTTTCGATTGGTCCAGCGTCGCGATCTCTGCGGGAATACGCTGCAACCTCTCCTGCTGAGATTGCGAGCGATCTTGCTTTTCGTTAAGTGCGAGTTGTTCGTCTTCGAGACGGGCCTTGGCACGCTCCCATTCGTTCTGAAACTCCGCTTCAGCCGACTGCGAGATCGCCTTCAGTCTGGCGACCTTGCGATGGCCTAGCGAATCGCAACCGCGTGACATGAGGACCATCAGGACGCCAAACACGATCAAGCCGCGGCCAACGTTGCAGATGAGCTGCTTCAAGTCGGCTTCTTCGACTAAGAAACGCTGCCGAGGGCGTGGAGCGGCACTCGGCGCCGGCGTCTCGGAAGTCGAAGTAGCTTTCTCCTTGGATGCCTTCTTCGGCTCGGCGGACGGATAGAGCTCGTTGACTTCGCCTGCGGGCAGCCAGCTCTCCATGCCCTCTTTCCAAACCAAGTCGTCTCGCTTGAGAGCACCGGCGGCAGCCAGGGCCTTGATCTGCGGGGTCGAGATCGGCCCTTGCTCCGACTCGCCACGCGCGTAATACCAGACCGGATCAGACATCATGTAACTCCATCATGCCGATTCTACACGCCTGCTTCTCGCTTTTATAGCGGCGAAGCACTTGGAGCCGGCGCTCGCGGACGAGCTTCGTTCGAGCTATACTCCAGCCGGCTAGATCTTGCCCTTCGTTCGTTTAACCGCAAGCCGGAGGCGTGCGCTTCTCTCCGCCGCGGAAGCGCACGCCTCCGGCTTGCGGTTAAACGAAATGCTCAGATTCTCACCGGCCGCGGTATATCATAGCCACCTGACCAGACCCCAGAGAAAGGGAATATCGATGCGTCGCTTGATTCTGTCCGCGTTGCTGCTGTTTCCCGGATTAATTGCAGCTGCCGACAACTGGCCTCAGTTTCGCGGCCCGAATGGCGATGGCAGAGCCGAAGCAGACCTGCCTCTGGAACTCAGCGAGAAGCAGAACGTCCAGTGGAAGATCCCGATCCACGGTAAAGCCTGGTCATCGCCGGTGGTCTGGGGCGATCAGTTATGGCTGACGACGGCTACCGAGGATGGAAAGCAAATGTCAGCGATTTGCATCGATCGATACTCCGGGAAGGTGCTTCGAGACATTATCGTTTTCGAAAACGAGAACCCTCGGTTTGCTCACCCCACCAACAGTTATGCCTCTTGCACGCCGGTGATCGAAGAGGGACGCATCTACTTTCACTTCGGGAGCTATGGCACGGCGTGTCTCGATACGCGGACCGGGACGAAGATCTGGGAACGTCGCGACTTTGAGTGCAATCACTGGCGAGGGCCCGGCTCCTCTCCGATTGTTCACGGCGATAAGTTGATCGTCGCGTACGACGGCTATGACCATCAGTATGTTACCGCTCTCGACACCGGCAGCGGAAAAACAGTTTGGCAGCGGGATCGCGATATTGACTACGGAACGGACAACGGCGATCGCAAGAAGGCTTACTCGACAGCAACGAGTTTTGAACACAAAGGACGGCTACAAGTTGTCAGTCCCAGTGCCACCGACACGATCTCGTACGACCCGAATACCGGCGAGGAACTGTGGCGAGTGCATCACGGCGGAATGAACGCCGCCGCGCGACCGCTATACGCGCACGGGCTGGTCTACATCGCAGCCGGCTCGGGGCCGCTGTCGCTAATCGCCGTGCGGCCTGATGGCAGCGGTGACGTAACTGATACCCACATCGCATGGGGATTCGGCAAGAGCGCCCCGAAACGGCCTTCGCCGATCATCGATGGCGACCTGATGTTCATGATAGACGACAAAGGCGTTGCTTCTTGCATCAACGCAAAGACTGCCGACGTTGTGTGGCAGGAGCGAGTCGGCGGTGGCGAGTACCGCGCGTCGCCGATCCTTGCGGGAGGTCATCTTTATTGCTTCAGCGTGAAGGGCCACGTGACGGTCATCAAAGCCTCGAAAGATTACCAAGTTGTTGCCGAGGGCGACTTCGACAATGGCTTCCAAGCTTCGCCCGCCGTGGCGGGTAACTCGTTGTATCTGCGAACGATCAAGGATCTGTATTGCATTTCAAAGTAGCCCTCACGCTCCGCGTGAAGATAGCGGGAGTGCGAGTCGCGTTGGCTGGTGATTCGAGCCCGATTGGTAGGAGAACGTTGTTTCGCCGCGCCGCTTTCATCACGCGGAGCGTGATGGCTACTTTGGTCGCAACTTTACCACTATCAGGAACCCTGCGATGAAGTCGATTCAACTCTACGCCACTCTACTTCTCTGCACGACGGTAACCATCTCGCTATCGGCAACCGATCCAATCGCTCCGGACGCCCGGCTGAAGGTCGAGGGACGAGTCGCCTTTACGGAAGGTCCTGCATGGCATCCGTCGGGCAACGTCTACTTCAGCGATATCGTCAACAATCGGATTATGCGACGGGATGCGAATGGCGTGATTCACGTGTTTCGCACTCCGTCGGGGCGCACGAACGGGATTCTGTTCGATCATCAAGGCCGCATGTTGTGCTGTGAGGGTGGCGGGATCGACAGCAATCGACGCGTGACTCGCACCGAAGCGAACGGCACGATTACCGTGCTGGCGGACAATCTGAATGGCAAGAAGTTCAACTCGCCGAACGATCTGGCGATCGACGCCAAAGGTCGTATCTACTTCAGCGACCCACGGTATGGTGATCGCTCGGATATGCAGCAGCTTGACGCCGACGGGAAGGTGATCGAAGGCGTCTATCGAATCGACGATGTCGGCAAGGCCTCGCGAGTGATCAGCCACGAAGTGGCTCGGCCTAACGGAATTTACGTCTCGGCAGACGACAATTACCTGTTCGTCGCGGACAACGTAAACGACGGCCCAAAGGGTGTCGGTGGTAATCGCAAGCTGTGGCGTTTCGATCTCAATGCCGACGGGACGATCGAAGCAGACAGCCGCAAGCTGCTGTTCGATTGGGAGACCGATCGTGGCCCAGACGGCATGGCAATGGATGTCGAAGGCCGCTTGTATGTTGCCGCAGGGTTTAACTTCCCGAATCCTCCGGCTGAATCGGTAAGAAAGTACAAAGCGGGCATCTACGTCATCTCGCCAGAAGGCGGATTATTACACTTCATTCCCGTCCCCGCCGACATGATCACGAACTGCACGTTCGGCGACGAAGACGGCAAGACGCTTTACATCACTGCTGGCCACAAGCTGTGGAGCATTCGCACCGCGACGCGTGGGCGTACCGGTTTTGGTAAGTAGCCAAGCTGAACTGAGAGAACGTATGCCATCTGTTATTCGCTGTGCTACCGTTGCTCTCTTGGTGAGTGCATTTTGCCAATCACTATCGGCCGCACCTCCCAACCTCATCGTGATCATGGCGGATGATTTGGGGTATGGAGATCTAAGCTGCTACGACGGTTGGATCAAGACGCCTCGATTGGATCAACTCGCGGCGGGCGGGATGCGATTCACAGATTTCCATTCCAGCGGGAATGTTTGCAGCCCAACGCGTGCCGGACTGATGACCGGTCGTTATCAGCAGCGGGCCGGAATCCCGGGCGTTGTGTTTGCCGATCCAACCCGAGCCGTTCACTATCACGGTCTGCAAACCAGCGAGACGACGTTCGCTGAAGTCTTGAGCAACGCGGACTATGCGACAGCGGCCTTCGGCAAGTGGCATCTCGGTTACTATCCGAAGTACAACCCGATTCATCACGGCTTCGGCAAGTTCGTCGGATACGTCAGCGGTAATGTCGATTTCTTTTCGCATGTCGATCAGGCAGGCAACTACGACTGGTGGCACCAAGACGAACATGCGACGGAGGAAGGCTATACGACGCATCTGGTTACCAAGCATGCGGTCAAGTTCATCGAGGACAACAAGAGCAAACCGTTCTGTTTGTACTTGCCTCATGAAGCCCCGCACTACCCCTATCAAGGTCCAAACGACACACCGTTGCGCAGCGTCGGCGGCAAGTTCAACAATCAGGGAGAGCGGAAGGACATCCAAGCAGCTTATAGTGAGATGGTCGTCGAGATGGACAAGAGCGTCGGAGCCGTCGTTGACACCGTCGAACGACTTGGCTTGGCTGACAACACTCTCATCCTCTTCTTCTCCGACAATGGAGCCAACAAGAACGGCAACAACGGAGCATTGCGAGGAGCGAAGGGAAGCAATTGGGAAGGCGGACATCGTGTGCCATGTATCGCCTACTGGCCAGGGAAGATTGCCAAAGCGAGTTCGTGCGACGAGTTGACGATTTCGCTGGACGTGATGCCAACGATTCTGGCAGCAGCAGGCGTGGCAAAGCCGGATCGCAACTTGGATGGCATCGACTTATTGCCCGTCATGCTCGAAGGCAAGGAGCTTGGCGAGCGTCAACTTTTCTGGAATGGCAAGGCGATGCGTGACGGTCCGTGGAAGCTGATCGTTGGTGGCAAGGGCGCCGAGAAGTTGGGCTTGTACAACTTGAAGAATGATCTCGGTGAGAAGAAAAACGTGGCGGAAGCCCAACCGGATCGCGTTAAGACAATGCTCGCGAGTATTGAAGCGTGGAAGAAAGACGTTTCCTCGGGTGAACTCGTACAACCGAACAAACAGGCGGAAGAGCGAGCGAAGAAGGCAAAAGACACAGCTCCGAGAAAGAAGAAAGTGAAGAAGTAATGCGAACTCTGCAAACCGCCATAGTAACTCTGACCGTCGCCTTCCTGACAGTCGGCCACACGCAGGCCGATCGACCCAACTTCGTGTTCATTCTCGTCGATGACCTAGGCTACATGGACATCGGGGCGAACAACCCAGAGACGTTTTATGAAACGCCGAACATCGATCGCTTGTCGAGCGAAGGCATGCGTTTCACGGACGGCTATGCGGCAAATCCCGTCTGCAGCCCGACTCGCTACAGCATCATGACGGGCAAGCACCCGTCGCGCGTTGACGCCACGAATTTTTTCTCTGGCCGACGACCCGGCAAGTTTCTACCAGCTCCGCTGCATGACCGGATGGACTTGGAAGAGGTCACGATCGCTGAGGCGTTGAAAGAGCATGGGTATGCAACTCAGTTTGCCGGCAAGTGGCACTTGGGGCCCACCGAAGAGTTCTGGCCCGAAAATCAAGGCTTCGATTTCAATCGAGGAGGCCATCACCGTGGCGGACCTTATGGTGGCAAGAAGTACTTTTCTCCGTATGGGAACCCGCGATTGTCTGACGGGCCCGATGGCGAGCACCTGCCTGATCGCTTAGCCACTGACACAGCCAACTTCATCGAAACGAACAAAGATAAACCGTTCTTCGCGTATCTCGCGTTCTATTCCGTTCACACGCCGCTCATCGGGCGACCTGATCTTGTTGAGAAATACAAGAGTAAAGCGGAACGTCTCGGACTGGTTGGTAAGACCGAGTTCGCCGACGAGGAACAAATCTGGGAAACAAAGAAAGCTCGACAAGTTCGCATCTTGCAGAAGCATGCGGTTTACGCCGCGATGGTGGAAGCGATGGATTTGGCCGTCGGCAAAGTGCTCAATAAGCTGAAGAAACTTGGGCTCGACGACGATACGGTTGTCTGCTTCACGTCCGATAACGGAGGCCTTTCAACTTCCGAGGGCTCACCGACATCGAACTTGCCGCTGCGCGGAGGCAAGGGTTGGCTCTACGAAGGAGGCATTCGCGAGCCGTTTATCATCAAGTGGCCAGGCATGACGAAGTCGGGAAGCACTTGCGATGCGCCCGTCGTCAGCACCGACTTCTATCCCACGATGTTGGAGATGGCAGATCTTCCTGCCAAACCGAAGCAACATCGCGACGGAGTTAGCCTCGTACCGCTGCTGAAGGAGAAAGGCTCGATCGAACGTGAGGCGATCTATTGGCACTATCCACACTATGCCAATCAAGGTAGCTTCCCTGGTGCAGCCGTTCGCATTGGAGACTACAAGCTGCTCGAACGATTCGAAGACGGCCAAGTCCACTTGTACAACCTGACGGAGGACATCAGCGAGCGAAACGATTTGGCGGCGAAGATGCCCGATCGAGTTGCTCAGATGCAAACGAAGCTGCACGCTTGGTACAAGGAAGTCGATGCCAAGTTCCTGAAAGCGAAGAGCGGCGGCCCCGAACCGTGGCGGCCGTAGTTCATTTCCGTTGAACAGTCGGCACAGCTCCGATAGGATGGGAGTATGAGTTCGGCACAAAAACTCCGCCACATCAGCATCGACGACTACCTAACCGGCGAGCTTTCGTCGGAGGTCAAGCACGAATACGTTGGCGGTGTTGTTTACGCTCAGGCCAGGGCCCGCAATGTACACAATCTTATTGCAACGAATGCGACGGTCTCTCTCGGCGCTCGCCTGAAGGGTGGAACGTGTCGAGCTTACAATTCCGGAAGATTCGCGTCCGGCTTTCCTCGCACACTCGGTTCTACTACGCCGACGCATCTGTCGTTTGCAAGCCGAACCCGCAATCGGACTCATTCCAAGACGAGCCGGCTCTGATTGTCGAGGTGCTGTCTCGAAAGACACGGCGGATTGATGAGGGCGAAAAGCGAGACGCTTACCTGACGATCTCGTCGCTGGCAGTCTACATGCTTGTCGAGCAGGATCTTGCTCGCGTGGTGATCGACCGCCGCACCGAGCAGGGCTTCATCCGCGAGGTTTACGAGGACCTGGTTGACGTCGTGCCGTTGCCCGAACTGGGAATCGAACTCCCGCTCGCCGAAGTCTACGATAGCGTTGAGTTTACGCCCGAATCGCAGGATGAAGAGTAACGTTTGCCTGAACGACGAAGCCGTTACAGTGCGACTTCCCTCAACCAACTCAGATGCTTTAGGTACTCTTCCAGTTGGCTTTCGTCGATCGGAGTCGCGTGGTCCGCATCGCGAAGAAGCATGGCTTGATGTTCGCCGGCGTAGGCATCGATGATCTGTCGCTGATAGCGTGGTGGGATCGTCCGGTCGCGTTCTGATGTGATGAACAACGCGGGCGCTCGTGTGTGCTTGGCGTGCGTAATCGAACAGAGTTCGTCGGGAACTTGCTGTGCGATGAAACTCGATAGCCCGAAGTTCCACCAGCCGTGATGCCCGATAATAAGCTGTCGCAAGGGCGGCGGATTACGCAACAACAGTCCGTGCAGGTCTCGGTTCCCGGCCAGATACAAAGCCGCTACGCAACCCAAGCTGTTTCCTGTGACGACGACCGGCTTGCCTTCGGCGTGCTTTTTAAGATCGCCGTAAACAGCATCGGCCACCGCTGCCGTGAACTGCAAGCTGGCGCGCCCGCCGCTCGTCCCGTAGCCTGGTGGATTCACAGTCCACACTTCGGCGGCAAGGTCTGGCCAAACTTCCGCCGGATGCTCACTCATCCGCTCAGCGCGGCCGCCCGTACCGGGAAACTTCAAGACGAACAAATGTGGCTCGCCCAAAAGCTCTCCGCCCGTCCGCTGAATCCACACCTCGAACGTACCCTCAGGAAAACTGATGGTACGCCGCGCCTTCCCGTCCGTCGGGATGGGATGCGTCGTGGGCTGTAGGATGACCTTGTCGGCAAGTCGAGTGAGCATGTTGTCGAGACTCGCACGAAGCCGCTAGCTTTGCAAGCCCTTCCTCACGTTCCTCTTGGGCGTTTCTCTCGTTCGCTGCTTGAGACCAACGCCCTTCATTGCTAAGTTCAATGCTCAACAGCCGTCCCACCTACCAGAAAGCACACCAGCATGTCCATCACGCAAGAAGTCCTCGACAAACTCACCACATACGACACACCAACCATCTGCAACGTCATCGAGCTGTTCGATGTTCGACCACGCAACGTCGGCTATATGGATCACCGCGTGCAATGTAACTTTCCGGATTTCCCTCCGATCGTCGGCTTCGCCAGTACGGCTCAGTTCCGTTCCGATGCACCTCCGGTTGGCGGCGACGCCTACGGTTCGATTGGCAAGCAGTTGGAGATGTTCGCCGAACTCCCGGGCCCTCCGATCGTCGTCTTTCAAGATGCGGACGATCCTCCGGTCGCCGCGGTCTTCGGAGAGGTTATGTGTTCCACCTACCAAGCCTACGGCTCGGTCGGATTGGTCACTAACGGAGGTGGCCGCGATTTGGAGCAAGTCCGGGCTCTGAAGTATCCCGTCTTCACCGGCTCGACGATCTGTTCGCATGCCTACTGCCACATGTTGCATCTCGGGTTGCCCGTTCGCGTTGGTGGCTTGATGGTCTATCAAGCCGATCTACTGCATGGCGACGCCAACGGTGTGACGAACATTCCGCCCGAGATCGCCAGCGAAGTCGCTGACATCGCGGAAGACTTTATCGATGCCGAAGCAATCATGCTGGACTACGTGAAAGCTCCGGGTGAGAAAAGTGTCGCCAAGTTCGATGAACTGCGTGAGGAGTTCCAGGCGGTCGTCGCCAAACTCAAGGAACGTGTGCTTCGGAAGTAACGAACGATCGGCATCGCAAGATGAGCGAACGCTATGAACCGCCACGCGGTTGGGTCCGCAAGTTTAGGAACGCGTTTCGCGGCGTGGTCGCAGGTGAACGAAGCCACAGCAGCTTTCTCGTTCATGCCATCGCGACTGCCGCCGTCATCGGCTTGGGTGCATGGTTCGACGTCTCGGCCAGCGAGTGGTGTCTATTGACACTGTGCATCGTCGCCGTACTGACCGCCGAGCTGTTCAACTCGTCTATCGAAGCACTTGCCAAGTCGGTCAGCGAGGAATACGACGCGAACATTCGCGACGCGCTTGATATCGCGAGCGCCGCGGTGCTTCTAACGGCGATCGGAGCTGTCGTGGTTGGTTGCATTATCTTCTTGCCTCGGCTCTTCGCCCTTGCGGCATAGCCGTCAGCGTGCGGCAAGCATGCTATCTTCCAGCGGCTTCGGACAGTATTCTGGTGCTTCCGATTTTATCCATGTTTGGTGCCGGAGAAGTCCATGGACAACCGCAATGCCAAAATTGGCATGGTCCTCTTTATCATTTACCTCGCCATGTATGGCGGGTTCGTTTTCCTGAATGCCTTCCGGGCCGACGTCATGGAGATGACGCCGATCGCTGGCGTCAACTTGGCGATCCTCTACGGCTTCGCCTTAATCGTTGCGGCGTTTGTCCTGGCGTTGCTCTACGGATTCCTCTGCAAATCCGACGAGCAAGGGAAGCCAGCGCGGGAGGGCGACAAATGATCTACGAAGCATCTTTTGTTGCCGTCACGATTTTTTTCCTGTTTGTCGCAGTCACGCTTGGACTTAGCTTCTACTTCGGCAGCAAAGCGAAATCATCGCAGGGTTACTTCGCCGCCCACGGCCAGATTCCGTGGTTCGTTAACGGCATTGCTTTCGCAGGCGACTATCTATCCGCCGCGTCGTTCCTGGGCATCTGTGGCATGATCGCCTTCTATGGTTATGACGGCTTCCTGTACTCGATTGGCTTTCTCGCGGGTTGGGTTGTCGCTCTGTTCGTCGTTGCCGAGCCGATGAAGAAACTCGGCAAGTTTACCTTCGCGGATGCGCTCGATGCGAAGTTCGGCTCGCGCGGCATTAAGCTTGCCGCAGGAATCAGCACGCTGGCCGTTAGCATCTTCTATTTGATTCCGCAGATGGTTGGTGCTGGTTCGTTGATTCAACCGCTGCTTGGCTTCCCGCATTGGGCTGGTGTGTTGATCGTCGGTGTGACCGTCATCGCGATCGTTGTGACGGCCGGCATGGTATCGACGACATGGGTTCAGTTCTTAAAGGGCTCGCTGCTAGTGATCTTCAGCGCGATCCTGACGATAATGATTCTGAATCGCGGATTCGAAACCGCGCAAGGTGGCAGCGATGGCCACGCGCTGCGGACGCTTAGCTTCGATGCCAATCTTCCGACAAAAGAATGGAAGTTGCCGCCCGATCTAGCCGGCGAAACGGTAGCCACTGTCACCGGTGCCACCAGCAAACGGACGTTCTTTCAAATTGGTGCAACAACTTGGAGCGCCGAGGCCGCTCCGGGAAGGTGGCTCCTACATGAAGCCCAGACCGTTCAGGAATTAGATGACCGAACGATACTAGTAAACGGCAAGCCGAAGGGAAGCAAAAAAGGCGAGCCGGAACTGCATCCTGTCGGCCATGTGAGCAAGTTGCCTGGCGGCAAAGCAAGCTCAGGTCCACTCGGTCCGCTTTCCTTCTTCAGCACACTACAAGATAGCGAAGTGATTCTATGGCGTAACGATAAGATCAAGAGCGCTGGCGGCGAGACGGTGACGGTCTACTATCAAAAGCCTACTCCTGGCAGTCAGATCCTTCGGCCGGGTGAACACCCTCGATTCAAAGGCATCCGCAGCGATAAAGCGATCGACAAGTTGAACTTTCTTTCGTTGATGTTGGCTTTGTTTTGCGGAACCGCTTCGCTGCCACACATCCTGATTCGCTATTACACCGTGAAGGACCAAGCAAGTGCCCGTAAGAGCACGATCGTCGGTATTGCGAGTATCGGCTTCTTCTACATTCTGACACTGTACCTTGGTTTGGGTGCGATGACGAGCGGATCGCTCGATGTGACCGATACCAACATGGCCGCTCCGCTGCTGGCGAAAAGCATGAACGAGTTGCTGTTCGCTATCATCTCGGCGATCGCGTTCACAACGGTCTTGGGAACGGTCAGCGGATTGATCTTGGCGTCGGCCGGCGCCGTGACACATGATTTGATCACGAGTGTCATGGGCATCGACCTGAGCGATCACGACAAAGTCCGAGTTGCTAAGATCGCGTCGGTCGTTGTTGGGGCCATCGCGATCGTGCTAGGAATTCTCTTCAAAGGTATGAACGTTGGTTATCTCGTCGGCTGGGCGTTTAGCGTCGCTGCATCGGCGAACCTACCGGCTTTGGTCATGCTCCTGTTCTGGAAGGGTACAACGAAGGAAGGCATCATCGCTGCGGTTGTAGTCGGGATGACTAGCTCACTCGCCTGGATTTTGCTCAGTGCCGACACGTTCACCAAAGTCTATGGAATGTCGGCCGACTCGGCGGTTGTTCCGTTCAGCCAACCCGGCATCGTGACGATCCCGCTGGGGTTTGTCACGCTGGTTGTAGTCTCGCTGATGACGCGCGACACGGCGGGCGATAAGTAACTCAAACTGAAAAGGGAGTCGCGAAAATGGGACTGGCTCCAAAGCATCGCGATCGACTTACCACTAGAAAACAAGTGGTTCGCTGCCTTGGTGCCATGATCGTTGACCGACATTTCGGACCTTTGCGCGCACGGAGCCAGTCCCCTTTCTCGCTCGCGTTTTCAGTTTGAGTAAGTAAGTGAGTTCGCGTTCCTTGATGGAGAGGGAGCGAAGAGGGATTGCGACCGATGTTTGATCCCGCGGAGTACCAGTTGCTCGATTTCGGCGACGGTCGAAAGCTGGAGCAGTTCGGCGATGTGATCCTCGATCGTCCGTCGCCTGCCGCGGAAGGAGCCGACAGATCCGACGCGGCTGGCTGGGCACGGGCGCACGCAAAGTATCAGCGCACGAGTGCCGAGTCGGGTGACTGGCGGGCCAAGAGCAAGTTACCCGACGCTTGGACACTCCAGCACGACGCGGTGACATTCGAACTGCGCCCCACTCCGTTTGGACATCTGGGTATCTTTCCGGAGCAAGCTGCCAATTGGGACTGGATCACTAAGCAGGTCAGCCGATACAACGGTCAGCCCCGAGTGCTCAACCTGTTCGCCTACACAGGTGGAAGCACGCTTGCAGCGGCAGCCGCCGGCGCGGAAGTCGTCCACGTCGATTCGGCCAAGAATACTATCGCGTGGGCCAGACGGAACGCCGAGCTGTCAGACCTTGCCGACGCTCCGATTCGTTGGATCGTAGAAGATGCGAAGAAGTTCGCGGAGCGTGAGTTGAAGCGAGGCAACCACTACAATGCAATCATTCTCGATCCACCGAGCTACGGGCATGGACCTAAAGCCGAAACCTGGAAGATCAATCGCGACCTTCCACCCCTGTTAACAACATGTGCTCAGTTGACCGAAGGTCGGCGGGCGTTCATGCTCTTGACGTGTCATTCATCGGGCTTCGGTCCCGCCGAACTGGAGGCTTTGCTCGCCGACACTGTTTTCGGAAGTTGCCAAGCCGGCGCGACAGCTCGACAGCTCGAGATTCGATCTGCGGATGGCCGACCACTGCCGGCAGGCGTTGCGGCCCACTGGCCCGAGTGACCGCAACCACGAAGCGCTTCGGCTGATGCCCCTGTACTCGGTACTGAGTACTCATTACGCTTTCTGCAGCCCCGAGAAAGCCCTGTGAACGAGACAATCACAAGCCGCCAGAACACGCGAGTCAAAGCGGCGGCCAAGCTGCGCGATCGTCGCGGTCGCGAAGATCAAGGTCGTATCATCATCGACGGCGTTCGCGAGATCTCTCGCGCTGTGCGAGCAGGGATCGAGGTTCTGGAAGTCTTTGTTTACGAGCAGACGCTTGGTTCGGACGGCGAGCAGCTCATCGCTCAACTGGGCGATCCGGTAGAGATCGTTCTTGTCACGGAATCAGTGTTCGAGAAGATCTGCTTCGGAAACCGAACGGAAGGGGCTGTGGCAGTTGCCCGCCTGCCAGTATGTGAGCTTTCCGACATCGCACTTGCGGAGCATGCATTGGTTGCCGTCTTGGAAGGGATCGAGAAGCCGGGCAACGTCGGTGCCATTCTGCGCAGCGCGGACGCGGCGGGAGTTTCGGCGGTGATCGCCGTCAATCTGGCAACGGACTTATTCAACCCGAACGCGATTCGAGCCAGCGCCGGAACGATCTTCTCGCTGCCTTTCGTCGCCACCAGCAGCGAGTCGGCTCGCGAATGGTTGGACGAACGCGACTTTCAGGTCCTCGCAACACGAGTTGATGGTGCTATCAACTACACAGAGGCCAACTATACAGGACGCACGGCGATCGTTCTTGGCAGCGAAGCGCAGGGCCTGTCCGGCGATTGGGCGGGCGATGACGTCAACGCGATTAAGCTGCCGATGCTGGGTGTCGCCGACAGTCTGAACGTCTCTGTTACCGCGGCAGTCCTATTCTACGAAGCACTGCGGCAACGCGGGCAAAGATAAAGGTCAAAGCTGGCTTCTTCATGATGACGATCCATGTTGTAGAATAGTGATAGAGAGCTCACTAGCGTATATAGGGCGTGATGCGCTTGAAATCAACGGAGAATGCACATGCCGACTTATGTGTATGAAGTGATCAACAAAGATGGCACACCAGGCGAACGCTTCGAGATCGTCGAGCGGATGAGCGACGAACCGCTGACGAAGCATCCCGAAACTGGCGAGCCCGTCCAGCGGGTTTTCGTGCCATTCCACGTCGCCGGCAAACATGCTCCGATGAAGACCGACCGCAACCTAGCTGATGATAACAAGCTCGAGCGGCTTGGTTTCACGAAGTACGTGAAGTCCGGCGACGGGACGTATGACAAGGTCCTTGGAGAGGGGCCCAAGTCGATTCAGAAGTAAGGTAGCCATCACGCTCCGCGTGATGGCTACTTTAAGTCAAGGCTGCGCCAACAGTACCAACTGGCGATGCTTGCATAAGGCCGCCAGGGTTGCGCAAGCCTGATGCAATCCGCGCGGTTCGGCATGTCATCCAGGTCGTGTAACTGCTTGATTCCGTTCCGGATGCCGAGGTCATCGCACGGCAAGACATCAAGCCGGCCGAGCGAGAAGATCAGTAACATCTCGGCGGTCCAGCGACCGACCCCCTTGATCTGTGTCAGCTCGTCGATCACGGCTTCATCCGTGAGCCGGCCGAGTCGGTCAAGCCGCACGGCACCGCTCTCGGTTTTGTCGCAGAGGTCGAGGATGTAAGAAGCCTTTTGTCGCGACAGGCCAGCGGAACGTAGTTCATCAAGAGTAAAGCGTGAGAGTGAGTCGGCGGAGAGCTTGCCAGGAGCGACCAACGCCTTCACGCGACCGAGGATCGCCTTCGCCGCCTTTCCTGAAACTTGTTGGCCGACAATCGAATGGACAAGCGTGGCAAATCGATCACGACGGAGCTTCATCGTTACCGGCCCAACGCGACGCATCACTTCTCGCATTCGTGGATCGCAGTGCCGCAGATGCTTCATCGCTGTTTCGATCTGTTCGCCACGACGAGTCACTCGGTGGGCTCCGCACCGGTGGTTTTCTTTAACTCCAACCGGAAGACTTCGTCCAGCCGCTCGTCTCCCAACGTGCCGTTATCGTCAATCCGGTTGCGCCCGATGCTGTAGATCAAAGCCGCATCATCTGTGATCACGTAGCGAAGCGGCTTCCCATCAAAGGGATCCATCGGCACTTCGGACAGAAACTCGGGAACGAGCGCGTCCAGCGAATCAGGAAATCTCCCCTGCTGTTTGCGGAAACGTTCAACGGCGATGAACGTCTCCGTTGCTTGCGTCGCCGCGACGCCGCGAGCGGTTGCTTCGAATATGGAGTCCATCGCCGGCAGCAACAAGGCCGTCAACTGATACCGAACTCGTGCGAAGCCCGAGCCTGCTAACTCCTCCTCGAACTCCTGCGAGATCAGCTCGACTCTGTCGAGCGCTTTGGGAAAGGGTTCACGAGAAGCTGCGGTCCATTTGCCCATGTACTTCAGATAAAAGGCAAGATCTTCGTTTGTGTTCGGCAGCCGAACTGGCACCTCCGATCCGAGTTGCCCTGGATTCCGTATGACCTGCATGCCGGTCACTCTTTCCCCCAGCATGGCGTCGCGAAATCCTGTTTGCAGATCGGTCTGGCGCACTGTTTGCTGAAGCTGTTGCAGATCCTCGTCGCTGAACTCGAAGGAATTGAGCATCTTCTCCAGCGTGCTGAGGGCGATACTGTTCATCGCGTTTTGAACGAGTTGCGACACGAAGATCGGTTCTTTGTTCAAGGCGCGCGGGGCGATAAGCATTGTTCGCAGCGTCTCAGCGACGCCGGCAGTATCCCCGCGATGAGCACGTGCATAGGCTTCGAGTACAAGCATCCGAGAGACACTCCGCAGGTTCTGTACGTGAGGCAAGAGGAGCCCCCGTCCTCGAAGTCGAGATCAAACCGTGCGGCGCCGCCTAATCTGACGGCCTCATGGATCTTGTCCATCTCGGCGGCGTACGTCTGGAGGAGCTGCTCGACCGCTTCAAGTTGTTCCCAGGCTTCGCCCGGCGGTGGAGGATCGTCGCCCGAACCAACGACCGGCAGATCCTCGCCCGCCTTGGCAAAAGCGGGTTGTTCGAATGCTGTCGTCACTTCGAGCCGCAGCTCGGTTACATCTTCGCGCTCCCGCGGCAGCGCATAGAACTCGCCCAAACCGGCGGCATCCAGGGGCTCGCCGGCCGCTCGAATCTTTGCAAGTTCTGCTTCCAACAGCCGCGCGGCTCTTGCCGACCAAGTCATCCACCCGATGGCTGGGATCAACACGACGAGCATGAACATCAATACAACACATCCGCACGGAGCGTAGCGTCGGAGAGAAGCGGTCTTGTCAGGAGTGTCGCTCATGGAATTGTGTGACGATTCGTTTTTTCTGAAAAGAAGCTTGACCTGTAAATTGTATTATTGCAGTAATACAATCGTCAGGCAGGACGAACGACGTGAAAGGAAGGAAAGATGAGGTTCTACTTGATACTGCTTGGGATTGCTGGCGTTCTGGTTGGACTAGGCTTTGTCTTTCCGCAAGTCGCGAATACTGGCGGAACGGGAAGTCTGAAGGCTGTACAGATCGTGCTCCTCTCGTTGGGCGTTGTGATCAGTGTCGGCGGAGTGGTCGGTATGGTCGCACGCTCGCGGAGGCTCTTGGCGTGCTGAGCCTGTTGTTCGCGGGACCAGAGTCTTGGATTTGTTGTTACCCATTCTCTTCAGTCCCGTAGGGACGACATGTAGTAGCCGGAGGTGTAAACCCCCGGAAATGGTACAGCATGAACAAGCAGAGCCCTGGAGGGGCGACATTCTTGAGACGGGAACACCCCATGTCGCCCCTCCGGGGCTTGGTTCGTTATTGATCTCCTACCTGGGGCTTACGCCCTTGTTGTTTTACACAAGTCCCCGAAGGGCCAGAAACACACCAGCCCAGGGCAGAGCGCAGCGCCGCCCTGGGTAGACGAACACCATGTTCGCAAGCCCTGAAAGGGCGAAACAACATGCTAGCTGGACGCCGCCCCATTTGTTTCGCCCTTTCAGGACTCTCGCTTTCATCGCCTTCTAACCCAGGGCGGCGCTGCGCTCTGCCCTGGGCTGATATGTCGCAGCCCCTTCGAGGCGAATCCGGGATAAAGCAACACTCATTCTGTAAATTCGAGTAGATCGGTTTCGGGGTTTCTACTTGTGGAAGGTGAGGTATTTCATTCC
>PBSM01000066.1 GCA_002726245.1 Planctomycetaceae bacterium | reverse complement strand
TCTATCGACAACGCTGGACGGGCACGGAAACTTTTCACCGCGACGGCAAGCAGGAGTTGGGAATGGGAGACTGTCAGCTGCGCAGCGGCCAACCGCAGCTCAACAGGCTACAGCCGTTGCACAGCCTATGCCGGTTGCAAACTATTCGCCCTCGTCTCTTGAATTCGTTGCAAACGTGACTCAAAGATATTCGGATCACGAACCAATTGGTACGCTTCTTCGCGGCCGATTAAGCCAAATGCAAACAGGCTTGCCAACGATTGCTCCAAAAGCAACATGCCATCAGCGTTGCCCGTCTGCATCAAGGAATAGATCTGCTGAATGTCGCCCGTGCGGATAAGATTCTGAATCGCAGACGTCACGAACATGATCTCGACCGCGGGAACGCGTCCGGTGCCGTCAATTCGATGGACTAGACGTTGTGAGACGACCGCCCGCAGAACGCGACTCAATTGATTGCGGACGGACTCCTGCTTTTCCGCGGGAAAGACACTGATCATCCGGCTGATCGAACCGACGACGTCTCCCGTGTGAAGCGTCGATAGGACAAAGTGCCCCGTCTCGGCGGCAATGATCGCCGCTCGCATGGTCTCCACGTCTCGCATCTCGCCGACCAGAATCACATCCGGATCTTCCCGGAGGCTGGATCGGACGGCATCCGCGAAAGTAAGCACGTCACAGTGCAGCTCGCGTTGCCGGACCAAACTCAGTTTATTGGGGTGGACATACTCGACGGGGTCCTCGATCGAGATGATGTGATTGGCCCGAGTCTCGTTAATCTGGTTGATAATGGTCGCCAACGTCGTAGATTTGCCGCTTCCGGTCGGGCCCGTCACGATCACCAGCCCGTGTAGGTAATCCGCGAGCTGCGACATCTGCGGTGGCAGAGTTAGCTGATCGAATGACTTAAAGTCCTCGTCGAGCCGTCGCAAGACCATCGCGATCGTTCCCCGCTGGCGGAAGACGTTGACGCGAAAACGTGTGCCGCTATCAGAGAAGAACGCAAAGTCGATAGTATGCTTTTCGTTGAAGACTGCGCGTTGATTGTCGGTCATCATCGACATCGCGATTTGTTCCACCACGAACGGCGTAAACACATCGTCACTGACTGGCTTGCAGTCATTTCGAATTCGCATGTAGACCGGCGTCCCACTGGTGAAATGGATATCTGATGCTTGCAACTCAATGCACAAGCCGAGCACTTCACGAAACTTCTGCTGAGCGGAGTCCATCGGTGAGTTTTTCCTTGACTGAAGGCTTGCATCACGGCGATAGGCGCGTTCGCAACCGCCGACGTCACCCGCAAATATAGGTTGCCGTTTTCGATAACTGCCGCCCGCGCGGACATCGATCGCATCAGAGGTGTAGCGGATCGTCCGGTTGTGCCGATTTAGACGCTTGGAAGCGTCGCTGCGCAGGCTGAAAACGCTGCGACAACGCAGCTATTCCCTCGCGCAACTTGCTGTGCGGCGGTCAAACACCCCCGCGAGTCGATCAGCTACAGCTACTTGGCCACTTCCGTCGCAGCTTTCGCTTTCTTCTCTTCCTCGGCGGAGAGCTGCGGGTTGGGCGTCGCGTCTCCCGCTTCCTTGCCGAGCATCCAATTGATGCCGCCGAGAATGGATGCCATATAAGTCTTGTTCGTCCAGACATCTTCGCGATGGCCCAGACTCATATGCATCACTTTGCCCTTGCCGTATTCCTTCACCCATAGAATCGGAATGTGATTCGGCTTCTTGAGTTGCGTCTTCTTCATATCCAAGCTCATCAGAACGCGGACCTTCTCCGGCTGCCAGTTCTTGAACTGATAGATCTCGTCTTTGAGAGTGACCTCTTTCCCCCAAGGCCGACTGGCCGGATGCTTCTGATCGTGCACCGCGATGGTTACGGTCGAACCGGAGCCCCAGGGATGCCCGTTGAACGTCCCGCCAATCATGTCCCAATAGGGTTCGTAGTCTTTGAACGTGTCTGCCGCGGAATGCGTGCCGAGAAACCCGTGTCCTTTCGCAGGCAGCCACTCTTTGAAGAAGTAGTCCAAGTCGGCTTGCTTGATCGGCAGCTTGCCGGTCGTGTAAAAGAACACGATGTCGTAGTGCTGCAGTTTCTCTTTCGTAAAGTCCTTTGCGCAGTCCTGTGTGCAATCGACTCGGAACAGATTACTCGAGATGCCTAGCTGGGTGATTGCTCGCTCCGCAGGTGACAGCTGACCGTCCTTGCGTGTCACCGAACCATGCCGATAGCCTGCACTCTGCGTGACCATCAGAATCCGGGCAGGGCCATCGTCGGCTAGTGAGTTATTCGGACCAACCAAAGCGATTGCAAAGCAGATCAGCAGTAGACTACGAATCATTTGTTTCATTCCTCAATCGGTTTTGCTTGCCAGGCCATCATCTCGGCGCACGTGCAAGATCACAGGCCACGACGTTTGATTTCCCTCGACAGTCGCCCGCAAATGGAAGAGACGCGTATTCTCCGGTGCGCCTTTGTCAGCCGTAATATAGAACGTTCTCTCACTTTGCCCTTCAACGATTAGTAATCCGTTCAGCCCGATATCATCGATGTAGACTCCGTGCGGCAAGTTGCGTCCCGAATCGGCGTTGCCGAACGAGATTCGACCATCGAACTCGTTTCTTTCGACACGGACCTTCGCCGAAATCGTCTGTCCCGGTCGAATGATCAATTCCAACGGCTTCTCCAATGTCGGCTCGGCAGCGTCCGCGTCCGACGAGACGACTCGGGCCAGCACCTTCGGTTTGTCAGCGAGCTTGATCTCACCGAGATTGTTAACTTCGTGAACCACCTCTTCTCCGCGGATCATCGCCGTCGCTTTGATCTTGGTTGTCTTGCTGTTCTCGGCTGTCGGCTGCGGAGCGTCTGCTTCAGCATAGACAGTGCCAAACGCCTGAGTTTGACCATGTTCGAGCACAATCGGCGTGCTGGCATGGAAGCCTGGCGGAAGCCCTTCGATATCGACGCGGATTTCTCCTTCGAACCAATCGAGCCGGTCTACCGTCAACGTGAATTCCTTGCCGCTACCTTTGTTCACGGTCGGGTCTGCACCACCCAATGTCAGCTTAAAGTCAGGCTGTCTCGGCCGCACGAGTAGCTCGTACTTGTAGTCTTCACCGGCGAAGCTTCGGGAATCGGTCACCCGGACCAGGTACTCGCCGTCATTGGGCGCGGTGAATTGCAATAGCGAGTCGGTCCCAAACCGCCTTCGGCTTTCGTCGTCGTTCTCGTAATACACGGTGAAGCCCAGGAGCCCATTGGGCAATAACGCAGCACTCGGCGGGTGTGGTTCGACGATGTAGCAGGGAGCTTGCAGGGGATGAGACATCGCGGTTGTATCGAAATAGTTAAAGCGATTCCCACGGCCCGGATAGACTTGGAATCCCGAATCGGGTCCGCGTGGGTAGTGCCAAAGCTTGACAACCTCGCCGTTGGCGTACAGGAACTGATTGATCGACATCTCCTGCCAGTTGTGTACGCGGAAATCGTCGATCGTGTCTGAGTTCTTTCCGCGAAACGTAAAATACGAGTCGCGAACGGCTTGCAATAGGACACGCGGGATTGAGTTTCCTTGCGCGTCCAAGACTTCGACCTTGGAATCTAGTGGCGACTTCTGGCGGGCTGCGTTGACTTCGATCATCCATTCCTGCCCGGCCTTCGCGCTAAACCGATACAGGTCAGCATCGCGGGTCTGCCCGTCGCGAGTTGGATGGATCACGCCAGCCACCTTCGCGGGTGCCGTGATGGGAGTCGCCTGTGCAGGCTCGTCGTTTGGTTCAACATCTTGAGCCTGCTGCATATCGGCTGGCATCGGAACGGGTGTCGCTGCGACTGCTGCGAGTTGATTCTCGCTCTGCATCGTCTTTCTGCTTTCGATCTCGTACCGTTGCAGCGAGCCGTCAAGGCGGCCGACGGTGACTGCAGCTTCCATTGGCGAAACGGCGATGCCGCTGACCTCATCCGCCTGCGATTCGTAACGGTGTACCTGCGTGTAACCCTCGGTCTCCCAAAGCTTCAACGAACGATCTTCAGACGTTGAGAGGAGAAATCCGCCGTCGTGGGAGAATGCCAGATCAACGACCGCTCCTTCGTGCGCGAAGCGAGCGTAGACCAACGGATTGATCACTTGCTCTTTTTTCGAGATGAACTGCCAAACTCGAATGCGATTGTCGGCACCGCCTGCCAGGACGTACTTGCCGTCGGGGCTGAATGTAACAACATACTGCTCGGCTTGTGGCTGGTGCAGCGTATCGAGTCGCAGACCGTCTTCGATTCGCCACAGCTTGGCGGTCTCGTCGCCGCTTGCCGTCGCCAGCACGGTCCCATCGGGGCTGAAGGCGACATCGTAGATGGCATCGTTGTGGCCTTCGAGCAAACGAAGTTGTTCGCCAGAGGCAGCATCCCAGAGGATCACTTTCTGGTCATAGCTGCAGGTTGCCAGGATCTTTCCGTCGGGGCTGAGTTCCGCGTCGTACATGCTGTCTCGGTGGCCGATAAACTCGCGGATCAGTTTACCGTCCGCCACGCTCCAGATACTCGCGACGCCGTACAATCCCGCGACTCCGGATGCAGCCACCAACTGGGAGCCATCCGGCGAGAAGTGAACTGCATTCACTTTACCTGGCAGAGGCCCGGTTGTCCGCACGATTCCACCGATTGCGCGGAGCTCCACTTGTTGGAACCGGGCCACGGCCAGGAACGCTCCTTGCGGAGACATGGCGACGGCAGTGATTGCCTTCTCGCCGCTCGCGCTCGCGAGCTTCGGTGTGACCAGCGTTGGCCGAGGTTCTTCACCCGAAGGGCCTGTTGCTCCAGCATCGATCCACGCTCGAAGGATCGCGACTTCGCTTTCGTTCGGAACTTCATTGTCTTCCGGCGGCATCTTGGGTTCGGCGTCGCCAACCAAAACACGAATCAGCCGACTTGCCTTGGCTTGTCGAGGCACAAGCGCCCCACCGTGCTCACCCCCTTTGAGCAACTCGGCAAACGAATCGAGGGCCAAACCGCCTTCTCGATCCTCCGCATTGTGGCAGCCGGCGCAGTACTTCCGCAAAACCGGAGTGATATCATTTGCGAAGTCGGGGCCCTTTTGTTCCTCGCCGAGGCTGATGCCCGTAGGAAGCAACAACGCTAATCCAAATAGCACGATCCGTGACATGTTTCGACTCATTAGATCGTTCGTTTCTCCATCTTCGTTTAACCGCAAGCCGGAGGCGTGCGCTTCCTAGCATCAAGCGCACGCCTCCGGCTTGCGGTTAAACGACCGATCCGTAACCAGTTAAGTAGGCTGGTCTCATCTCGAAGTGGGCTGTCCAACTAGTGATTGAATAAGAACTCGCGACTACTCAGTACGCTCCAGAACAGATCTTCGACAACGATTCGATGTTCTTCCTTGGGCACCGAGTTCATGACGGACAGTAACTGCTGCATCTCGTCGTCGGTGGGGTATCGCGCGGATGCGAGCAGGAACGCGTTTTCGATGACGACGTAGTTTGGAACGCCGGACTTTAACAGCTTGTCAATGCGATTCCCTTCTGCCGAGAGCTTCTTGTTCAGGGTATCGCCATTGGAGATGTGCAACACCTGTACCATGCTCGGCTCGTCCGAGCGTTCACACTCACACGTAATCTGCCGATCGTTGCGACCAAACGTCTTCAGGAAGTAAGACGCAACCGCGGAGTCGTACAACTGCAGCGCGCGCGTTCCCTTCGGATAGAAGTCCGTCTTCTGTCGATCCGCCCCAGGGTACTCGACTTCGGTGAAGTCCGTTGGCACATCGCTGACTTGCGAGATGGCGTCGAGCAACACCTCAGCCATCAGCCGACGAGGATAGTATCGCGAATAGAAACGTTGCTCATCCTTGTTGCCAGGCAGCGGCTGGCTGCTTCGTTGGTAAGTGTGGCTCTGCAGGATGATCCGCATCAACGACTTGAGATCGAACTTGCTATCAACGACGTGCTTCGCGGCAGCGGCCAATAGTTCGTCGTTACTCGCCGGATTCGAGGCTCGCATGTCGTCCACCGATTCAACAAGCCCGACGCCGAAGAAGTTCGCCCACACACGATTTGTGATCGAGCGGGCAAAGTATGGGTTCTCGGGTGACGTTAGCCAGTTGGCAAGATGAACTCGTCGATCGTCCGTTGACTCAAAGGCGAGTGCCTCGCCATCGAGTGGGGACGGAGGCTGTGGCTTGCCAGTGAGTGGTTGGACGAGGTCGCCTTTATCGACCACGAACAACGTCCGCTTACCATCGCCGCTGCGGGAATCGCCCCCCCATCCTTTTGCTCGCACCCGCGCGAATAAGTTCGCCATCGCGTAATACTGGTTGTTCGTCCATTTCTCCAGCGGATGGTTGTGGCACTTCGCACAGCCGATGGACAGCCCGAGGAACGCTTGACTAACATTCTCTGACATCGTCTCCGGATCTTGGTGCAACGCATAGAAGTTGGTGGCCCCATTCTCGAAGCTGCTGCCTTGCGAAGTGACAACCTCGCGAACGAAGACATCCCAAGGTGTGTTCGCCTTGACATGCCCGTGAATCCATTCGTAATACGCCTTCACCGCCTGCGGACGCAGCAGCGTGCCATTCAACAGCAGCAGGTCCGACCACTTATAGGTCCAGTAGTCAACGAACTCCGGTCGCGATAGCAATTCGTCAATGACTCGATCGCGTTTGTCCTCCGAGGCATCAGCGAGAAAGGCCCGCGTTTGTTGAATCGTTGGCAGTGTCCCGATAGTATCGAGATACGCGCGGCGCAGAAACTCAGCATCGGAAGCTGGCGGAGACGGCGGCAGATTGAGACGCCGTAGCTGCTTCCCGACGAGTTCATCGATGAAGTTGCGTTTCGGTAAGTCGGCGTAAACTTTGTCCGCGACTTCATTCGCATAGGGCGACGTGACACGAGCTATTACGATCTCGCTGGCGAACCATGCGGTAACGGCTCCCTCGCCGTATCCCATCACAGAGACCTCACCTTGCGGCGTCACCGAGGCAACGGCTTCATGGGTGGAAGCGAACTTCGCCCATGGCGTTACGTCTTCGATTCGTCCGTCCGCGTAGAAAGCTTGGACGATCATCTGCTGGCTGTCGCCAGGTTGCAGGATGGATCGTTCAGGTAGGACTTGTATGCGTTCGAGTCGCGCATCGTCGGCGGCTGGCGAGGGCGCTCCGGCACTGATCCACTCGGCGAGCACTTTGTACTCCAGCGAATCGACTTCGAACCGCATGCCGCCTTTGTGAGCGAGCGCGCCCGTGGGTTTGGCAAGTAACAAACTGCGGCCAGGATCTGCCAGCTCGATCCGTCGCCCGCGGGCTTGCCGAGTGATCGTGTGATGATCGCGATTCGTGTCGTACCCGCGGAGAGAGAGTTTGAAACCACCTTTGCCAGCTAACGCGCCGTGGCAGGCACCGGCGTTGCATCCCGCCTTCGTGATAACAGCTTGCACGTGGTTTCGGAAACTCCACTCGTGCGGCGTCTGCATCCCGGAAACGCGAACCTGGAGCTCGGCTCGCTGCTCGCCGACCGAAACCGTGACGCTTGTCGTGCCATTCGCGACGGGACGCAGGACTCCGTTATCGACGGTAACGATCTTCGCGTCGGATGGTTCGAACTTCACGCCTTCTCGGACTTGCCTTGTAAGCTCATCGCCCTGGGTTTCGTGCACGATGATGCGGTGAGACGCCTCTGGTCCGCTCAAAGCCGCTTCCGCCGGCAACACGCGAATAACGTCGCCGGCAATCACAAGGTTGCTTGCAGACAAACAGACGATCAACCAACACGTCTGTACCGCCAGGCGTGGCGGCACAGAGCGAAGTTGTGTGTACATGAGGATCTCCAAATCAATGAACCGGCGTATCAGGCGCGGGAGCGATCAGGCAGGCAGGTTCCGCCAGTCTCTAAGCAACTGGTTCAGGCAAACAACTCGTGGATCTCGCGTTTTCCAGTATCAACGAGTGGGAAGGGGCGACCGGTTGGGCCGGGCAAATTGGTTTCCAAATCGAATCCTAGGCTGCGGAAGATCGTGGCGACGACATCGCCCGGATCGCAGGGACGTTCCGCGGGAACGCCGCCGATCGGATCGCTCCGGCCGACGACTTGGCCACCTTGGATGCCGCCGCCAGCAAAGTAGACCGTGTAACATTGCGGCCAATGATCGCGCCCGCCGGCCGGATTCACTCGCGGAGTGCGGCCAAACTCGCACAGATTGCAGACCATTGTCTTGTCGAGCATCCCGCGTTGATGAAGATCTTCGATCAACGCGCTATAAGCCTGATCGTACATCGGAGCGACGATGTCACGCATCCCCTCGATCGATGTGAACGGTTTCGATCCGTGGATATCCCAGGTGACCTCGTCGAACACGGTCAAGAAGGTGTTGATCGTGACGAAGCGCACGCCACCTTCGATCAGGCGTCGAGCCAACAGGCAACATTGCCCGAAGCGATTCATTCCATATCTCTCGCGATTCTTTTTCGGCTCCTTGGAGAGGTCGAACGCTTCGCGAGCCTGCTCGCTTGTCATCAAACGATAGGCAGCTTGGAAATTGCTATCGAGCAGTTGCGCGTTCTCCGTCGCCTCGAAGTTCTTTAGCGTGCCGTCCACGACATCACGCATTCGCCGGCGACGCTCCAGGCGAGCCTCGCCGATCTCGCTGGGTGGCAACAGGTCGGGTACTTTGAAGTTCGGCTTCGACGGATCTGCCATGAGCGCGAACGGATCATGAGCTTTGCCCAGGAAACCGCCCGCTTGACCATTCGGCAAGTTGCCGCCGCCGCGTCCCATTGTTTCCGGGAGCACAACATGCGCAGGCAAGTCGGTCCGACGTCCGCGCAGGTAACTCAAGACAGCGCCGGCGTGGGGTGAATCGATCCCGCCCGAGAACTGACGACCGGTCTGCATCATTTGCCAACCGGCATCATGCACAGCCGCACCGGTGTGATAGCAGGAACGGACGAGAGACAGCTTGTCGGCCACCCTGGCGTGATGCGGAAAGATCTCGGAAACCTGAATCTCCGGTGATGCGGTATTGATCGGCTTGAAGGGGCCACGTATTTCAGAGGGCGCATCCGGCTTCATATCGAACGTATCGACATGGCTCGGAGCACCAAGATTGAAGATCATGATGCCGGCGCGTTCGTCGTCCTTATCGACGACACCTTGCTCCTTCGCTGCCAAATACTGCGGCAACGACAAGCCGACCGCGCCGAGTGTACCAATCTGCATGAAGTCGCGACGCGACAGTCCGTCGCAAGTGTGAGCCGAGCCACGTCCAGTGAGTTGAAGCATCCTCGGATCTCTCCTTCAAATCAGGCGGGAAGCACGTCCTTTGTGAAGTTTGAGGCTAACACAGCGAACGCGCAACGTCAAGAAATGACGGAGTTTAACAGGCGTTGCCGCTCAATCGCGTTAGCGTTTTACGCCTGCCGAAGGGCGGCGCGCTTCGAGAGCCTGTGGCGTCGGAGCCAGAACGAGTAGCTGACCCTTCTTGAGAAAGTAGGGCTCAGCGGCAATCACCTCGAACTGCCCCGGGTATCGTTCTTCGAACATGGAGAGGAGACCGTCCGTTGTGATGACGAACAGGTCGCTCGACTCGGCAAGCAAGTCCTCAACACGAGGAGTCGGTTTGGCGATCCATTGGCCATCGACTTCGACCCAACTCTGCATCGTACTGTTCGAGCTTATGACCGGCAGTTCATCGACCGTCCGGCCGCCGTAGAAGACCCACGTCGGCTCCAGCAGGCCGAACGAAGTGATATGCGGTTGGTCACTTCTGTCATCGATCGCTGATAGGAGAACGTTGTTTCTTTGGTGCCGATCCACCCGCGCTGCTGCTCCGCCGAACAACAGTGTGACGAACACCGTTGCGGTGATCGCGAAGGCTGATGCCGCTCGTGTCCTTTGCTGTCGCTCCGAGAGAATCAACGCAATTATGCCGCCAGCAAACGGGACGAGTCCGATCAGACCAAGCCACTCGTCGCCGGGCAAATGACGCCCGGCAAGGATCGGCAGGGCCACCATCATGCCAATGCCGACTAGCATGACGACGCTGAATGCTGTCCGCGACCACAGACGAGACACCGACTCGGCGTTGCGCGTCCAGCGATCGATGAAGCAGGCCGTGGCGATCGCGAGGGCTGGATAACAAGGTGTTACATAGCTTGGGAGTTTCGTCTTCGCCAAAGAAAACAGCCCGACATACACGCCGACCCAGCAGGCGACAAAGATGTAACCAGTTCGCGACTTATCGTCATCGCGAGCGTTGCGAAAAGTGTCAAGCAACGTCGGCACGGCAAACACCGACCATGGGAAGAAACCAACGAGCATCGCCACTGGATAGAAGAGCAGATTCCCGCGGTGGCCTTCCATCGTCTGCATCGCTCGGCTGAGGTTGTGCTCCAAGAAGAAGCCGCGCAAGAACTCGCCATCGGTTCGCACACCAACCCAGATGTACCAGGGTAAAGCCACCGCCAACGAAACAGCTAATGCAGTCAGCGGTCTCATCGACCAGCATGTTCTTAGAAAGTGCAAAGGTGCGAAGGTGGAACATGCTTCTGCGAGCCGCGAGAGCCATGTGTGTGGTTGCTCATTTGTGTCTCGCTGTGGCAAACGCATAACGAGTGAGAACATCCCAATGACCGCAGTTGGTAGCACAAGGCCTACCGGCCCCTTCGCCAACATCGCAACGCCCATGACGGCGTACATCGCAATGGCATATCCCCATTTCGGGAAGAACGGTCGCACTTGGTCCGCCATCGGGACCGTTGCATTCTCGCCGTCTTGCTTCGCCGGGAACACGCCAACGACGTACGTTGTAATCGCCAACGCACAGAAGAAAATCAACGAGGAGTCGGGCGTCGCGGCGCGCCCAGCAACGTCGAACATCAGAGCCGTCGCCACGATCACTCCGGCCCAAATACCAACGCCGGGCCGAAATAAGCGATAACCAATCGTATAGGTACAGAGCGCTGTTCCAACGGCAAACGCGGCGGACCAGAATCGAGCAGCGAATTCGCCAACTCCAAAGACCACATACGCGGTCATCATCAGCCAGTACAAGAGCACCGGTTTGTGGGTCCGCAACTCGGCGTTGAACACAGGCGTGACCCAATCGCCACGCATCAGCATCTCCAACGCGCACCCAGCATTTCGCGGCTCATCACGATCCCACAACCTCGTGCCCCCAAGATTGGAGAACATGACGATCGTCGCGACAGCCGCGACCAGCAGCATCTGGTGCAGAGACTTCTGCATCGAGGCTTCCTTTCCTCAACACTAGAGCAAGTCAACTTGAGAGCGTGGTGAGTTTAGAAAACTCGGGGCGATCGGGCAACGCCGTTTCCGCCGCCCTCGGTATTCCGGAACTCGCGACTTGCCCTATGCCTTCTGCAAGTCTTTCATCAGGGGCGTTAGATAGTTCACCGTGCTCTGCAAGCTGGCGAGTTCGCCGTAGTCCTCTTCGGGGACTTGAACGCGATGTCGCTTGCGAAGCTCCATCACAATGTCAAGGAAGTCCATGCTGTCGAGCTCGAGCTGTTCGCGAAATGCAACTTCGTCCTTTAGATCGCCGAGGTCTTCGTCGGGGGCGATGTCTTCGAGAATGTCGAGGATCTCTTCGCGAATATCAGCAGGTGTCATGTGCTCGGCTCTCCTATGAGCTTCAAATGCGTTCAATGATGACGACGGAATTGATTCCCAGCATGCCGAACGAGTTGTTCAACACATGCTTCGGCTTTCCGATCTCCCGAGGCTGGTTCAGCACTAGTCCGGGTAGTTCGCATTCGGGATCCAAATCGTCCACGTTAATCGTCGGGTGACACACGCCATCTTCAAAAGCAGCGATGTTCCCAGCAAGTTCAAGAGCCCCAGCGGCACCCATCGTGTGCCCAATGAAGCTCTTCGCGTTGTTCACGTAGGTCGATTCGCTGCCTCCGAAGACGTTCCGCAACGCAACGCACTCCTGCACGTCGCCGGAAGCCGTTCCGGTCGCGTGGGTGCTGACGATGTCAATCTGCTCGGCGGCCAAGCCCGCTCGTTCCAAAGCAAGACGCATACACTCGGCTTGTCGCTCGGGGTTCGGCAGGACGAAGTCCGTGGCGTCGGTATTCATTGCGTAGCCGATGAGTTCGCCATAGATGTTTGCACCGCGGCGCTTCGCATCCTCCAGCCGTTCGAGGACGTAGATGCAACCGCCTTCCGCGACGACAATGCCGTTCCGGTCCATATCAAAAGGGCGCGAGGCTTTCGCTGGATCGTCGTGACTTGCCAAAGCGCCTTGGCTCTTGAAGCTGGCGAAGATACCGAAGGTGTGAATGCTCTCCGAGACGCCACCCGCGAGCGCGATATCGCATTCGTCCAGGCGTAACATCTGCGAGCCTTGAATCAACCCTGCGTTGCCTGCCGCGCAGGCGGCACCGATCGTGTAGTGCGGGCCGGTGATGCCCATGTTCAACGCGACTTCGCCTGCTGGATTGTTCGCGACTGTCCGAGGATTGTGATGGTGCGACCAGAACTGCGTGTCGTAGTCGAAGCCCTTGAGCTCGTAGATCTCGTTCTCAGTCTCCACGTTTCCATGCTCTGTCACACCGAGGTAGATCCCGACGCGCGACTTGTCCGTGTTCTCCCACTCCAGACCCGAATGCTGGACGGCTTCATTTGCTGAGTAAATGCCGACGCTGCCGGCTCGTGTTCCCCGGCGGGCGTCCTTGCGAGATTGATAGCGATTCACCTCGAAGTCGCAGACGCCAGCCAGCGTTTCGCCGACGTACCGAATCTCGTAGTCGCTGACACCACTCGTCCCGTTCAGCAAACTGTCGCGGAAGTCCTTCCAGTCATTGCCGTTCGGTGCCGTCAGCCCGATGCCGGTAATGACGATCCGTTGATGGTCGGGCAAGTTTTGGCGAGATGACGCGATCATCGGTTCCATTTTCAAAAGTAGAACCCTTGAAATTACCCATTTCGCCAGCGATTGACAACCGGCCTAAGGTCTTCCTGCGACGGCACTTTCGTTGCTGGCGTTAGAGGCTAGCGGCCAACATTCGCATCCCCTCTTCGGTCGAAACTACGGGCTCGTAGCCGAAGTCTTCACGGGCTCGGGTGATATCAAAGTAGTGCGATGTGGCGAGTTGTGCGGCCAGGAATCGCGTCATGCAAGGCTCGCTTTGGATTCGGAATAGTCCATAAGCAGATTCCATGAGTGCCCCGATTCGCCAAGCCGCTTTCATCGAGATCGATTCGCGAATCGGCTCGATCCCGGCGAGTGCCAAGATCTCATTGATCCAGTCCCAGCAGTTCACCGGCTCGCCCTGGGTGATGAAGTAGGCGCTGCCACAAACGGGCGAGCCTTCGCGCAGAGCATCCGCAGCACGCAAGTGTGCGGAGGCGGCGTTCTCGACGTAGACCATATCAACGAGATTCGCGCCATCTCCGACTCGTCGCAGCTTGCCGGAGCGCGCTCGATCGATCAAACGCGGGATCAAGTGTTGATCGCGTGGTCCCCAAATCAGATGCGGCCGGAGCGAGCAAGTCATCAGTCCGTGGTTGCCGTTCGTTTCCAGAACGTGCTGCTCGGCTAAGGCTTTGCTGTGCGGATAGTGACAAAGCCATTGTGTTGGATACGGCACGGACTCATCGATGCCAATTTGGTCCGATCCATCAAAGGTCACGCTCGGACTGCTCGTATATACAAGTCGCCGCACACCGTGTTTCAAACACCCCGCGACAACACTTTGTGTTCCGATCGTGTTGATGCCGTGGAAATGCTCCCATGGTCCCCAGATACCGGCAACTCCCGCGGTGTGGAAGACAACGTCAACGCCTTCACAAGCCTTCGCCACCGCGTCAGCGTTACGAAGGTCTCCCTGTGTCGTTTCGATGCCCAAGGCGTCCAGCGCGGCGTATTGCTTCCGCGACAAAGAACGAACTTGGTCGCCGCGTTCCAGCAATTGTTCGGCCACATACTGCCCGAGAAACCCACCCGCACCTGTTACCAAGGCCAACAACTCACGAAACTCCAATCACACGCACCTTCGAAACGAACCGCACGAATCATACCGAAGCCCGGTGCTTCGTGGCAGAGGTACTACACTGTTGCACGTCTCTCCGAGACGTGAATTGACGACTCGGAGAGTCTGTGAGATTCTTTCGGAAATGCGGCGACTCGGCGCTGCTTTCTTTCTCCGTGGCTTGCAGAAAACCCCCGATTTCGCAGTGAAAGTCGGTTGCAAAAGAAAGCGATGACCAGTCCTCGCACTCCAAATCGAAAGAATCACAGGCTCGGAGAGACCTGTAATGGGCGATCTCCATAGACGCAGTTTCTCTGCCACAAGAATCTGTCACCGCAAGACTCAACGGCAACACACGCGATCAAGCGTTTTACTCTTTGTTGCTTCTTCTTAAACGGCCAATC
>PBSM01000065.1 GCA_002726245.1 Planctomycetaceae bacterium | reverse complement strand
CAACGCCAGCTAGCAACACAAACCCTAGTGCTCGCTAGCTGAACAGTACGGACCAATTGATATTGATACGACGAATTGCAAAAGTTCAGTCAATAAGTCAGGTTTACCGCATCGCGGGCTTTGCGAATATGCTGCTCGCGGTTGAAAGTGGCACTTTTTGTAAAACCTGTACGATGGCCTTCCAAGGCCGTCGTACAAAAGCGTCAACGCCATCCGCGAGCGGTATAATGCAGGCCAGCAGGGCAAATCATCAGGACAAAGCGAATAGTTTCGCAGCAGGGATAGAACAATGGTCAACGGAGTGAGAGCTAGGCAGTCGGTCGGTGCCGGACAGCGCGCTGTTGCTATTACCGGCGTCCTCGTGCTTGTGGTCGGATGCACCCGCTCGACGCAGCCGCACACTAACGCAACAGGCTCGCAATCGCCTGAGAAGCGCGCGAACGCGGTGGGAGCGTTCACCGCCGAAGAGGTTTTGGAGCAAATGGCGAAGACTTACCGCGACGCGCCGAGCTATTCCGACAAGGGACGCGTACGATTGCGATACCGTGAGCGAGGCGACTTCGTCACGGACGAAGCGCCTCTCAGCGTGATATCTGAGTATCCGGGTAGGCTGCGTGTGGAGGCCTATCGGGCGATCGCGGTGTGTGATGGTGAGAAGATCTACGCCCAACTCGAAGACGAATTGTCGGGGAACATCGACGGGCAGATTTTGGCGAGGCCGCTCGAAGGCGAGTTCACGCTAGAGCAACTCTATCACGATCTCGTGCTGCGCGAAGCGCTCACGAGCGGGCTTGGCGGGCAGCCGATTCAACTCGACTTGTTGTTCGGAGATGATCCACTCAAGACGGTGCTGGCCCCTGATGTACAGCGTGAATTGCTCGCACCCGAAACGTTCGAAGGGCACGACTGCTATCGCGTCCAGGCCAATACAGCCGATGGTGACTTCGTGTTTTGGGTCGATAAAGAGGCGTTCTTGCTACGCCGGATGGAGTATCCCGTCGCTACGATCGTTCCCGAGCTTGCCGAGGCCGAGGCCGTTCAGGATTTGGAGTTGGTTGCCGAGTTTCGCGAAGCAAAGATCAAACCGAAGGCGGCTGAATCGACGTACCATTTCGAGATGCCAAGCGGCGCGACACAAGTTCGCGCTTTCGTGCTGCCGCCTCATCCGTTGCCAACGGACTTGTTTGGGAAGCGACCTAAGCGGTTCGAGTTTCAACACTTGAGCGGCGAGAAGCTTGCGAGCGACGAACTCGAATCTGAGATCGCCGTGCTGCTTTGGTTTAGCGTCCATCCCGCCTGTCGTACGACACTGGAACAGTTGAGCCAACTCTATTCGCAACGTGGGCCGAAGCCCGGAGTGAGGGTTCTGGCTGTCTCCACCGACCCGTCGGAGGTGACGAATCGACAGATCGAAGGCAAACTGGCGGAATGGGGAATCGAGTTGCCGATCGTGCGTGACTTAGACGCGTTTGGTCGCGATGTGTTCCAGATTCCGTGGGCACCGACGCTGGTTGTGCTTGATGGGAACGGTACGGTTCAGATCTTTGAGGCCGGAGCGAATCCAGAGCTTGCGAAGGCGCTGAAGACGATCATCGAGCGGCTGGAGGAAGGCAACGATTTGGCGGCTGAAGTCGTCGCCGGGCACCAGCGCGAGAAGGATCGCTATGCGCAGTTGCTCGAGCTTGCGGCGGGCGACGGCAGCGCGGAAGCGATCGATCTTGCCCTGGCCAACATCTTGCCGCGCTCCGAACCAACAAAACTGATGCGTGCCGAGCGATGGTCAACGACGGAGATCACGAAGTCTGGCAACTTGCTGCTTGTGGCTGACGACGGTGGACCTCGAGTGCTTGTGATCGAAGACGGTCAAACCGTTGTCGAGCTAGGCGGCGACGGCAAACTACTGGCGCGCCACGAATTGCCGCTTGATGGTGATGGCATCACGATGTTGCGTAGTCAGCTGAACGGCGAGGGCGAGCGGGAGTTTCTGGCCGGTGCGATCCAGGGTCGATTCGCGTACTGGCTCAACGACGAGTGGCAATTGCAGCTACGTTATCCATCCGCCGAGCAAAAGCACCCCGGCATCTTTGACTTGCAGTTAAGCGATCTCGACCAGAATGGTGAGTTGGAGCTGCTGCTGGGCTTCGCGGAAGAAGTCGGCGTCCAGAGTGTGCGACGAGATGGCTCGCGGAACTGGAGCAACCGTTCGATGCCCAACGTTCTATCGCTGGCGGTCGGAAGAGGGGAAGAGTTTGCTGAACGCTTGCTCGTCACGGGCGAGCGCGGTGACGTGCTTCCGATTCGTGCTGACGGCAAGCACGGCGCGGCTATGCGGTTGAGCAACGCGAGGTTGTTTCACCTGTTTGAGGCCAACTGGGCCGACGCAGCAGAATCGCATTACTGCGGACTGACGTATAGCCAGGCCGGCAATCTGGTCGCGATTGGCCTCTCGGAGACACTATCCGAAGTCTGGAGCTATCCGCTCCCAGCCGGAACCTTCCGCAATCCCATTCAGTTTGTCACGAGCGGCACGATTGGCGAAGACAGTTTCTGGTGCATCGCATCGGCTAACGGAACGATCCATTGCATACGCGCAGACGGCAAGCTCGTGGATCACTTCGCGTACGGGCGCGAAGTCACCGGGATCGCGATCACCGCCGGCGTGCTCGTCGTCTCCACCCACGACAACGTCACGGCGTGGGACATCGAATTGTCTAGCCAACCGAAGTAGCACACCGGAAGCGCAGGCATCTCTGATGCCGAAATACCCGGAGGCTTCGCGCCTCCGGACTCGCCGAGTTCGCTTCGTCTCTTATTCCGGGCCGCTGGCCCGCACGCGCGAGCACAACTCCCTTGCTTCGGCCAGTGCTTCGTCGATCTCCTCTTCCGGCTTCTCCATCCGGACCGAATGATCAAGCTTCCGGAGCGATGGCGTCAACTCTTCAAAGCCATAGCTCCCGGCCGCACCCTTTAGCTGGTGTGCTGCTCTGCCGAGTGAGTCCCAATCCCGAGAGTCCCAAGCCTCTTCGAGCTTGGCGACTCGCGCAGGAATCTCGCTCACAAACAATTCGACCAATTCCCCCAAGTCAAGGTCGGTCCCAAGACTTGAATACACGTATCCGCGCATTACCGTCAGTTCGCTCATCTGCCTACCCCTTCTAGGTAGAAATGAACTGATTCTTGTCACAAAACGAATCGTTTCGTCGAAGCCGCGAATGTATCGAACGACTCGGCTTCAATAGAAACCATAGTTCATTTTCGAGTCGGAGGGGCGGCGGCGCTGGTGGTTTCGATGGGCTCTCGTCAGCATCCCTTGGCATCCTCACTTCATACGACCCGTACAGACTTCGTAATCGTGAGTGGGGCCATGGGAAATGTAGGTAAAGATCAACGAGTGGTTAAGACGCGAAGAACCGGAAGACGATGACGACAACAAGATTACAGCAAATCGGTTGCTGGGCCGTGAGCCATTGGTCTGTCTGATGCCGCCGCAATTCAAAACATGAGCGGGGCGCGGGGCTTGTGGTGAAGGCGAGTTGTTAGTGGTTGGCGATTTCCCGGATTTAGGAGCCCTCCCAATGAAGTATCGAACGATTTTGCCCGCGTTGGTGGCAGCCAGCCTCTTCAGCTTGGCTCACTCCAGCGCAGACGCCTTCGAGTTACTCGATCGCGTCCTGCTCGGTGGCGGCAACGGTGCCGCACAGAAAGATGGTTGTAGCTGCGGTGCCGCTCAAAAGGGCGGTTGCGGTGCCGCTCAAAAGGGCGGTTGTGGTGCCTCCCAAAAAGGCGGCTGTGACGCTTGCCAAAAGGGCGGCGGTAAGGGCGCTGCCCAGAAGGGCGGTCTCTTCAGCGGTTGGCACCGTGGTGCAACGCAGAAGGGCGGCAAGGGCGCGTGCCAGAAGGGTGGCTGTGACGCTTCCCAAAAGGCTTGCAGTGGTGGATGCGGTGCTGCTCAGAAGGGTGGTCTTCTCGGCACGCACCAGAAGGGCGCTGCTCAGAAGGGCGGCTGTGGCGCTTCTCAGAAGGGTTGCGGCGCCGCCCAAAAGGGTGGATGCCATCGCGCTTCGTTGTTCAGCGGCCTCTTTGCTTCGCGTTCCTGCGGCAAGGGTGGTTGCGGAGCAGCTCAGAAAGGCCGCTGCGGCGCTTCCCAAAAGGGTGGCTGCGACGCTTGCCAAAAAGGAAGCTGCGACGCTCACCAAAAGGGTGTCGTTTCGCAGAAGTAAGAATGTCAATCATCGAATGGCCTGCTAAGTGTTAGCCATTCGTACGACATACAGGAAAGCCCCGCTTTGTAGCCGGGGCTTTCTGTTTTTCTTGGCGCCCAGATTTGCCGCTTGCATGTTGCCGTAGGATGTGCGACTCTAAAGGCGTGCCAGGGGTCAAGGTCTCGGAGGTCGTACAGGCCAAGGAGGCTCACACATGTTGTTCTCTCAGACTTCTCGTTTCGGTGGCATTGCGCCTGCACTATTGTTCAGCGTCTTACTCTGCTCGTGTGGTGGGATCGATTCCTGCCAGAGGCTCGATGCTCAGGAGCGAGGCAATCATGACGCTTCGCTGAATGATTATCTCGCGGCTGGCGAGTTCGGTCCGGCGCGGCAGATGATCGATGGCGTTCAAGGGAACCAGCGTGATCGTTGGTTAGAGCAACTCGCAGCGGCGCAAGCTCGCGCTGGGATGCGAGGCGCGTCGTACCAATCGGCCGGTTCCATCTACGACGACAACGCCCGCACACAGGCGTTTGATTCTCTGTCGCAACGGCCAATCGGCGGTATGCCATCGCGAGGCGGCGCAGCGCTCGCTGACTTCGATTCGCTGATGGAACTCATTACATCAACGATCTCGCCGGATAGCTGGGACGAAGTCGGTGGACCGGGTGCGATCGAGCCGTTTCCGACCGGCGTCCTCGTCGATGCATCGGGCTTGATGAGGCGACTTGCGCTAGAGCCAGGCAGTACTACAGAGACACTTGGCGTATTGCGAGACTCGTCTGCAAGCAAAGCCGGTAAACACGCGAACGTCCGCCGGTCGTCGGCGCTGCGGAAAGTGTCGCTGACTCGACTTGAGCGACAGTTGCAACGGTTGCACGCGGAGGGCAAACGCCCGACCGCCGTGATGCAGAACCTGGCTGGCCTTCGACGTGTCAAGTATATCTTCCTCTACCCCGAGACCCGCGACATCGTGTTGGCTGGTCCGGCAGGTGATTGGTCGATCGATCACGAAGGTTGTGCGATCGTTCCGGATTCCGGTGCGCCAGTCCTGCAACTCGACGACTTCGTCGTTGTGCTTCGCAATGCTTTCTCGAAAGAAAGTGTCTTCGGATGTGCAATCACGCCGCGGCAGGAGAACCTTGCCACGGTGAAGAGTTACCTGAGTGAGTCCGCGAAGACGCCTCTGAAGCCGCATCAACGCGACGCTTGGTTGAAAGGCCTTCGCGACCGGCTTGGCAAGCAAGATGTCTCGGTCTTCGGCATCGACCCGAGAACCCACGCGGGACGCGTTCTGGTCGAGGCGGACTACCGAATGAAGCTGGTCGGCATGGGCCTCGAAGAAGGCACGAAGGGTGTGACGAGTTACTTGGACAGTGTCAAAGTGCCAGAGGGTGGATCACCACCGCCGATGGACGTTCTGCGTTGGTGGTTCACGTTGAACTACGATGCTGTGCGAACGACCAAGAGCGGCGACGCTTTTGAGTTGCGCGGGCCCGGTGTGAAAGTCCTGAGCGAGAACGAAATGCTCACCGAGCGCGGCGAACGCGTGCATACCAGCAGTTCGAGCCTGTTGAACAGTGAATTCGCCCACAGCTTCACGGAGCACTTCGGCGATCTGGCGACCAAGTATCCGATCTATGCGGAATTGCGAAATGTCTTCGATCTGGCTCTCGTCGCCGCGATCGTTCGCTCGCAAGATTTGCACGGGCAACTCGATTCTCATTTCCTTCACTATCTCGACGCTGAACGTTACCGACCGCGTTTCGGCACTGCACCCAAGCAAGTTGAAACGGTCATGAACCATCGCGTCATTAACCGTAAGCATATCATCGTCGGCGTGAGTGGCGGCGTTTCCTACGACGCGAAGCAACTCGTCCGTTCCGCCAACCTCAAACGTGATGAATACGGTCTCTTGAGCGGTAATCGTGATCAGGGAATGCCGAAGCTGCCCGCCAGCGTTTGGTGGTGGGACTGATCTCGTCGGAGTCCCGCCTTCAGGCGGTCTTCGACGGTCCTGCTAGGCGGTGGAAGAGGGGCTCGAAGAACAATGTCGGCAGTGCTCGATCGATTGCTTGTTCAAGCACTCACCGAAGCCGAATGGCTTCCAGCGGACGCGGCTCTCGATGTTCCGGCTTCGCCGAATTTCCTCTCAGCAATCTCGTACGCCACGGACACTGCATCTGGTCAGACGTGCCAGAGCAGTTCCGAGGAGTTCCGCCGCTGGCTCAAGGAGTTGATCGCCCAAGGTGCCACTCTGGAGCTGCTTGGCTCACGCCGACCAGCTATCTGTGAGTGGCTCGGGCCGCGATTGTTGTTCTCGCCGCGTAGCTTTCCGGGGCAGCGCCTCGTCGGCCTCGCAAGCTCGCGGCTCGGCCGACGGCTTGATACGCAACAGGCATGGTTCAAGATGTTTCGGGCTGCATGCTCCAAGATCGACGTTCAGCACGAGACGCTCTTGACGGCCGAGTCAACGACGACCGCACGGTTCGTCGAACGGGCCGCGAAGTTGTTCGATGTGCCCGTCTTCTCATTGGTCCCTCCCAGCGCTCGGACGAGTGTCGTTACTTGGCTACGACATCTACAGAGCTTGGACACCGACCAGGGGAATGTTCATCGCGTGTACATCTCGCCTGAGCTGCTTCCCGCGACACGGGTTGGTCCGCTCGATGCGTTTCCGCTAAGAGATCGCTCCGTGTTAGCTCTCTCGGATCACGTGCTCGTGTTTCACATACGTCCCGCCGGACAACTTGATGTGTTGATACGGGCGAGATTGAGTGACGCCGGCTGGCAGCGTGTTCGTCGCGTTGGGTGACAAGCTCGTGGAGCAGAGCGTCGCTGACGAATTGCTCGATCGCGGCGCAGTCGGCTGGATCGTTCTCGAGACGCCGCGCGACACGGAGGAGTCGCTTCCGGCAAAGGGTGCTCCAGCACATGCTGCAATCATGCCGCTGCCGCTTGCGGACAACTGGCAATTCTTGACGCATTGCACTCGCGATCAGATCGGCGTGTGGCCCGACGAAACGGAACAGCAGTTCATGGATGGCTTGTTGGCCGGTGATGCAGTCGATCATTCGGCTCAAGCGACGCTCGAGAGAATTCTGTCAACTCAGCAGTTGCTTGCGACCAACCAGCTCGTGCGCGGCGACACCTCCGTCGTCAGTTTTACTGCCGTGCCGCTGATCGACTTGCCGAAGATGCGGACCTACCGCAGTCATCTTGGACGATGGGACTTTGAACCGTACGGGCTCTGCATCCGACGAGAGTGCCTCTCAAGTTGCGGCGCCGAGCCGGTCCAATACGGCGACGAATCTCTTTGGGAGACGCTTCCTGAAGTGGATCGTCCGTTCTTTCAGAATGACAGTGGCCGACTTGGCGTTGACTGGAGCTTGGAGCGAGAGTGGCGCCACGTCGGGAATGTTGACTTAGCATCGTTGTCAAACGATGAAGCGTTTGTCTTCGTTCCATCGCAAGCAGATGCCGAACGAATTGTAGCGATCAGCCGCTGGCCAGTGACGGTACTATCTAAGTCGTAAGACGGACGTGTGACACAAGAAACACGAAAAGAGGGCAAGGTTCTCGCCGAGCTGCGAACTCGAACAGGAACCTCACCCTCTCCGAAACACCGAGAGAGCAGGATGTGTTTCCGTTACGAAGTAGGCTCCGTGTTAGCGTCGGCTTGCGCGGGACGCCGACGTCGCGTCCGGCGAGGCGTCTTTTGCGTGGCCCAGTCCTTGGTCAGAGACTCAAAGACTTCGGGTGATTCGTATCGCACAACGCCCTTGCCGTCGGGCATCGGACCGATCAAGCCGCGAAACACGGGCTGGCCACGCAGTGAAAGATCGGTGCTGCTGTCTTCGATGCCGATCTGGCTGTGCATCTTCAGTAGAGGTTCTTGTTTGTCATAATCACGAATCCGAACCGATCCATCAGCTCCGCGCGTCACTACTCGATAGCTCTTTGCCATGTTTCACCCTTAGTACACAGAAAGCCAATACCAATACCACAGACAAAGTATCGTCCGCGTGACTAGGCGTGTGGTACACAAAGCGTTGGCGGGGCTACACGACCATCATCCGCTCAATTCGGCAAATCGAGCGCGACGGTCCTGCTTGGTACGAGCGCACCGGCAGACGCCGAGTTCGATATGGATAGACCGGTTCTAGCGAACAGGCTCGCCGCGATGTGCGAGTTTGTTCGGTTCGTCCGTTGCTTCCGAATGCAGCAGCTCTGCCTGAGGCGACACCTTGTCGGAAAACGCCACTCGGAGTACACATAGAAGCAGCCGGAGGGTACGCGAATGGTTAGCAACCGCATTCGAAATGCGGCGCCCCGCAAGGGGTTGAGGGTTCGAATCCCTTGCCCTCCGCTTGGAAGAACCCGCCTTCGCAACGTGTTGAATACCAACGACTTGCGGAGGCGTTTTTGATTGACACAGTTAACTGTGTCAAGACTGTGTCAATCACGGTCGTCAACGTCATCACTCTTCTCAGTAGTGGGCGGCTCGACGTCCTCCTTCTCAACATTTCCCTCGGCCTGACCAGCGGACCGTCCGCTAGTTCCACCGAGAAAGTCCAAGCTGTTCATCCGGCGCTGCGCGTCCTCATCGTGGAGGTGATAGTAGTGCCGAATCACTTCGCTGTTGGCGTGCCCGAGCCAAGCCATAACCATTCGCTCAGGGACTCCTGTGTTGGTCCAGCGAATTTTGCGAGGCGGAGTTTGAGCGAATTGGTGGTCTCGAGGGTTGAGCGAGGCGAGAGAATCAGAGAGACTCACT
>PBSM01000064.1 GCA_002726245.1 Planctomycetaceae bacterium | reverse complement strand
GTGATCTCATAACAATCACACCATCGCGGAGGGCAGCGTTTTTGCTAATACCAATTATGCGCGCAATTCAAAACTTCCCTTAAAGTGAAGGTTCCTAAGGGAACCGTCACCAAACACGAGTGGACAGAGAGCGAAGTCTTCCCGGGCACGGTGCGCGACTATTGAGTTTATGTCCCTCGGCAATACGATGAGGCCAAACCTGCCTGCGTGATGGTTTTCCAGGACGGTGGTAACTATGTCAACGAAAAAGGGCAGTTTCGTGTTCCTGTCGTCTTCGACAATTTGATTCATCAGGGCGACATGCCAGTCACGATCGGGATCTTTCTCAACCCGGGAGTCGTGCCGCCCTCCGAGCCTGAAGCCAAGCCCCGGCGCAACCGCAGCTTCGAGTTCGATTCGCTGGGCGATCTCTACGCAAGGTTCCTTCTCGAAGAGATCCTTCCCGTCGTCGGCAAGGAATACAATCTGACCAGTGATCCGGAGGGACGTGCTATCTGCGGGATCAGCAGTGGTGGAATCTGCGCCTGGACCGTCGCCTGGGTGCGGCCGGACGCCTTCCGAAAGGTGCTGAGCCATGTCGGCAGCTTCACGAACATCCGGGGCGGGCATGTTTATCCAGCGCTGATTCGCAAACAGATCGGAAGCCAATCCGCGTCTTTCTTCAAGAGGGCGAGAACGATCTCGAAAACCTGCACGGTAGCTGGCCACTCGCGAATCGACAGATGGCCGCTGCGTTGAAGTTCGCGGGGTACGACTACAAGTTCGTCATGGGCACGGAAGGTCACAACGGCAAGCACGGCGGCGCAATCATGCCGGAGTCATTGCGTTGGCTCTGGGCAGGCTACGAAGCTCCTCTTACCGCAAAGTAAGCGATGCTATGAAACCAGTTGCATTAATAATCACCGTCTCGCTCGCATTAGGTGCCTTCGCGACATCAAACGCTCAGGACAAACGTTCCGAATCGGCCTGGTAGTTCGTCGATGAACACCTGTGAGTTGTTTACGGCAACGTCACGTCCCATATCTTCGCACGACGCGCCTTGCCTTCCGGCCCCTCGACGTACAGAGTCACGATGAACTCACCTGGATCTTCGTACCGATGAGTGGGATGACGCTCGCTCGAGGTCGTGTCATCACCGAAATCCCAACGCCACGAAGTGATCTTCCCGTACGAACGATCGCGGAAGGCCACAACGCGATCAGTCTGGCTGACGATCTGGAAAGACCAGTCTGCCTCGACGGGCTTGCGGAGATGTTTCTCGATTGGCATTAGTCGGAAGGCGACCAGATCCGACGCGTCGCCATACATCGTCGTCTTGTGCGACAAGTTCCAGAACCCAGCGTATCGCTCGGCCTTTTCGTCGTCATAGTCCAGAACGGCCCACGACATGCCGATCACTTTGTCTTCCAGCAGCTTGGACGGAAGCGCTCGTGATTTGTCCGGCGGAGCATAGTCGAACGGCGTCACAAAGAACTCCAGTACGAGCTTTCCGCTCTCGCCATGCTTGAAGTTGTATTTGTAAGCTGCGTTGGCGTAGGGCAAGTCTTTGATCCAAGGTTGCGCGCCCCACACCATTGTCCAGTCCTTGCCTTCAGCGGGCGTGAAGATGTGGTAGTTCTGCGCATGGACGCCGTGAAATAGAAAGTGCGTGTCAAGTTTATCGCGCAGCTTCTCATTCGGATGCATCTGGCGAATCAGCGGTCCACCCGACAGATCGCCATCGATCACCACCTCGAAGATGTCGTTGTGCAGATCGCCGCGGGCGAAGTCCCAATAGTCGTCTTGAGCTTCGTAGAGAAAGTAAAGCTGGTTCAGCCCTTTTACCCAACCGACCTTCACGCTCACATCGAGATTCTTGGCATCGTGCTTGTCGCCGATGCCAGTCACCGTCTCTCGCAATTGTTCCATTCCGATGGCATACGAATCAGGAACGATCGCCCAGTCCACGGAGTCGCCGTCAATGCGAGGAATCTGATCGGCTGGGAACTGGAACACCTGAAACTCGACGTCAGGGCGCTCAAGCCCCAGCCCCACGGCGGCAATCAAAAGACACATTGAATGCATTTCAGTTCTCCATGTAGATGACACTGAGACTTCGGCAACGGCGACAAACGTGCCACTAGCCTGCTCGGGCGATCTGTGAAGGGTTGACCTCTACTTGCTCACGCCAAGATGCCAGTGTGAGCCTTGCCGGAGATGTCCGTTAGCCGGAAGTCACGCCCCGCATAACGATATGTCAGGCGTTCATGGTCGAGGCCCAACAGATGTAGCAACGTAGCGTGCATGTCATGCACATGCATCTTGTTCTCGACGGCGTAATAACCGTACTCGTCGGTCGCTCCATACTTGAAGCCGCCTTTCACACCTCCGCCGGCCATCCACATCGTAAAGCCTTCCGGGTTGTGGTCGCGTCCGTCATCAGTTCCTTGAGCAACTGGTGTTCGACCAAACTCGCCGCCCCAAAGCAAAATCGTATCATGCAGCATGCCTCGCTGCTTCAGATCCTGTAGCAAACCCGCGATTGGGCGATCGACTTCCAACGCGTTCTTCGTGTGGCCTTTGCGAAGGTTGCCGTGCTGGTCCCATTGCACCATCGTGTCGCTGTGCGTGACTTGAATGAATCGGACACCGCGTTCCGCGAAGCGTCGAGCCATCAGGCATTGTCGGCCAAAATCCTCGGTGACTTTCTCGTCTAGACCGTACAGCCTCTTTGTTGCCTCCGTTTCGCCGGAAATGTCCTGAATGACGGGCACTTCGGATTGCATTCGGAAGGCTAGCTCAAAAGAGTTAATACGAGCTTCAAGGGCGGAGTTCTGGCCAACGGAATCCAGGTGGGCACGGTTCACACGATTCAGCAAGTCCAACTGCATTCGCTGCAGACCTCGTGACCACTTGGCGTTCTTGATGTACTTCACCTGCGCGTCCGACGAAGGCTTGCTGGCAACTCCCAAAGGGACGCCCTGACAGTACGCAGGCAGAAACGCCGAACCCCAGTTCTTCACGCCACCATGAGCCAACGTCGGACAGATCGTGACGAATCCGGGCAGATTATCGTTCTCGGTTCCCAAGCCATACGTCACCCACGCTCCCATACTTGGTCGCACGAAGTTGTCGCTACCGGTATGCAGCTTCAGCGACGCTCCGCCATGCGCAGCATTGGTGCCATGTACCGAATTCAACAAGCAGATGTCATCGATGTGCTGAGCGACGTTAGGAAACAAGTCGCTCACTTCGATCCCACTCTGCCCTCGCTTGCGGAATAGCCACGGCGAACCTAACAGGTTTCCTGTCGCGGCGAACTGAACGCGCGGCTTGTCGAAGGGGAGCGGCTTGCCGTGATCTTTCTGCAACCGCGGCTTGTAATCGAATGTGTCCAAGTGCGAGGGGCCACCTTTCATGAAGAGAAAGATGACGCGTTTCACTTGAGGCTCGATGTGCGAAGGCTTCGGCGCGAGCGGGTTGAGCGACTTCGCCACCTGTTGCTCTGCAGCGCGCGCTTCTTCGCCAAGCAAGCCAGCCAGCGCGACGTAACCGAATCCGGCCGCACTGCTCTGCAGCATTTTGCGCCGCGTGAAGCCGCTCGCCAAACTAAACTTCTCGGGATCGTAGCTCATAGCGATATCCGCCTACGCGATTCAAATCGCGAGTTAACAGAAAGGCACCACCCAAGACTTCACTATTTCGGTAGCCATCCTGATCTGGTTCAACGTCAATCCAATCATCGTCACCACACCGCTTCAGCAAGAAGCTGATTTCGCCGCCGCGTGCGTCGATTAGCCAATACTCACGAACTCCGGCCGCATAGTAGAGTGGAGGCAAGGCCGTGTTGTCCTTGTACGTGGATGACTTGCTGACGACCTCGACAACCAAATCCGGGCTACCGACGACTTCGACATATCGCTCGCTGCCCTCGACCACCTCCGCGTAGCGAACGGTTCTGTTTTCGAGGCTCTCCCAGCTAACAAACATCACGTCAGGTTCGTTTGATACATCGGCCTGCTCGTTCACGACTAAGGCACCATCGGGTAAGACTTCCCCAATGTCGTGCGAAGCCGCCCAAAGTGTCAGGTACGTCGTCACCACACCTTTTAGCTTATTGTGCGTTTGCAACTCTTCTGGTGCCATGTCTGCAAACACCTCCCCGTTGAGATAACTGAATCGGCCAGACTCTGGAAACTGATCCGAATGCGCCCAACGTCGGAAGCCCTCCAGGTCGTAGATGTCCGTCGGCACTCGCACACCGCCGTCGATTAATAATGAACCTGTTGCCATGCTTCTACGGCTTCACCTTCAACGCACGTACAGGAATTCACTTGATGCCAGCACAACGTGGCAAAGTGCTTCCAGACATCTCGATTCAACACCATCCTCTTCAATCTTTTCTCCCCTCATCTTTCCTCGTACCGCCTCCAAGAAGACGCCAGCTTGCTCAAGCTCGGCTTCTATGGGCTCGCGTCCGTAAGCCAGTTCGTAGAGCCGGCGGATTCGCGTGGTCCGATCTGGAGACGCGCTAACCAATCGATTCGCCAGTTCCACCGAACAGTCTACCAGCAAATCGCTGTTCATCATGAACAAGGCTTGTGGGGCGATCGTGGATGTGGCGCGGTTGCCGTTGGGGACGCTGGCGTCGGAATAGTCAAAGAGGGAGAAAAAATCGGCGAGGTTGTTGCGTATCACGGGGAGATAGATCGATCGCCGGCGAGTGTCGTAGCTCGTTTCATCCTTCGAGGTGTGATCGAAGAGGAACGCCCGATTCGCAACGTGCAACATCGATCCACCCATCGAACTGTCAAACGAGCCGGCGACTGCAAGTAACGAATCACGTATCGCTTCCGCTTCCAGCCGGCGGATATTGGCCCGCCAGTGCAAACGATTTTCCGGATCGAGCGTAGCCGCGATCGGATTGTCCACGGCGGGCATCTGGTAGGTGCTGGACAGAACGATCGTCCGATGAAGTTCCTTCAACGACCAGCCCGCCTGAACAAGGCGGTTCGCCAGCCAGTCGAGCAACGGTTGATTGATCGGCCGATCGCCGAGTTCGCCGAAGTTGTCAGTCGATTCCACAAGTCCGCGGCCAAAATGCCACCGCCACACGCGGTTCACGATGACTCGGCTTGTGAGTGGCTGCTCCGGACGGACGAGCCAATGCGCCAACTCCAACCGTCCGCTGGTCTTGTCGCCGATGACCGGTTGCCCGTCGAAAGCCAAGACTTCGACGACGCCGCGATCGACCTGCTTACCAAGCGACAAGTGGCTACCTCGCAGATGCACCTGGACGTTCTGCGGCTTATCGTCAACGACGCCCATCGATGTCGGTGTCAGGCCCGGCAACTCTTTTTCAAGTTCGGCGAGCGCTTCGCGAAGTTGCTTCAACTCCGTTTGCACTTCTTGTGGAAACTTGGACTCGGCATCCTTCGGCAGCTTCTCTCCTTCTGCCAAGCCCGCTTTCAACTGCGCGTTGGCCTTGTCGGCCAGAACCTTGATGGCAGCTTTGTGTTCGGCGACGTGAGTATCAACGGTTTCCTTCCGTTTGATGTCGGCAGCCGTGGCGATCGAGTTTTCGTTCCAACGAGCGATCCGCTTGAACGATTCCATCGTCTTCGTACTTTTGAAGATACCCGCCAGTCGATAGTAGTCGTCCATGCTGACCGGATCGAACTTGTGGTCGTGACAACGGGCACAACCGAACGTCAATCCAACGATAGCTCGACCAAGTGTATCAATCTGTTCATCGATGATGTCCATCTGCAGTTTCGCTTGGTCGCCTTCAGCCAGTACTTTCGGCCCCAGCGAAAGGAAGCCGGTGGCGATTAGCCGTTCGTGGCGCGCCTGCTCACCGTCGCCCGGCAACAGGTCGCCAGCGATCTGTTCGATGACGAATTGATCAAACGGCTTGTCTTGATTCATGGCTGCAATGACATAATCGCGATAACGCCAGGCGTTGCCATGCGCGATGTTCTCGTCGAGGCCATTCGAATCCGCATAGCGAGCGACGTCGAGCCAATGCCGCGCCCAACGTTCACCATAGCGAACCGAGTTCAGCAATCGATCGACAACCGTCGCGAACGCGTCGGGCGATTCGTCCCTCAGGAACGCATCAATCTCCTCAGGAGTCGGGGGAAGACCGATCAAGTCAAAAGTCACGCGACGAATCAGTGTACGCTTATCTGCTCGCCGTGCCGGCGCGATCCCTTTCGCTTCCAGTTGGGCCAGGATGAAGTAGTCGATCGGGGACGAAGCCCACGCCGGCTCGCTGACCTCCGGAAGTCCGCTCGCAACCGGTGGCTGAAAGGCCCAGAACTGGCGAGCCTTCTCGAGATCGATCTTGCCTCGTCGCGGTTTAGGACTGCCACCGTCGGGCATTACCGCACCTTCCTCGATCCAGCGACGAATCTCCGCGATCGTCTGATCGGGAAGCTTGCCGTCTGGCGGCATCTGCAAGTCGTCGTCGCGATAACTGAGTGCGACGAGAATCAAGCTTTCCTCAGGCTCATTCGGCACGACTGCCGGTCCAGATGCACCGCCTTCCAGGATTCCATCCACAGTATCGAGGCGCAGATCAGACTCTTGCTTCTTCGGCCCGTGACACTCGTAGCAGTGCTCGACGAACAGGGGGCGAACCTTCGACTCAAAGAAGCGAACACGGTCGGTGTCGGAATCCGCAGCCCGGGCATCAATCGGCCCGACCAAACAGCACAGGCTGGCAAAGCACACAGTAAGGCAAACTCGTGGAATCACCTGCGCATCTCCTCGACGAATGGACGACGTTCCATTATAGGCGACAAATCGCTCTCATCCCAACCTCGCAAAGCCTTTTTGAAAAGGGTCATGGCTTGGACTCTCGCAAAACGGGTGGGCCTTGGGTCGTGAGAAAGCTGTTACGACAAATCGCGGGCGTGTTAGAATTCTGAAAGGCTGGCGATACTAACGATACCGCCCAGCTAAGCAGTCAATTCGAGCACCCACGCTACTCGAGGGCAACGATCAACTTAACTCAAACTGAAAAGGGAGTCGTGAAAATGGGACTGGCTCCAAAGCAGCGCGATCGACTTACCACCAGAAAACAATTGGTTCGCTGCCTTGGTGCCTGTCCCATTTTCACGACGGACCAGCGGGGTTCGACGTGGCCCGCGAGGAAAGGGGACAGGCACCGTGCCATTACCGTTGACGGACATTTCGGGCCTTGGCGGGCACGGAGCAGTCCCCTTTCTCGTTCGCGTTTTCAGTTTGAGAACTTAATAGGAGCGGTGACGATGTATCGAACGCGCAGTACGCCCCCACAACCCATAAGCATGGTCCTCGCGTTTGCAATCGGTGGTGTAACTTTCTTTCTGTACTTTCAACTGTTTGACATTGCCGCCTTGCGTTTCGTGAGCCTGCGAACGAAAGGCAAGGCGGCAATGTTGGCGG
>PBSM01000063.1 GCA_002726245.1 Planctomycetaceae bacterium | reverse complement strand
TTAAGAGTGCGTTCCGTGAGTCGTTGGGGTAAGCTACCTTCTGTTCGACACTCGATTGCACCAAGGTGTTTGCAGATGAAGGCTGCACTGAGACTCGTCGTCATTCCTTTCGTAGTCGCTTACGGCACGATCGTGTTTGCAGCCGACGGTGAATTCTGGGCATTCAACAAGCCAGTTCGACACGAGCCGCCAGCAAAGGATGATCTGCAGCACGGCGATCGTGTTCGCAACCCGATCGACGCCTTTGTCTTGTCACAACTGGCCGAGAGGGATCTCGAACCCGCTCCGCTCGCCGACAAACGCACGCTCGTGCGGCGAGCTTACTTCGATCTGATCGGCTTGCCGCCAACGCCCGAACAAGTTGACAAGTTCGTCAACGACGAATCCCCTGAAGCGTGGCTCATCCTGATCAATGAGTTGCTCGAGTCGAAACAATATGGCGAACGTTGGGGCCGGCATTGGCTCGACGTGGCCAGGTATGCCGACTCGGCGGGATTCGAAGGAGACGATTCGTATCCGAATGCGTGGCGATACCGCGACTATGTCGTCAATTCGTTCAACAAGGACAAGCCCTACAACATCTTCGTCCAAGAACAGATCGCCGGCGACGAGATCTGGCCTGACAATCTCGATCTCGATCCGAAACGCGTCTATCTCGCTCCTCCCGAAAAGTTACGACATCTCGAAGCCCGTATCGGCACCGGCTTTTATGGCTTCCCGCCGCGAGTATCTGAATCCTCGCTCGACGCGCGGCGGCGGCACTACGAAACGCTTACCGACTGGGTCGATACGACAGCTTCCGTGTTCATGGGTTTGACGTTGCAATGCGCGCGTTGTCACGACCACAAGACCGATCCGCTTTCGCAAGAAGACTATTACGCAATGCAGGCGGTCTTCACAAGCAGTGTCGAAGTTCATGTGCCGATCATGACGCCGATGGAGGTGCAAGGCTGGTACTACGTTTACCCGCGTCTCACCGCCGCGCACGAGGCTCGCGAAGCCTATAAGCTGTTTAAGAAACGGACAGGTGGCCGCGAGCTAACCGATACCGAGAAGTCCGAAGAACAACAGATCCGCGATCGCATCGTGCAGACTGTGATGGAGTTGCCCGAAAAGAACATCTCCGTCCCGAACTCCGTGTACGATCCGCTGGCTCAAATTCCGACGGTGACGGTGCTCGGCCACGAGCGACCTGAGTTGGTAAAGCCGGTTCATCTTCTGGAACGAGGCGAGTTGTATCGGCAGAAGCACAAGGTCGGTCCCGCGCTTCCTGCCAAACTGGCGACGCAAATGAATCGGGCAAAGGAGATTCCAGGCCCGTTCGGATCTCGTCAGGAACTCGCGTTGTGGCTGACCGAGCCCAACCATCCGCTGACGGCTCGCGTGATGGTGAATCGATTGTGGCAATGGCATTTCGGGCGCGGGATCATCGGCACACCCAATGACTTTGGCAACATGGGGCTGCCGCCGACACACCCGGCGTTACTCGATTGGCTGGCCATTAAGTTGGTCGAGCATGGCTGGAGCATCAAGGAGATGCATCGTCTGATTATGACGTCAAGCACTTATCAGATGAGCAGCCGCTTCGCGACCGAACGGCATCTTGCTATCGACCCCGACAACAAGTTCCTCTGGCGCATGAATCGGCGACGATTGGAAGTCGGACAAGTCAACATGCATCGCGTGAGTGAATTCCTCGGATTTCATCTCGCGATCAACGATTATCCCCCGGAGCAACTGATCGAAACACGTATCGTCATCGAAACGGGCGGCTTGCCGCACGCGGCGAAGCGGATCGCTGAACATCCTGAGATCTATGAGCGGCTTTGCGACTTGAACGATCAACTGCGCGCCGCGACGCAGATCGAGACATGGATCGAACTAGATATTGCCTTCCATCGTGAGTTGCTCGATGCGAGTGGGCTGAAGCCGCTGGTTGCGTTCAATGATCTGCTGGGTCTCTTCTTTCGACGATTCCGTGAGAGCATGAAGCAGGCCGAGTGGGCATCCGGCGTCGAGAGTCATCAGCGGTTGATCGATGCATTGCGAGACGGCGAACTTGCAATGGCGTGCGATGAACTTCGGCAACACATTGAAAGCCACAAGGTACGGGTTTGAGCAAATGAAAACGTCACGAAACAATCGAAACAGTCTCGTAGGGACGACAGCAAATAGCCGGGGGCGTAAGCCCCAGGACAGCATGCTCATCATGGCTCGAAGCCCCGAAGGGGCGGCACAGGCTCGCCAAGCTGCGGCGTGTGTCGCCCCTTCGGGGCTCATGGGTGTTGTTGCTGGCTCTACCTGGGGCTTACGCCCCAGGCTATTCGCTGCCGCCGCTCTGCGGCTGATGAGTGCGCGGACCCGGGCATCCATTGCGATATTCCGAACTACTTTGGCTTTCATGTCTCTTGTCTTGTGCTTCGGCACGATCGCCTTCGGTCAAGAGAATGCTTCGGTCAAACGCCTGCAGAACGAATACGCTAAACAGATCCACCCGATCCTCAAACAGTTTTGCCTCGATTGCCATTCAACCAAGAAGCAGGAAGGTGAACTCGACCTCGAACGTTTCACCGCGTTTGCGGATGTGCGGCGCGATCCGAAGGCGTGGCAGAAGGTGGCGGAGATGCTCGATAACGGCGAGATGCCGCCGGAGGATAGCAAGCAGCCGAACGATGGACAGCGAAAGCAACTGCGATCCTGGGTCGAGTCGTATCTCAACGCCGAAGCACTCGCTAACGCTGGCGATCCAGGTCCGGTCATTCTGCGGCGGCTGAATAACGCCGAGTACAACTACACCGTGCGCGATCTAACCGGCATCGATTCGCTGAATCCGACTCGCGAGTTCCCGATCGATGGGGCGGCGGGTGAGGGCTTCACGAATGCAGGGAGCGCGCAAGCCATGTCGCCGTCGCTCGTGCAGAAGTACCTCGATGCCGCGAAGACTGTCGCCAACCATGTGGTCTTACTTCCCGACGGAATTCGCTTCTCGCCTCACGTCACCACTCGCGACCGCACCGACGAGTTGATGGCTCGCATTCAGGCGTTCTACCGCGAGTTCACCGAGGATGGCGGCGGGCAGGCGGTTAACCTGCAAGGAATCAAGTTCGACACCAATCAAGGCGGCGTCCTGCCACTGGAGAAGTATCTTGCGGCGACGCTGCAAGAGCGTGATGCGCTCGCGTCCGGCAAGACGACGGTAGACGCGGTTGCGGACGAGCGGTCGCTCAACATGAAGTACCTGTCCTCCGTCTGGCAAGCGTTGTCCGCCGATAGTCGCTTTTCGCTCCGCGAAAAGAACGGACGCAATGTTCGCGGAGCGAACAGCGACTCTCCCTTAATGGACGAGCTGCGTCGCAAGTGGATCGTCGCAAAACCAGAAGACGCGCCGAAGCTTGCCGCCGACATCGCGGAGTCTCAAAAGGTTCTCTGGAAGTACAACTCCATTGGCCACATTGGTCGCGAAGGCCAACCCAAGATCTGGATGGAGCCGGTCACTCCACTCGCTTCGAGCCACGCCGTCAATCTGAAACTGCCGCAAGGCACGACCGACGATGTCTCCGTCTTTCTGATCGCTTCCGATGCGGGAGACGGCCGCGAGCACGATTACGTGGTCTGGGAGAACCCGCGGCTCACGATGGAGAACGGTTCGGACATCGCGTTGCGCGACCTCGCCGGGTTGCAGAAACGGATCCGGCAACTGCAACGCGAAGCTCTGACGAAGACGACCGAGTACCTCGCTGCTGTGACCGAGTTCGTTGAAAAGCCAACAGAGTCGGAAGAGCAGTTAAGAGCGTTGGCGACCAAGCACGGGCTGGATGTCAATGCTCTCAACGTGTGGCTCGACTATCTGGCGATCAGCGAAGCAGGGCCGGTGATTGTCTCGGGGCACTTCAAAAAGACAGAGACCCACGGCACCTACAACTTCATCAGATCTTGGGGAACGAGTGCCACGCCGATCGTCACCGCCAACTCGTCCGATCAACAAGTTCGCATTCCCGGCATCTCTCGCCCGCACTCGATCCAAGCCCATCCGTCTCCCACGCTGTTCGTCGCGGCTGGTTGGCAAAGCCCGATCACGGGGCTGGTGCAAGTCGAGGCCCGCCTCTCCGACGCTCATCCCGAATGCGGCAACGGGCAGGAGTGGTTCGTCCAGCATCGCGCGAGTCGCAAGATCGGCAATCTGTGGCAGGGCGAGTTTCCGACGGGCGGCTCGGCGAAGATGCCGCCGGCGAAGATCTCGGTCAGGCGCGGCGAGCTTGTTTCGTTCGTTCTCGGTCCGCGAAATGGTGGCCATGCCTGCGATCTAACCGAGATCAATCTCGTCATCACGGAATTGAACGGCGAGAAACGGACCTGGGATCTGGCGAAAGATGTCTCCGTTGACATTCTCGCTGGCAACCCGCATCCGGACAGTCACGGCAACGAGAAAACTTGGCACTTCTACAAAGGCGAAATGAAATCGGTCAATCAGGAGAGCGGCGCGCTGGTCTCGGTTCCGGCGGGATCGCTGCTGGCTCGCTGGCAGGATGAACGCGAAGATGCCAAGCGTGCCGAGTTGGCTCGGCAAGTACAAGAGCTGGCCACTGCGGAAGCTCCGGCCGACAGAAACTCGCCCGATGGCATCCTCTATGAGCAACTCATGAATTTGGCGATGGCGCCGCACAATCTCGATGCCCTGCTGGCCGACGTCGAAGCCGACGAGCGTTTCGGCAAGCATCCGCTTGGGCACGCGATGAAGCCGTCCGATCTCATCGTCCAGGCACCATCGGTCGTCGAGTTTCGCATCCCGGCGAAGCTGGCCGAGGGCAGGACGCTGGTCGCGACAGGCCGCTTGGACACGAAAGAGGGTCGCGAGGGGAGCGTGAAACTGGAAGTTGCGACTAACAAGATAGAGCCCGACGCCCTCGCGTTGTCGAGTCCCGTGGTGGTCACCGAAGGCAGCGAAGCACGCCAGCGAGTCGAGTCTTCGTTTGCTGCGTTCCGCAACCTTTTTCCACCGGCATTATGTTACGCATGGATCGTGCCTGTCGATGAAGTCGTCACGCTAACGTTATTCTACCGGCAAGACGATGCGCTGCAACGGCTGATGTTGGACGAAGAACAAATCGCCGAGCTTGATCGGTTGTGGGACGAGTTGTTCTACGTGGCTCAAGAGCCACTCAAGTATCAAGTCGCGTTCGAGCAGATTCGCGAGTTCGCAACGCAAGATCGGCCGGATCTCGTCAAGGTGTGGGACCCGCTCGTGAAGTCAGTCGATGACCGCGCAGAGGCGTTTCGTAAACGGTTGATCGAAACCGAGCCGGCTCATGTGAGAGCCTTGCTGGAATTCGCCGATCGTGCCTGGCGGCGAGAGCTGACTGATGCGGAGAAGCAGTCGGTGCCTGGCCTCTATCAATCGTTGCGTGAAGCCGAACTCCCGCATGAAGACGCAATCCGCCTGACAATGGCTCGCGTGTTGGCATCGCCCGCCTTCCTTTACCGGCGAGAAAAACCTTCGCCGGTCCGAACGCCCGCGGCGGTAACCGGCACTGAACTTGCCAACCGCCTCAGCTATTTCCTTTGGTCGTCGATGCCGGATGCGGAGTTAGCGCGGGCCGCTCGTGAGGGTCGTCTAACCGCAAGCCGGAGGCGTGCGCTCGGTGGCGAGACGAACGGCAAAGCGCACGCCTCCGGCTTGCGGTTAAACGAAGAACTCCTCTCGCAAACACGCCGCATGCTGAAGGACCCGCGCACGCGACGGCTCGCCATTCAATTTGCTTGCCAATGGCTGCACCTTCGCGACTTCGATCACGACGTTGAGAAGAACGAGAAGCTTTATCCTGACTTCGCGGCGCTCCGCGCCGACATGTATGAAGAGACCGTCCGCTTCTTCGAAGACATGTTCCGTAACGATGGTTCGATTCTCGGGTTGTTGAACGCCGATCACACGTTCCTCAACGAAGCGCTTGCCAAACATTACGGCATCGACGGCGTGAGCGGAAGCGAATGGCGTCGAGTCGATGGTGTGCGAAGCAACGGCCGCAGCGGCCTTCTCGGGATGGCAACGGTCCTGGCGAGCCAATCCGGCGCCTCGCGCACCAGTCCCATCCTGCGAGGCAACTGGATTTACGAAACGCTGCTCGGCGAGCGGCTTCCCCGACCTCCGGCCAACGTGCCGGAAATACCCGACGAGCCGCCGCAAGGCCTGACCGCGCGTCAGTTGATTGAGAAACACAGCTCCGTCCCCGCGTGTGCCAAGTGCCACGCGAAAATCGACTCGTACGGCTTCGCGCTGGAGCAATACGATACCGTTGGCCGGCTTCGTCCGCAGGCAGTGGATACCAAAACGAAGCTGTTCGACGGCAAGACAGTCGATGGCATCGACGGCTTGCGTGATTACCTGATGACGGAACGTCGAGCTGACGTCGTCCGCCAGTTCTGCCGCAAACTGCTCGGCTATTCGCTGGGCCGCGAAGTGCAGCTCTCCGACCGGCCGTTAATTGATAGAATGATGAAAGACCTTGGCGAGAACGACTACCGCTTCAGCGTCGCCGTCGAAGCGATTGTAGTGAGCGATCAATTCCGCAAGGTTCGGGGACGAGATGATTGACGCCAACCAATCTCAAGGAGTCAGCGATGAGCGAATACGAACTCAACCAGCAGGCCGCGGAACAGATCCGCAGGGACTTCAAGTTGGGCGATCAACGGTTCCAAAATGGCCAGTGTGTCGCGTTGCTGGATGGGAAAGTGATCGCTGTCAAGGAGAACATGGCGGAAGCACTGAAGGCACTCCGCACTGTCGATTCAACTCCTGATCGAGGCATGCTGGTCACGGTCACAGCGCCAGCGGTGGACGTCATTCGATAGGTAGAAGTGGTTTCATGCCAATTGTGCGGTTTCAAAGCTTGCCGGGATGCGATGTCATTAACATGGAGTTGGTGGCTCCTGACGGAAGCGTTTCGAGCAACCGGCTCCTCGTTGATTCGGGTTTCACCGGTGAGAGTGCACTTGTTCTGGCAGCGCACCTTGAGCCAATGGCACATGGGTATGTCGATCAAGCTAATGCAGCGGGAGCATTGTCAGGTGCACAGACACGAGTCGTCGTGCAATGCCGAGTTCCAGGGCTCGCATTCGACGAAGTGCTGATTGCAATTGCCGCCGACATCACTGAGCTTGCGTTGCCGCCAGACGTTGACGGAATGGCCGGACTCACGTTCCTGCGTCGTTTCACGAGTTGGGGAGCAGAACGCGATTTGTCCGGCGATTGGTCTTTTTTTCTATCTGACGAAGTCAAGGAACCATGACGATGAAGTGGCGTTTGGATGCCGGTCAGATCGAAGTGCTCGACGACGCGATGGTTGAAGTATTACGCAAAAAAACGCCGGCCGAGCGAGTCGAGATGATCAGTGCGGCACATCGAACTGCACGTGGTTTAGTTGAAGGTGGTGTTCGCGATCAGTATCCGAGTTGGGATGACGAACAGGTTGAAGCCGAAGTGCGGCGGAGGTTGCTTGGTGGAACAGAGTAACCTGCTTCGCTATGCGCTTGAAAAGTTGGAGACGATGAACGTGACTTATGCAGTCGTTGGTTCGTTCGCGAGCGGTGCCTATGGCGAGCCTCGCTTCACGCAGGACATCGACATCGTTGTCGATTTACGGGACGACCACGTCGCCGAGTTTTGCGAGAGCTTTCCTGATCCGGAGTTTTACGTCAGCCAACCCGCCGTTCAGCAAGCGGTCGTTCGCCGCGGTCAATTCAACGTGATCCATCCAACTTCGGGAAACAAGATCGACTTCATGTTGAGCGGCACCGACGAGTGGGACCGCAATCAGCTTGCTCGCCGGCGAAACGTCCAGATTCTGCCAGATCGCTGTGGCTATCTCGCTAGCCCCGAAGACGTGATTCTGGGAAAAATGGTGTACTATCGCGAAGGCGGTTCCGAAAAGCACTTGCGGGATATCGCGGGAATCCTCCGCCTCCGTGACGATGCCGATCACGAATACATAACACAGTTCGTGGAACAACTTGGCGTGACCGAGGTTTGGCAAGCGGTGTTGAAGCGACTAAGCGGCGAAGAATAAAAGCGAAGATAACCACATGCTCCATCCCGAAACACTCGAAGCTTACCGCCGCATGACGCCCAGTGAGCGTCTCCAATTGACGCTGGAGATGACTCGCGACAACACTCCGTACTTGTTCCTTGGCACACCCGAACAAGTGGATCGCAAATTTGAATTGCTGCGGCGACAGAACGACGACCGTAATCGGCGCATGCTTGCGGCGCTGGCCCGCACTAGGGAATCTTGATGAACGATGTTGCCCTGACACTTCGTGATTTGGCCGACGTCATGGAAGGGCTCGGACTGACCTACGCCGTCATTGGCGGGATCGCCGTCCGAGCTTACGGCATACCGCGTCCCACGTTTGACCTCGATTTCACCTTGGCGATACCGCGCGACCGGTTGCCGGAACTGTTCGGTGCCGTTGAAAAACGCGGCTACTCCGTCCCTGACAGTTATCAGACTGGTTGGGTTGACCCAGTCGCCAAGATGCCTTTGGTAAAAGTCCGATGCTACCTGCAGGGTCAAGGCGTGGACGTAGACATGTTTCTAGCAGAGACGCCATTTCAGCAAGAGGTTTTGAAGCGTCGGCAGCTTGTGGAAACTCCCGACGGTAATGCTTGGCTGGCGACTCCGGAAGATGTTGTGCTTCTCAAGCTACTTGCCAATCGTCCTCGCGATATCTTGGACGTGAACGATATTCTGTTTACGCTGGGTGAACTTGACAGAGACTACTTGCGAACTTGGGACGAGCGGCTAGGTGTTCGAAGCGGTCTTGACGATGTCCTGCGCCAATACGATGAAACGATTTGACAAACGATCTCAACTCGGAGACCTCTCATGGCAACCCACCAACTTTCCAGACGAACTTTGCTTCGAGGTCTCGGCGTTTCGATGGCCTTGCCGTGGATGGAGTCGGTTCGCGCTTTCGGTGATGATGCGAAAGATGCTGCGAAACTGAACGAGCCGCCGACTCGGATGGCAATATTGTTTTCTGGTTGCGGATATCACTCGCATGAGTGGTGGGCGAAGGACAGCGGCTCACAGATGGAACTCGGCAAGGTGCTGCATCCGCTGAATGGCTTCAAGGATCGGATGGTCTTTATCCGCGGCTTGTATAACGCCGAGGCATTGAAGGGCAACATTCATAGCTCTCAAACGGGCAACCTGCTGTCGGGCGCTCCACTTTCGGCCGGCGGGACGATTCGCTCCGGCACCAGCATCGACCAAGTCGTGGCCCAGAAGATCGGGCATCAAACCAAGCTGCCGAGCCTCGTGCTGGGTTGCGAAAAGGCCAACCCGTCGGTTCATAAGAACTACTCGATGCTGTACAGCTCACATATCTCGTGGAGCAGTCCCACAACGCCGACGCCGTTGGAGGTCTATCCCGCGCTCGCATTTGATCAGTTGTTCAAGGACAAGGCGCAGCGGGGCGACCAGAGCGTGCTCGATGCGGTGCTTGCCGACGCGCAAGACTTCCGCCGCGATATCAGCAAGCTCGATCAGCAGAAGCTCGACGAGTATCTAAATTCGGTTCGAGAAGTCGAACAGCGCATTAAGCAAGCGGGCAAGCGAGGCGAGTTGCAGGGCTGGCGGCCAACGCTGACCAAGCCGAACATCGCTCGGCCCAAGGACGGTTATCCACAAGACATCGTCGAGCACATGCGGCTGATGTCTGACATCCTCGTGCTGGCGTTCCAGACCGACACGACGCGCGTCTGCACGTTGAAGCTGAACAACGATCACGGCACGCTGCGATTCCCGCATCTCGGTATCGATTACATGATCCACCATCTCCTCTCGCATAGCGATACCGATGATTGGCTGAAGGTGAACCAGTTCTTCCTCGAACAGATGGGCTATATCGCTCGCCGCCTCGACTCGATCCAAGAAGGCGAGCGCACCGCACTGGACAACTCGATGATCATGCTCTGCTCAAGCATGCTGACCGGCCACCATGACGCGACCAAGTTACCCGTTGTGATGGTGGGCGGCGGCGGGAAGATCAAAGGGGGACAGAACCTGGATTACCTTGATAACTCCAATCGTCAGATGTGTCGGCTGTTCCTCAGCATGATGGACAAGATGGGAGTGCGGCTCGACAAGTTCGGCGACGCGACGCAACCGTTGGCCGAGGTGTGATCGACCAACCACGAAAGGTACGAAATACACGAAAGAGGAAGGGAACAATCTGTCATCATGTCTGTCACCGCATCTTCTCCCTTTTCGTGTCATTCGTGCCTTTCGTGGTTCGCGGCTCTTCTCTTTGCGAGTGCTGCTCCTGCTGCGGAGTTTGAGCTAAACGGCCACAAGTTCACTGTGCCCGACGGCTTCGTTGTCGAACACGTCGCCGGGCAGCCGCTGGTAGATCGCCCGGTCAGTGCCGATTTCGATGAGCGCGGTCGATTGTATGTGACCGATTCGAGCGGCTCGAACGAACACGTCGATATCCAAGTCAAGAAGCGGCCGCACAAGATAAGGCGGCTTGAAGACACTGACAGCGATGGCGTGTTTGATAAGAGCACCGTCTACGCCGACAAGCTGATGTTCCCGGAAGGATCGCTCTGGTTCGACGGTTCGTTGTACGTTGCCGCGCCGCCTGAGATCTGGAAGTTCACCGACTCGGATGATGACGGTGTCGCGGAGAAACGCGAAGTTTGGTTCGACGGCAAGACGCTGACGCATTGTGCGAATGATCTGCATGGTCCTCATCTGGGGCCCGACGGCTGGATGTATTGGTGCAAGGGTGCGTTCGCCGAGCAGACTTACGAACGCGCGGGCAAGAAGCCGTGGGAGACAAAGGCCGCGCACATCTTTCGGCGTCGCCCGGAAGGTGGCCCAATCGAGCATGTGATGACGGGCGGCATGGATAACCCTGTCGAAGTCGTCTTCAGTCCCGGCGGTGAACGCTTCTTTACAACGACGTTCATCGTGCATCCCAACCAAGGAAATCGCGACGGGCTGCTGCATGCTGTTTATGGCGGAGCCTACGGCAAGGATCACGGAGCACTCGGCAATCATCCGCGGACCGGCGAGCTAATGCCGGTGCTGGCCCATCTCGGCGCGGCAGCGCCGTGCGGGCTGGTAAGATTGGAGTCGGACGGCTTGGGCCGCGACCACCGCAACAACATACTGGCCTGCTTGTTCAACATGCACAAGATCACGCGGCACGTGCTGGCGAAGCACGGCGCGACCTTCACATCCGAGACCAGCGACTTACTAGTCAGCGACAATCTCGACTTCCATCCGACCGACGTGTTGGAAGACGCCGACGGCAGCGTCATCGTCGTCGATACTGGCGGTTGGTTTCGGCTTTGTTGTCCGACGTCACAGTTGGAGAAGGCAGACGTTTTAGGCGGCATTTATCGCATTCGTCGCGCCGACGCGAAGCCCGTCTCCGATCCTCGCGGGCAAATAATTGCGTGGAAAGATCGAAACGCAGAGGAGTTGGCGGAGTTGCTCAACGACGAACGGTTTGCTGTGCGGAATCAGGCTCGACAGCGGATCGGGAAGCGCGGAGCAAATGCCGTCGAGTCGCTCAAGCAAGTGCTTGGATCTTCCAACGATTCCCATCACCGGATGCAAGCCGTCTGGGCACTGACGTGGATCGATGATGCAAAGGCTCGCGCCGCGGTTCGCAGTGCGTTGGCCGACTCCGACGAGACCGTCCGCCAAGCAGCCCTGCATTCGATTAGCGTTCGCCAGGACAAACTCGCCGCCAACAAGCTTGCCACGATGATCGAGCGTGGTCCCGCTCACAATCGGCGCGCGGCGGCAGAAGCCCTTGGTCGTCTTGGCTCGTCGCCCGACATGCCAAAGCTGCTCGCCGCCGTGCCGACCGCGATGCACCGCGGCGACGACGCAACAGACGAAGTCGATCGCTTCCTCGAACATTCGCTCATCTTTGCTGCGATGGAATTGAACGATGCTAGCACGCTACGGAAGTTCATCCAATCCGACAACGCCCGCATTCGCCGAGCCGCTTTGATTGCACTGGACCAAATGGAAGGCGACGACCACCTGCAACCGGCCGACATCCAACCGTTACTCACATCCGACAACACGCTCCTGAACGAGACGGCCTGGTGGATTGCCGAGAAACACCCAGATTGGGGCAACGCGGTCGTCGAAGCCTTTCGAGTCGAGCTGCAACAGCCGCCGCGTGAGGTAACGCTGCTCGAACGACTCGGAGATCGCTTGCGACGCTTTGCGGGCTCAGCCGCAGTACAAGAAGTCATGGCGGACGCGCTGGCAGATCCGAAAGCAAGCGACTCCGTTCGACTCGCCGTATTGAACGCCATGGCCTCCAGCCGCCAAAAGCCGATGCCAGCCGCTTGGGCAGCGCCTTTGCACAATCACTTGTCCGGATCGAACGACATTATCCGAGCCTCTCTCACGGCGTTGAATCAACTCAGCGACGGCAAGCTAGACGACAACACGATTAAACGGCTGAAGAGCGTTGCTGGCGATGAGCAGAAGGACGCGGAGATCCGGTTGCGATCGCTCAACTTGTTGCCAAAGGGCTCACGACAGATCACGCCTGCTTCACTGAGATTCGTGTGCTCAGAATTGACGATCAATTCCAGTGTCACCAATCGAGCTTTGGCGGTCGATCTTCTGACTTCAACGCCGCTAGAGTCCCATCAGTTGCAACACGTTGCCCGTGAGCTACCGCGAACCGGAGTGATGGAATTGCAACCTCTGATGACGATGTTCGCGAAGTCGAACGACGCGCAAGTCGGTGCCGTGTTGGTTGCCTCGCTGCTGGATGCTCCCGCGGCGACGTCGCTGTTCCCGGATCGCTTAGAGGAGCAGTTGGCCGGCTTTGGCGAGAGCGTGGTCGTGAAGGCAGAACCGCTTTTGGCAAAGATCGAACAAGAGAATCAAAGCAAGTTGCAGCGAGTTGAGGACATCCTCGCGCTGTTGCCCAACGCCGACATTCGACGCGGAATACGCGTGTTTCAAGACACGAAGGCGTCGTGTCTCGCGTGCCATCGGCGGGGATACATCGGCGGTAACATTGGCCCTGATCTGAATCGCATTGGTCAGATTCGGACTGAACGCGTGTTACTGGAATCGATTCTCTTTCCCAACCTCAGTTTCGTGCGCAGCTACGAGCCGGTTGCGATCGTGACCGACGATGGTCGGGTATACAATGGAGCGATCCGCGACGAGACGGATGACACGATTACGCTGCAACTCGACGCACAAAAGACAGTGCAACTCGCGAAGTCCGCGATCGAAGAACGCAAGCAAGGCACTGTGTCGATCATGCCGGCGGGGCTGGAAAAACAACTCACGCCGCAAGACCTTGCTGACTTGGTGAAGTATCTGAAGGAAGGCTGAGCGGGCGGAATGACGAATGACGAGAGAAATACGAATGACGAAACCCGAAGGAAGTCACTTCCTACCAAGTCCCTGGCCGGGAACACCCATCAGGTCTTCTCATCGTGGCTGGCTGGAGGCGGCGTCAAAAGCGGCATCGTCCATGGCTCTTCCGACGAGCATGGCATCGCCGTCGCCGAAGACCGTGTCCACGTCCACGACTTCCACGCCACGATCCTCCACCAACTCGGGCTCGATCACGAGCAACTCACCTTCCGCTACGCCGGCCGTGACTATCGGTTAACGGACGTGCGGGGCGAAGTGGTGCGCGACATCTTGACTTAGAATCTGTCAGGCAGATCGTTGCTCGTTCAAAACCGCTAGGTGAGCTCCAGAGGAATTAGGTTACGCGCGTTATTCTGCATCCATCTGCGATTTCCGCCCGGTGGAAAACGCTTGGCTTTCCAGCACCATTCGGAAATGTCACCGGCGAGAAGAAACGAACCAAGAGATGGTGCTGCAGCAATTCAACGATTCGTTTGTAACGGGAAATGTTGTGCTGTTTGCCGAACCGGAGATTGTGGAAGACCATGGAATCATCCGGGCGAATCAGAATTCGTCGGGGATCAGCGAGTATCGGGTGATTGCTCCGATTCGAACAAATGGCACCGAGTTGTGGGCTGTGTGGACGTATTTGTGTGATGAAGCTGCCCCCGGCACCGTATCGAAATTCGGATATGCTGAGGCCGCTACGCGAGGCGGGCTACCACCCCCCATTTCCCTTAACGGAGTATTTGACAGAACCTACGTACACGATAATTGATGGCGAACCACAATTCCGTGCGTATGCAGAAGTAATCCACGCCCCAACCATTGCCAAACCCGGCGCGACGATTACGATTGTCGCGAAGACCGACCGATCGGAATGCGATCTGGTCATTCGTCCTTTCCAGGCCGTAACGATCCCGCCACCCAAGATAATGACACCACGGTCAGGCATCGTTCGTTGGAACGCGAACCTCAATCCGGCATACTTTGGGTCAAAGATTGAATACGAATTCCAAGCTCGCACGAATATGGCGTATCGTGCTAAGACAGTAAGCGGGACGATTACACTCAACCAACAGCACGGCGACGAACAATGCGGTGAACGGGAGGGCTCGGCGTCGTCTTGCTTGAATCCATAATCTTCTCCTCGCCCCCCGTTACCTTGGCCGTTCATCGACAACTTCTTCAGTTCAGCGACACGCCGCCGTTGGCGTAGTCCACGACTAATCTGCGATTCGCTAGAAGCTCCGTCCCCAGCAAAGGCAACTTGCCTTCATTTGCGATTACTTGCGCCGCGACTACCTCACCGAACCAATCGACGTAGCAAACGTACGGCTCCAATGTAACGCGACTCCCATCGGCTAAGATTGCCTCGGTCGCTACCTCGTGATCCAAATCTAGGCTCTCGATCAAGGATGTCGAAAGAACAAGGAAGCCATCGAACGCCGTATCAATCCAAACCGTAATCGTCGTGGCTTGTTCTGATGATGTATTTCCAACTCGCAGCTCCAACAACGCTCACCGTGAATCGTTAACGTGCCCGTTCATTTCCCGACACCTCCGAGATGAAGTGCCGCGTCGTGTCCGATTCGAATCACAAACGAGATTCGATCCGGGTAAGCCTTGCGTGCCGCCGCCACGGCGTTGCTAAACGATTCGGCCACGAAGTATTCCTCCGATTCGGATTCGATCGCTACAAACTGGTTCGGATGATCGGATTCCAATTGTGCTTGTAACTTCTCGGCGTAGATTGCCTTTGCTCGCCTTGCAACATTTTGGCTATGCTCGGAAATCATGGTCGTGCCTCTTGAAAAAGAGTTTGTGGCTGCCTCGAGGCATTGTACTCAACATCCACGTTCCGCGGCTACGCGGAAGGCCGACCAGTCGATGAAATCGAGTAAGGGCGGCCATTGCTGACCGCGTTCCCCACACCAGCTCAGCATGCGGGTCCGCACTGGGCGGTTCCGCGAAGGGGAGCAAGAGATGCTGCGACTGCCTTCGGAGAAAACTAAGCGATGACCTCATGCACTGCGTTGCCGTACAACGCAATGGGAACGTCGTTGCCGGAACGGTCGCGAATCGTTTCGTGTGGGTCCAGACCGACCAGCTTGTAAATCGTGGCGACATGATCCGCCGAAGTCACGGGAGACTGCAGAGGCCAGCCCGCGTGCTCGTCGCTTTGGCCGTGAATGTAACCGCGTTTCACGCCACCGCCAGTGAGCAAAATGAACCCGCATTGCGTCCAGTGATCGCGGCCGCCAGCGTTCTTGTTGACTTTCGGTGTTCGGCCCATTTCACCCATCACGACGACAAGCGTCGAATCCAACATCCCGCGCGCATCCAGATCCTCGATCAAAGCCGTGTAATTCTGGTCGAGCACAGGCAGATTGAAGTTCTTCAACAGGTGGAAGTTGTTCGAGTGCGTGTCCCATTGCCCGGCTCCGATTTTTCCGTTCAAAGCCGATTCGGTCGTGACGCCGATGAAGCGGGCTCCGGCCTCCACCAATCGCCGCGCCGTCAGCATGCACGAGCCGAACAGATTCCTGCCGTAACGCTCGCGGACTTGCGGCGGCTCCTTCGACAAATCAAAAGCCGCCCGCGTCTTGCCAGAAGTCAGTATTTCGTAGGCTTGCCGCTTACGGTCGTTCAGGTTGCCCGCAACTACGGTGTCGTCGAGGGCCTCGACCTGATCGCTGAATTGTTCGAGTAACGTGCGGCGGCGGTTGAGCCGGTCGAGTGTGATCGGAGGCAGTTGGTCCAGCAGCGGTATCTTCGGTTCGGCGAAGGGTGTTGGTGGATCGATGTGTGCGTTCCGCCCTTCCGTTTCTTCTTCGAACTGTGCTTCGTAATCCGTGAAGACGGGATCGTATTGCCGGCCGAGAAAGCCGCCGTATGGCCCGGCGCGATACTTCCCTTGACTATGACCGGGGTGCGACGGCATCCAAATATAAGTCGGCACGTCTCGCGCATCGAGGCCGGCGTGATGCATCACGGCGCCCACGCTGGGTTGATCGGTCAGCTTGGCGACGTTGTCGAAGATGACGGGGCCAGAGTAGCCGGTCAGCATGTTGTAAGGGCTGTGCGTGTTGTAAAGATGTGTGTGTGTGCGGATCAGCGTCGATAAGTGCATCGTCCGCGCGGTGAGCGGCAGGTGCTCGCAAACTTGCAGACCGTCAACCGTCGTATCGATCGGTTTGAATTCGCCACGGATCTCGGCCGGCGCGTCCGGTTTCATATCGAACATGTCGATGTGACTCGGACCGCCAATCAAGTTCACGAGAATGACAGCCTTGGCAGGGCCTTCAGGTCGCACGCCGGCATGCGCCTCGACGAAGCGTGGTAGCGACAGCCCCAACGCGGAAAGCGCCCCCACTTGAAGCACCTCGCGGCGTGTTGTGCCGTCGCACATTTTCGATCGCCGACCCAGTATCTTCAGCATGGTCGCTCCTTAACTTCACTTTATGGGAAGTTTTGAATTGCGCGCATAATTGGTATTAGCAAAAACGCTGCCCTCCGCGATGGTGTGATTGTTATG
>PBSM01000062.1 GCA_002726245.1 Planctomycetaceae bacterium | reverse complement strand
CCAAGACTTTCGGCCAATACCGGGAAGAGCCGAAGCTCTTGGCGAGCTTCGCTACCCGAAAACTGAGCTGCGATGGAATACTAGTAGCGAAGCGAAGGAAAGTGGAACATGAAACACACCGTAACTCTGCTGGTCGTCGTCACGCTATTGGCTCCGCTGCTATTGGCTCAGGAAAACGATGCCCAGCAAGCTGGCGGCACGGATCCGGCCGAGAACTTTGCCAAAGTCTATTCGGCGTGGAAAGAGCTTGATGCGAAGATCGGTGTCGTCGTCAAAGCCTATCGCGGTGCGAACGTAAACAGGCAGAAAGAACTGGTTGTTGAATACGAAGCTCTCGTTAAGCAGAGTGCACAGCTCGTGCCGAAACTCCGTGAAACGGGCATTGCGGCTTACAAGGCGGCTCCCAACAAGGATGAGAATATCTCGGGAACGCTCGTCGGACTGGTGGCCAATGATGTTCGGCAAGACGAATACGAGTCGGCATTAGAGCTTGCCAATCTGCTTCTGCAGAATGACTGTCAGGAACCTTCCTTGCATGCCTTCGCTGGAATCGCTGCGTACTGCATTGACGACTACGACACCGCGGGGACTCATTTGGCGGCAGCCAAAGCGGCGGAGGCCCTCACTCCGACTGCCGAACAATGCTTGGGGGATCTCGACAAAGCAAAGGAGTTGTGGGCGGTCGAGCAAACGCTTCGCAAACGCGAGGCTGACGCTGACGACTTGCCGCGCGTCAAGTTTGAAACAAGCAAAGGTGTTATTCTCATCGAGCTGTTCGAGAACGAAGCTCCGCAAGCGGTCGGTAACTTCGTTAGTCTCGTCGATTCCAAGTTCTATGATGGGCTAACGTTCCACCGAGTCTTGCCCGGCTTTATGGCTCAAGGTGGATGCCCGCTTGGCACCGGCAGCGGCGGGCCAGGTTACGAGATCTATTGCGAGTGTTACGAGGAAAGTCATCGCAAGCATTTCCGCGGTTCGCTCAGCATGGCTCACGCGGGGCGTGATACCGGCGGCTCACAATTCTTTCTGACGTTCAAGCGCACACCGCATCTCGATGGCCGTCACACCGTGTTCGGACGAGTCATCGAAGGACTCGACGTACTGGGCCAAATCCAACGCCGCAATCCACAGCAAGGCGGTGCTCCCGATCCGGACAAGATCGTCAAGGCGGAAGTCCTGCGTAAGCGAGACCACGAATACGCGCCGAAGAAGTTAGGCGAGTAGGCTTCCTGCTCAACTAACCTATGGATTGGCGACTCCCAAGTCCTTGCAGATCTTTTTCGCGAGTTGATTGTCGATCTCGGTGTGCCGTGGCACTGCGGTCCGAGTGTTCTTCGCCGGGTTGCCCCACCACGAATGCTGCGAACCCTCGCGAATCAGCACACAGTCATGCTCTTTGAGGTGTTTGATCAGAGCCTGGCGCTTCATAGCTGGATGACGGCCTCCTCGTAGCCAGCCTCCGCCGCATTGATTGCTTCTTGGCGGTTCAGGTCAATCGCTTCCTGAAGAGTAATCCTCAAAGTATCGAGTAACTCTTCCCGTGTTCGTTCTTGGCAGTTCACGCCTGGGATCTCCTCGATCCAGCCGATCCACCAGTCGTCTCGGTCTTGAATGACAGCAGTATAAGCCTGAGACATCTCGTACCTCTCTATGTCACACACGTTCGCTTCCACTAAGTATACGTCGATGTCATCGACGAGTCACACATCGGCTGATATGACATTCGCCGCGCTTTCGCACAGACGAACAGAATCGGCGGACGTCGGCGTCTCGGCGATGATCCTGACGATTGGCTCGGTGTTGCTGGCTCGGATCAACAGCCATCGGTCAGGCCAGTCGATGCGTAATCCATCTTGGCGGCTGGATGTTGCATCGCTGAAATGCTCTTCAATCGCATCGAGCGCGGTCGGAACGCGATCATGATCGAGTGTGATCTTTGTCTTGTGAATCGCGTAGCTTGGCAGTTCGTCGGCGAGTTCGCTGACCTTCATCTCACGAGCCGCCATCGCATCAAGAATCGACGCCATGCCGACGAAGCTGTCGCGGACGTAGCCGACTCGCCCATCGATCGGGCCGCCGTTGCCTTCGCCGCCGAAAATGGCATTCACGTCTTGCATCATCGTGCAGACATTCGCCTCGCCAACGGCGCTGCGATGGAAGTCGCAGCCATACCTGTTGGCGAGGTCTTCGGACATCCGGCTTGTCGCACAGTTCGTGACAACCGGCCCGGGTGTCGCCCGTAGCACGTGATCCAAGCATAGTGCAAGGGTGTATTCTTCGCCGACATATCGACCCGCTTCGTCGATCACAGCCAATCGATCGGCGTCGGGATCCTGACAGAAACCGACGTCGGCTCCGGCTTCGACGACCTGCCGCCGGACACCCGCCAGGTTCTCGGCGGTCGGTTCGGGCGTATGTTCGAATTGTCCGTCTGGTGTGCCGCCTAGCAGCGTTAACTCACAACCACACGATTCCAATAGCTTCCGTCCCAGCACACTCCCCGCTCCATGATTCGAGTCGAGTAGCACTTTGAATCGCTTCGAGCGGATTCGCTCGGCATCGACGGTCGCCAGCACAAGCCTCAAGTGCTCGCCAATGACATCTTCGCAACCCGCGACCACTCCGATCTGATCGTGCGAGACCCAACTCGTCTCACCGCTGCGGTATCGCTCGACGACTTCTTCTCCAAGCGTCGCGACGATGACGCGGCCGTCAGCGCCGAACAGCTTGATACCGTTGTAGGGAGACGGATTGTGGCTCGCGGAGATCTGAATCGCGCCAGCGGCCTGCAGACTCCGAAGCAGTACGCCTGTCGTCGGCGTTGCGGCCACGTCCGCGTCGATCACGTTGCGACTGACGGCACATAGACCCGATCGAATCGCATCGGCCAGCATCCGACCGGTCGCTCGACCGTCGCGTGTCACAACGATCGGACCTGCCTCCAAACCGGTCGCAAACGCACATGCAAACCGCATCGCCAACTCCGGCGACAGACTCTCGCCGATGACCCCACGCAGTCCCGACACGCTGATGATTGGTTCTTTCACAATGAGTCCTTTCCTTTCGACTGGCAGTGCGGCGTCAATATAGCGACGAACCGCCTTCCGAGCACTGGCACTCACTCGTAGAATTTGTCTTTGGACGTCACCCGAAGTGCTCCCCGTAAGTGCTCTGCAGACATGACAAACGCTACACACGAAGTATCCGCTGCTCTGGAACAACTAGACTCCGCTCCGGATACCCTGTCGGCTGGTGCTCGCGACAACATCCACCAATGGCTCAGCGAAGCTCGCTACGCCAAGTATATTCCACAAGTCGTCGAGCACATCATGGCTGACAAGTGGCAAGAGTTGGACGATGCGTTTTGGACCGTGATCCCGTTCGGAACCGGTGGACGCCGCGGCCGGATGTACCCGATCGGCTGCAACGCGATTAATGACCGCACGATCGGCGAGAGCGCTCAGGGCTTGGCCGAGTATGTGAAAGAACAAGACGACGGCAGCAGAGAGCTATCGTGCGCGATTGCGTACGACACGCGACACAACTCGCGGCACTTCGCCGAACTTTGCGCGGGCATCATGGTGGCCGCCGGCTTCAAGGTTTATTTCCTGGATGACTACCGCAGCACGCCGGAATTGTCTTTCCTCGTGCGGCAGAAGAAATGTTCCTGCGGGATCATGGTCACGGCAAGTCACAATCCGCCCAGCGATAACGCGGTGAAGGTCTATTGGTCGACCGGCGGCCAGATCTTGCCTCCGCATGATGAAGCTATCATCGAACGCGTGATGAACACGCAAGACATCGAGCAAGCTGACTTCGGTCAGGCGTTGTCGGATGGCCATGTCGCAATGTGCAAGGAGGAAATCGACGCGGCTTACATCGCCGAAGTCAAAGGACAACGATTCGACGGACCTCGCGACTTGAAGATCATCTTCTCGCCGCTGCACGGTGTTGGCAGCTCGGCAGTCTGTCCCGCGTTGGATGCCGATGGTTTCACCGATGTCGAAGTCTTCGCGGACCATGCCGAACCCAATGCCGACTTCCCCAACGTACCCGGCCACGTTTCAAACCCAGAGAACCCCGCCGTATTTGATTCGATCATCGAACGCGGTAAAGAGATCGGCGCGGATCTAATCCTCGCCAGCGATCCCGACTGTGATCGCATGGGTGCGGCGACTCCGGTCACGACCGATCCGAAGGGCGAGTGGCGTACGTTTACGGGAAACCAACTTGGTGCGATGTTGATCGATTATGTCTTGGAACGACGCAGCAAAGCCGGCAGCTTGGCGCCCGATCATTACATCGCCATCACGCTTGTGACGACTCAAATGGGCCGGCGCATCGCAGATTCCTACGGCGTGAAGACCTATGGAAACCTGCACGTGGGCTTCAAGTGGATCGGCGGCCAGATTGACGCCGCCGGACCGGACAAGTTCGTTTTTGGAACGGAAGAATCGCACGGATACATGACGGGCACGTACGTCCGCGACAAGGACGGCGGCGTTGCGTGCATGTTACTTTCGGAACTCGCGGCCTGCGTGAAGGCCCAGGGAAAGTCATTGCACGAGAAGCTTGAAGCGCTGTGGTGGCAACATGGCTATCATGCCGAACGCACGATCAACGTCTTTATGAAAGGCTCGGAAGGGATGAGCCGGATGCAAGCGCTGATGGCCAAGTTCCGCAACGAACGGCCGAAGCAACTCGGCGGAATCGACATCACGCAGGTGCGCGATTACCAGAGTCTCACGACAACCAAAGCGGATGGCACGAGCGAGCCGCTCGACGCTCCTTCGGCCAACATGGTGATCCTTGACCTCGCAGAAAACGGCAACTACGTCGCGGTTCGACCATCGGGAACGGAGCCGAAAGTGAAGTTCTACATGTTCACGTTCGTTCCGGCGGAGCAACTAGCCGATCTGGAAATGACGGCTCAGCAGATGAACGAGCGTCTTGATTCGATGGCAGCCGATTTGCAGGCGTTTGCAGATTCGGTTTAAGGTTTCCAGACACGGATGTGGCGCGCGTGTTCCCGTGTCGTCCGTGCGATCCGTGTCCCAATTCATCTTCTCAGCTAGAATTGCGCCTGATGACCGAGCATGACACAACAGATCCTACTGACGATGAGCAGACGGCAGCGTCTGAATATGACTTCGGCAACCGTCGAGCTGCAGCGAAGGCGCGCGAGTTTCCGCAGACGCCTGGCGCCTATCTGATGAAAGACTCTGCGGGTCGAGTTATCTACATTGGCAAGGCCAAGAGTCTGCGTTCTCGGGCAGGTAGCTATTTCAATCAGGGCGCCAAGGAGGAGTCGCGGACGGCTGATTGGGTCCACGAGATCTGCGACATCGACTATATCGAATGCGAAAGCGAAGTTGACGCGTTGCTGATGGAGTCGCGGCTGGTCAAAGATATCCAGCCGAAGCACAACAAGGAACTCAAGGACGACAAGACGTTCCCGTACTTGATGATCACGACGCGAGAGGATTTTCCGCGCGTTGAGGTGACGCGAGAGCCAAGGGATCGCGGCGTGAAGCTGTACGGCCCGTTTGCCAACGCGGGTGACCTGCGAGGTGCCGTGCAAGTACTGCAGCGCATCTTCAAGTTTCGTACGTGCTCGCTCGACATCGATGACGGCGATGAGAAATGGAAGTGGTTTCGGCCTTGCTTGTTGGCAAGTATCGATCAGTGCACGGCAGCGTGTAATCTCCGCATCAGCAAAGACGAATATCGTCGCGACATCCGTCGGCTTCAGATGTTTCTCGACGGCAAGAAGGAGTCGTTGCTGAAGCAGATGCGCAATGAGATGGAAAAAGCGGCGAAGGCTTTGGAGTTTGAGAAGGCCGCGCGGCTGCGTGACGAAATCAAGATGCTGGAGACGCTCGACAAGCGTGGCGACCTGGATACGCACGCCCAACCTGAGGTCTTTTATATCGATCCTAAGAAGGGGCTTTCTGGTCTCCGCAAGGTTCTGAAGCTTGAGGAAACGCCTCGCACGATCGAAGGTATCGACATCGCACACCTCGGCGGTGGGCAAACGGTTGCCAGTGTCGTGCAGTTTCTCGACGGCTTGCCTTTCAAACCGGGGTATCGGCGCTACAAGATTCGGGCCGTGGACGGCGTGGACGACTTCCGCAGCATCCACGAAGTGGTCGCGCGCAGATACAAACGCTTGTACGACCAAGGCGAAGTCTTTCCCGACATCATTCTGATTGACGGTGGGAAGGGTCAGCTCAGTGCGGCGATCGCGGCTTTTCGTGATCAACAGATTCCGTTGCCGACCGTGATTTCATTGGCGAAGCGCGAAGAAGAGATCTTCCGCCCTGGCCAAAGCGAGCCCCTGCGGCTCAGTCGCCATGCGTTCGCCTTGCGGCTGCTGCAGTACGTTCGGGACGAGGCGCACCGTTTCGCTCAACACTACCATCACATGCTGCGGAAGAAGTCAACGCTCGGCGAGTAGCCTCGTGACGCGAGAGGCCGCTAAACGTACGAGATGGAGTTTGTCGTCGATATGATCGACGCGGTGGACAACAGTTCTGGCAGTTTCGGCTTGCCATAGTAATAGCCTTGCCGTAGTCAAAGCCGATGTCGCAGCAGACAGTGTGTTCCTCGCGGTTCTCGACGCCTTCTGCTAACGAAGCAATGCCGAACTCGCGAACCATCTTCACAAGCGTGCTGAGCAGTTGCCGTTGGCGCGGCGACGCGAGATGGATGTCACGAATCATGTGCATGTCGAACTTCACATAGTCGGGGCCGACGTTCGCAAGTTGAACGAGCCGCGTCTCGCCGGCTCCGAAGTCGTCGTACGCCAACTTCATGTTCAGCTCCGTCAGCCGCTTCCGCAGTGTTTTCATCATTTCATTGTCGGTGACGGCGGCTTCATGAACTTCCAGCACAAGATCTTGGTTCGGGTGCAACTCGCGTAGCTTGTTGAGTGATTCCAGCAAGCCACATGTCACCAATTCGACGGGATGCGTGTTAAGGAAGAGCGTGGGGTCGCCGACGATCGTCTCGCCTCTTTCTGCTCCCACCATCCGCAGCAACTCGCTCACCTTCCTGGTTCAACTGCGAAGCAGCCAGGAACATATCGCGTGGGCTCTCCAAGCCGTAGTGCCGACTGCGACCTAGCACCTCGTGGCCGACAACGTTCAGATCTGGTAAAGCGACGATTGGTTGGAAGTGTGGGATCACCGCTTTCTGATTCATCAAGCGGTCAAACTGCACCAGTGCCAAGGCTTCGTCGTACGTAGACGTCGCAATTGTGGCGTTCTTGGCTTCCATCCCCGACTCGAGCCGAACGACGCGGAAGGCGGCGTCGGCAAACTGGACGAGATCTCCATCCGCGACTTGCACTTCCGCTGTAACCGGAACTCCGTTCACGTACTTTCCGTTCGTACTCTGCCGATCCCGCAACCAAAGATCACCAGCGCACTGATACAGCTCGGCATGTAGGCTCGACACCGATTGTCGATTGATACGCAGGTTCGCGTCGCTGCTACGCCCAACCCGTAACGGCACGTCGCCGATTGTGATAGTTGTGCGGGAAGGCTCGCGCGATCCGAGCGTCCGCCATCTTCGAAACAATAGCACGCGTCTCGCGCGCAGAGGTTTTCCAAGTGTCCTCCCGCCAGCTTTTCAGTCAACGCTGTAACAATCAGCCCGCTGGTAGCTCGCTTCCGATAATGCGATATGATGCATTACTGCAGACTGTATGGACTTCCTTGGGCAGTCCCACAACGACCACAATCACAAAGGGCCCTTGATGGTGCCAGCGCGTGCCACGCCGTTTGATCCCACGATCGACGCCAGTCCAGCCGATATCCCGGACGATTCGCACCGCGCCGTCGCGTTCGTTGACGGAAGCACACCGCAACTAAGTGCCGAGACCAACAAGCTGCCTCGAGATCGACTCCGGATCGCCTCGCTATTGCTCTTTGGCGGGTATTCGGCCTTCTTTGTTAAGAGTCTGTTTGAACTTAATCAGTTCGAAACGCAAATCGAGTGGTGGCTTTTCTGGGATCACCTGGCCATTACCTTTGTGACGGGATTCGTCGGCTGGCGGCTTTGCACGCATTGTGAGATGGTTCTTCGTCACTTGCGGATCGCCGAAGTGGCTGTGTTTGGCGGATCGGCGTTGTTTTTCTTCTTGTTGAGCTGATGGCTGCTGGCCGAAAGTTCGGCGAACGGGTATCTCCGATCGATTGCCCCGGGCTGGCTCATCCTGCTCTTCACCTATGCGATCTTCATTCCGAATACACTTCGCCGCGCGTCGATCGTCATTGGCGCGATGGCGACAGCGCCGATTCTGTTGGTCCTAGGCTTCTGGTTAGCAGATCCTGTATTCGCCCGAGTTGTCAGCGAAGAACGGGCATTCAATAACTATCCGATCGAGTTGAGTGTGCGATGGTACTGTGTGCGTCGATCGCTGTATGGGGCGTACGAACCATCGGCACATTACGCCGCGAGGCGTTCGAAGCGAAGCAGTTGGGCCAGTATCGTCTCAAGCAACAGATCGGTGTTGGTGGAATGGGCGAAGTGTATCTGGCCGAGCATGTGCTTTTGAAACGTCCCTGCGCGATCAAGTTGATCCGACCCGAGAAAGCAGGCGATGCGAGATCGCTGGCCCGGTTCGAGCGAGAGGTGAAGGCGACAGCGAAGCTGACTCACTGGAACACGGTAGAGATCTTCGACTACGGCCGCGCGGACGACGGTACCTTCTATTACGTGATGGAGTATCTTCCCGGATTGAATCTCAGCCAGCTCGTCGATATGCACGGGCCGCTTACCGGCGGAACGCGTTATTCACTTGATGATGCAAACCTGCGAGGCGCTCGGCGAAGCACACCGCAAGAACCTGCTCCACCGAGACATCAAGCCGGCTAACATATTCGCGGCCAATCGCGGTGGCGTGTACGACGTCGTCAAGTTGTTGGACTTTGGTCTTGCCAAGCCGCTCGCGAATTTCGCCGAAGCGGGAATCACCCAAGACGGAACGATTACCGGCTCACCCCTGTTCATGTCGCCCGAACAAGCTTCCGGCGATACGCCGGCCGATGCTCGCAGCGACATCTATGCCTTGGGAGTCGTCGCCTACTATCTGCTCTCCGGCAAGCCGCCATTCATGGACGAGAATCCTATGCGGGTTTTGATCTCGCATATCCAAAGAGATCCACCAGCGCTGTCCGACCACGACTCGCAGATCCCTGCTGACATCGAAGACGTTGTGATGCGTTGCCTGCAGAAAGACCCAGAGCATCGCTTCCAGGATACCGAAGCGATGTATCAAGCCCTCGCCGACTGCGCCGCGTCGGGCCTGTGGACTCGCGAGATGGCTCGCAACTGGTGGGAATGTAATGGCTGCCCACACAAGAAGGCATTGGATGTTGCCGTGTTTGAAGCGAGCAGTGTCTAGTCCGTTGCCGCCAAAGACACACCTTCGGCCGTCGCTTTCGCGCTGCTGGAGAAGTCAAGCAGATCTGCCTGCTCCAAGTCTCGCAACAGTTCTCGCTCCTGCTCGGCGGTTAGGTTCACAAGTGGAGCGCGCACCGGCCCAAGCTCGATTCCTTTCGTACGCATCACAGCCTTCAGTGCCGACATGAAGCTGTGCCGTGCCATGATCGCGATCATGTCAACAGATCGGCCCTGTGCCGCGCGAGCCGCATCGAGATCACCTGCCTTGAATGCCGCTAGCATCTCGCGATACAAGAGAGCCGCGTGATTGTAGGTACTACCAACCGCTCCGCACGCGCCATACAAGACGGCCGAAAGCAGCTGTTGATCGCAGCCAAACAACACCTCGAATTCGCCTTCGTGCAGCCGGACACACTGTTGCAGTTGCATGAGGTTGGGATTTGAGTATTTCAACCCCACCAGATTCGGCATGCGCGGCTTGCCCTTTTCCAGAAACTCGACCATCGGCAGGTTGACGTTGGTAAACGGTGGGATCTCGTAGAAGTAGAAAGGCAAGTCGCCGGCCGCGGCAGCCACAGGCTCGAGAAAGTCAATCAAGGTATCGACATTCGCGGGCTTGAAGTAGCACGGCGAGGACGCTGAGACAGAATCTGCACCGATCCGTTGAGCGTGCTCGGCCAATGCGATCGCGTCCGGTTGGCTGTTGTGTCCGAGTTGGATCATGATCTCCAGGTCTGCCCCCGCTGACACATCCATCCAGCGCTCCGCCAACCGCATCCGCTCGTCGGTCGATAGTGATTGCCCTTCACCCGTCGAGCCCGCTACAAAAGCGCCATCTGCACTCGTGTCAATAAGCAACTGCGCCTGTTGTTCTACCGGCTCCAGATTCAACGATCCATCGGCGTGAAACGGTGCTGGTGGCGGAGCGATCAAGCGTATTTTGGATTCGTTCATCGTGATCTCGGGGAAGGTGATATGAGGAGTGTGTTGCTACTTGATCTTGTTTCGTTTCGCATTGAAACGCAATACGCCAACCTCAAGAAGCGAAGAGTTACCGGTCGTAGAGATTGTACGACGAGCGGCTGGGTCGCCACTAAAGTAGCCACCACGCTGCGCGAGTGTGAATCAATCGCTTTCAATGTAGCCCCGGTAATGTCGAATCGGTAGCCCCGGTAATGTCGAATCGCCACATTTAGTTGCGGGTACGGGTGCCGGCGCCCAGTTTATTCCCGTCCCTTGTGGGGCGGCGCTCACCTACCGCACGGAGTTGAAGATTGCATCAACATGCTCGGCGGTGCGGAGTCGTCGCACTCCAACGCCGAGTAAGTCGTCCATCAAACCATCCGCGATTTCGTCGTTGTGTTCCAAGCCGAAGACGTGGCCCAGTTCGTGCATCAATACTGTCAACAGATCGAACTGATCGACGGCAGGACTGGCCGATGCGGCTCGCAACGTGCCGTCCGCGGGATCTCGAGAAAACTCACCATCGTCCCAGGGTGAAGCATCCACAAACCAACCGAAACCTGCCGCGTCGTCATCGATCCAGATCGTGTCAGGCGGGGTCAATCCTCTTCCGAAGTTAGACGATCCAAGAATTCACGTGGATTGACGATCGGAATGCCTTCAATCGTACCAAGCGCAAGAAGGTGACGGTCGCCGGAGACGATAACGTCCGCGCGTGCAACGACGGCGGTCTCCACGAACTTGTCGTCGTCAAGATCGGCCGAGACCCAGCCGAATTGACCTGTAATCGTGACCAATGAACCAACATGCCGGAGCCCACGGACGACCTCGTCAGCTTCATCAGTCGTGTTGTCGAACTTCTCGATCAACTTCTTCTTGCAGCTCGTCGAGAATCGGTTCGGCGACGACCAGTTCGAACAGCTCTGCCTCGGCGGCCAACAGACATTCGTGTGGAGCGCCGCGCCAGAGTAGGCCCGAAATAAAGACATTCGTGTCCAGCACAGCGCGCATCAGTGCCCTTTACTCGTGCAAGATTTCATCCACGAGTTGCTCGCGTTGCTGTTCGCTCAGAGCGTCCCAGTCGAGTCCGCGTTGCCTTGCCAGCTCTTTGATTCGAGCCGCATGGCGCTCGATCGCGCGTTGCACATAGGCCGCGGAGGGCAACAGCCGCTTCATCGCTTCGCGTCGCCCTTCCGCGGAAAGCTGATCGAGGGAATCCAGAATCTGTTCTTCCGGCACTTCGATCTTAGGCATTGCGACACTTGCTTGAATCCAGGACAGGAGCTTTTTTGACTCGCTCCCCAGTATAGCAGACGTGGCATAAGAAAGCTCCGCCTACCGCACGGAGTTGAACGCCGATTTCCGCGACGGCTAATTGACTACCTTGCAAATTCTGTTACGACCACCGATATTTCAAGGTCTTCCAAGAGGGAGCATTTAGCAGACTGGTCAGGCCTACTCGCGCGACTTCTTCGCGTCCGGCCGATAACCGGGGCCGGGCTTGTGGCGGGATTGTTTTCGCTTTTGCTTCTTCGGTTTCGACTGGCCAGCGACTGTGTGAACGTGCTCGCCGCGGAAGCGCTTGTTGGCGTCTTTGCGTCGCTTTTCGAGAGCTTCGCGCGGAGGTTTCGTTGGGATTAAGCAATCGCAGCCACCGCCGATGAGATCGGCGCTGCCACCCTTCTCGAGAGCTTTGCGGACTTCGAAGTAGTTCTCGGGCTTGAAGAATTGCATCAACGCACGTTGCAGCTTACGGTCGCGGAGATGCTTTGCGATGTGAACGGGCTTCTTCGTGAAGGGATCAATGCCCGTGTAGTACATCGCCGTGGCAACGTCCATTGGCGCGGGGATGAAGTCTTGAACCTGATCCGGGCGATAGCCTGTGCGTTTAAGCATGACCGCCAAATGGATCATCGCGTTGAGGTCGCTACCGGGGTGGCTGGCGATGAAATACGGGACGATGTGCTGTTTCTTGCCCGCTTTCTTGGATTCTCTTTCGAAGGACTCCGTGAACTTCTCGAAATCGTCACCCGAAGGTTTGCGCATCAGATCCAACACGCCGGGATCGGTGTGTTCGGGAGCAACCTTCAGCAGCCCGCCGACGTGATGCCGAGTTAGCTCTTGTATGTATTCCGGCGAACGCCGAGCGAGGTCCATGCGGATGCCGCTGGCCACCATGATCTTCTTCACACCATCGACCTCGCGCGAGTCTTTCATCAACTGCACGAGCGGGCCGTGGTCGGTGCCGAACAGCTTGCAGATTGTGGGATGCACGCACGATTGTCGGCGGCAAACGGCTTCGACCTCCGGCTTGCTGCATTTCATCTGGTACATGTTGGCGGTTGGTCCGCCGATGTCACTGACGATGCCTTTGAACTTCGGGTCGCTCGCCATTTGTTCGATTTCGCCAACGATCGAATCGTGGCTGCGCGATTGAATGATGCGGCCTTGATGAGCCGTAATCGAACAGAATGTGCAACCGCCGACACAACCTCGCATGATCGTGACCGAATCCTTGATCATGTCGAACGCTGGAATTGGGTCTTTGTAACTCGGATGCGGCCGTCGGGTGTATGGCAAGCCGTAGATGCGATCCATCGCCGCTTCGCTGATTGGAAATCGAGGCGGATTGCAGACGACGGCTTGGCGGTCGTGAAACTGTACGAGCCGTCGCGCGTTATAAGGATTCGTCTCGTTGTGGATGATCTTCGTGGCTTCGGCGAAAATCGACTTGTCGGCGACAACTTCTTTGTAGCTGGGCAGCGTGATCGTTGTTGGAGTCCCGGCTTCAGCCGGTCGGCGGAAAGGCTGGCCCCCGCTGCCTAAAGGCGGTACTCCAACGGCATCGAGCGTCTCGGAAGCGCCCATCGCGTAGGCCACTCCGCGCATTTCGCGCAGATCCTTCACGCTCTCGCCCGCAGCCATGCGTTGCGCGATCTCCAAGATGATGTCTTCGCCCATGCCAAAGACAACGAGATCGGCTTTCGAATCGAGCAGGATCGAACGGCGGACCTTGTCCGACCAGTAGTCGTAATGTGCCAACCGCCGCAGCGACGCTTCGACGCCTCCCGCGATTACCGGCGCGCCTTTGTAAGCCTGTCGAGCGCGCTGGCAATACGCCAGCGTCGCTCGATCGGGCCGCCTGCCGATCCGTCCGCCCGGCGAGTACGCATCGTCGTTGCGTACCTTCTTGCTCGCCGTGTAGTGGTTGATCATCGAGTCCATGTTGCCCGCGCTGATCGCATAGAACAGTCGCGGCTTGCCGAATCGCCGCCAGTCATCGACGCTCTGCCAATCTGGCTGCGAAACGACCCCAACTCGAAATTCGCCGGCTTCCAAGACTCGCCCCAGAATCGACATCGCGAAGCTCGGATGATCGATGTAGGCATCGCCCGTCACGAACACGACATCGACTTCATCCCACCCGCGTTCCTTCATCTCGCGACGCGACATCGGCAACGCACGACGCTCTTCCAGCGGCGTGTTCTGTGGGTGCAGGGATTCCAGCAGGCCGGTTGCCGAGCGCAGATCGTTGAGGATGGGAAGTTGGATCACGAGGGGTCTCAAGGTGCGAGGTAGAACCGTCGATTATAGGCGGGACAGTGCTGCTCGGCCTAGGATCATGACCACCAGACGCGGGCCTTTGTTTTCTTGAATCTGCACGATATGTACGACGGCCTTGGAAGGCTTGTCCTTACCCACATCTCACCACCGACCCCGTGTCGGTGGAAGCGTGATTGAATGCTACAGTCGAAGTACCACGGACGCAGGCCCCTCCGACCCCGTGTCGGTGGACCTCATGACGAGACATTGCTTCCACCGACACAGGGTCGGCGGGGAGCCGTTTCTCGCTTGCCTCTTTGGTAGCTTGCCAATCGTTGCCCCACCGACACGGGGTCGGAGGAGGCGAGGAATGTGGGTAAGGGCAAGGCACTCCTGCCCGTCCACTCAGAGACGGGCAAGAGTGCCCGTCTTACGACACTCATTGACTGGTCGTTCCT
>PBSM01000061.1 GCA_002726245.1 Planctomycetaceae bacterium | reverse complement strand
ATCGACGCCTGCGGTGCGCGCTCACTCGCTATCTTCCGTCATTCGTTCCCGAATCACCCGGCGTTGAACACACACTTCGGCCGAGATTTCGTCTCGGCGATGACTTCAAACCCAAATTGCCAAAGAACTTTTCGGTCGTTTCAGTTTTTTGACTGCACGGCGTCATCAAGCTTTCGGTCACGAAGGGACCCGAGCATCCAGGCTACGACTAAGCGTCTTGCAGCGACTTCATTTGGCTCAGCCAATGGGCTAAACGCCATGATCAAGAACGACACACTGTGACAGCCATCTGCGGCAAAAAACTGGACATTTAACACCGTCGCTCACTCACACACACACACACGGTTGCCGAGTAGGTCATGCTTCAGCATGACGAACGCTGACAGTCGCTCACCCACGCGCGCGGTTGCTGTGCCTCGAAGACAAACCGCTCTTCGCTGGGGGAAGAGGTGCCTGCGCGGGCGTCGTATTCGCGTCCGATTTTCATGAGACGTCAACGGACAAAATGCTACAGGCGCTATCGCACTTAGCAGAAAGGTTGTTGGAGGATGTTATAGCCAGCGACTTGCCGACGGCCTGATGCCACTTTCTGTCTTCCAGGCTTCGACCACTTCATTGCCTCCGAGCCGCTGGGATCGCTACTCAGCCTCGTTTCGCTGTATCCGACATCAAAGCACCGGATGAGTGCCGGCGGACGTGTAAGCCACCAAAAAAATCGGCGAGATGGTTGTAGATAGCGGCGTGCAGCGGGGGTATGCTGTCAGCGTATCGGGACTGCGCTCAGGCGCGCAGTGGATGTGCCGGCCGCCATACGATCAGGAGATCAGTAATGTCGAAGAAGCGAACACAACTTCATCGGCGTCGGTTTTTGAAGACCGCACTTTCGGCAGGTGGTGCCGCGGTGATGGCACCGACGATCATCCCCAGTTCAGCCTTGGGCCGCGACGGCGCCGTCGCGCCTAGCGAGCGGATTGTGGTCGGTGGCATCGGCATTGGACGCCGGGGAGGTTACGACCTCGGCTGTTTCTTGGAGCAAAAGGACGTACAGTTCGTGGCGGTTTGCGACGTGAAGGAAAAGCGCCGCCTTGAGGTTAAGAAAATCGTCGATGGCCATTACGGCACAGACAAGTGCGATATGATTCGTGATTTCCGCGAACTGCTGGATCGCAATGATATCGATGCGGTGTTGATCGCCACGGGGCCGAACTGGCATGCGACCGCCGCGATGACGGCCGCGAAGGCTGGTAAGGATATGTATTGCGAGAAACCGGTCACCAAGAATATCAGCCAGAGCCTGATCCTGGCCGAAACGATGCGCCGCACGGCACGTGTCTTCCAGGCCGGCACTCAGCGGCGGAACCTGCCGCACTTCGCGTTCGCCTGCGAGTTGGCGCGCACCGGGAAGCTCGGACCACTCAAGAAAGTCTTCGCCCACCCCGCCGGAATGCAAGCCCTGATGAGTGGTTGGCTGCCAGCGGAACCCGAGCCGAACAAAGAGGCCGTCGACTGGGACATGTATCTCGGACCGGCGGCCTGGCGACCGTTCAATGCGAAGTTGCTCGATGGTTTCAATTTTGAAAAGGGTGGCGGCTTCGTTGGTGCTTTCAACGGCGGCGGCGTGCTCGAATGGGGTTCGCATTGCGTGGACCTTTGCCAATGGGCCGTCGATGATTGCCTGCCTCCGGTCGAGTACAACGCGCCGAAAGACGGGCACTTGGTCGCCCGCTACGAGAATGGCGTGGAGCTGATCTTCCGTGAGACTGGCTGGATTCCGCTCGGCTCATGCCCAGTACGGTTTGAAGGTGAGACGGGGTGGGTCGAAGCGGGCGACAGCGGCAAGATGGTCTTGAGTTCGCCCGAACTGCTCGCGGGGAGAAAAGTCGCCGAAATCGGCGGCTACCCGGCAACCTACCACGTTCGCGATTTCCTCGACTGTGTGAAGTCGCGAAGTCAGACGAAGGGCAATGCCGACGCGGCTCGCGATGCACACATCGCCTGCCACGCGGCGAATATCGCACTGCACTTGGGACGTCAGGTTAAATACGACAACATAAAACACGAGTTCATCAACGACGAACAAGCCAATCGTTTGCGATCCGAGGCATTACGTGAACCGTGGAGACTGTAAAGCTGCCAAGGCCATCCACGGATGAGAACTGAAACCAAAACCGTCCTCAACGCTCTGGACCGATACCATGCATACGACTCGCCAATTCTCAAACTCCATCGTTTTTCTCGCTGCCTTGATTGTGATGGGCATTGCGTCGGCGCGAGCTGCCGACGGTCCCAACACGTCCCCTGAAAAGGAAAAGGAATTGCTCGCGGTCCTTCGCTCGGACGCACCGGCGAGCGAGAAAGCAATCACGTGCAAACACTTGGCGATCCATGGATCAAGTACGGCCGTTCCTGATTTGGAGCGTCTCTTGCACGACGCGCAATTGGCGTCGTGGGCGCGGATTGCGTTGGAGGCGATTCCGGGAGCGGTGGCGGACGAAGCGTTACGGAAAGCGGTCGATTCGCTTCAGGGAAGACTACTGGTCGGCACGATCAACTCGATCGGCGTGCGGCGGGATGCCAACGCCGTCGAACTGTTGACCGCACGTTTGCAAGACAAGGATGCTGATGTCGCATCGGCCGCAGCAGTCGCTCTGGGGCACATCGGAAATGCCGCCGCGGCCAAATCACTCCGACAATCGCTAGCCGTCTCTTCGGCCAAAGTTCGCTCGGCCGTTGCCGAAGGGTGTGTGCTGTGTGCCGAGCGGCTTGTCTCCGAAGGCAAGTCGGCCGAAGCGGTGGCATTCTATGATGCAGTCCGAAAAGCCGATGTTCCCAAGCAGAGAGTCATCGAAGCGACTCGGGGATCGATTCTCGCTCAGAACCAAAAAGGGATCCCGCTCCTGCTTGAACAGTTCCAGTCGCCCGACAAGCGATTCTTCCAGCTCGCATTGACCACGGCTCGTGAGTTTCCGGGTGGTGAAGTCGATAAGGCTCTGGCAGCCGAATTGGTTCGCGCGGCACCGCAGCGGGCGGCCTTGATCATTCAGGCCATGGCGGATCGCCAGGAGACAGTTGTCTTGGCGGCCGTGTTGAGAGCTGCCGGGGAAGGCCCCAAGCCAGTTCGACTGGCCGCCATCGACGCACTCTCGCGCGTGGGAGACGCTTCGTGCCTGTCCGTTCTGATGCAGATTGCGATCGAAGCCGACGCAGACTTGGCACAAACAGCGAAGGCGACGCTGGCCGATCTTCGAGGCGAGAAAGTAGACGTGCAAATCATCGCACTCCTCCCCGCAGCCAAAGGAAAGAGCTACCCGCTGCTGATCGAGTTGGTTGGACAGAGACGCATCGACGCCGTGCCTGTTCTGCTGAAGGCGTTGGATCATTCCGATAAAGTGGTGCGCAGTGCCGCTTTGACCGCCTTGGGAGAAACGGTCACTCTCAAGGGGCTTTCCGTGCTGGTCTCGCAGGTCCTGGCCCTCAAACATCCCGAAGATGCACCAGTGGCTCAACAGGCGCTGAAGGTGGCGAGCGTGCGCATGCCGGATCGTGAAGCGTGTGCGTCTGAACTCGCGATGGCCCTAAAACGCTCGCCGTCGGCAACGAAAAGCACTCTGTTGGAAATCCTGAGCGACGTCGGGGGAACGAAAGCCCTGAACACACTTGGCGCGGCGGCCAAGAGTGACGACCCTGAACTTCAGGACACGGCCAGCCGTCTGCTCGGCAAGTGGAATAGCGTGGATGCAGCGCCTGTTCTGTTGGATCTGGCAAAGACTGCGCCGGGGAACAAGTACCAGGTCCGTGCGCTGCGCGGTTACATCGGTCTGGCGCGGAAGTTCGCTATGCCGGAACAACAACGCGCCGAGATGTGCCAGAAAGCGTTTGACGTCGCCCGTCAGCCCGCCGAGAAGAAGCTGGTGCTGGAAGTGCTAAAACTCCGTCCGAGCGTCGAGGCCCTGAAACTGGCGATCAATGTCATGCGGGTTCCCGAGTTGAAGGAAGAGGCGACTCAAGCCACGCTGGTCATCGCCCAAAAAATCGGCGGTAAGGGAGTCGATGTAAGGCAACTGCTCTCTGGCGCAGGTCTCGCCAAGGTGAAGCTGGAAATCATCAAAGCGGAATACGGAAATGGTTCGTCTCAAAAGGACGTGACCGCGGTGGTCCGGAAGCAAGCCGGCAGCTTGCCGCTGATCACTTTGGCATCGGCAAGTTACAACGCCAGCTTCGGCGGCGACCCTTTGCCGGGAGTTGTGAAGCGATTGAGAATTCAGTACCGCATCAACGGCAAGGCCGGTGAGGCATCATTCGCGGAGAATGCCCTCATCATCCTTCCCATGCCGAAGTAGTTAGTTGGTCGCAGGACGATTCGATCTTGCCGGAGGCGGTCTCAAAGGAACGATGCTGGCGAGCGCAGAATTCTACCAAGTCGCTGCGCATGTTTGGCATGTCGCCAATCGAGGCGGATTGCGCTGACTGGCGCTCACGTGCTAAGCTCTAGTACAAGCCGGCCGAGCACATTGCCCCGTCGTAGCTCGGTCAGCGCTTCGTTTACCTGGCTCAATGGCCGAGTCTGTGTCACGATGGACTGAACGCGGCCGCTTGCCATGAGATCGACAACCGCGGTCAGATCGCGCCGCGTTCCACCACGTGAACCGATCAGTTCCAGCTCGTTCTGCGCCAACCGCTTTGCGGAAAGAGAGTATTCATCGGGCGTGTAACCGACCACGACCAACCGTCCGCCCACTCGCAACGAATCGATACCAGCAGCGAGAGTGTCGGCGCTTCCAACGATGTCCAACACGCAATCGGCACCCGCGCCGCCCGTCAATCGTCGCACTTCTTCAGACACCTGCAGTTGGCAACTGTCAATAACGTGCTGAGCGCCCAATGAACGAGCCGACTCAGTCTTCTTCGCAGATTGTTCGACTGCGACGACGTCGGCTCCGGCGAGCTTCGCAAACTGAACCGCGAACGAACCGACGCCGCCCACGCCGATTACCAACACCGTCTCGCCGAGTTGGACCCGAGATCGGGCGACCGCGTGCCAGGCCGTTAGACCCGCGTCGCACAACACGGCCGCGTCTTTCCAGGCAATCCCATCGGGAATGCGGATCAGTTGCCGAGCGGGAACGCGCAGCCGCTCGGCATAGCCACCCGGCACGTTCTTTACGCCGATCACGCCCGCCATCTCCGGGCAGAGCTGCTCGCGCGGTGATTGATACCAGCGGTCGCCGGGCGGGATCAGAAAAATGTAGGGGAGCACGCGGTCGCCGGGCTGGAACTCGGTAACTTGTGAACCGACCACATCGACAATTCCAGCCGGTTCGTGCCCCATGATGAACGGAAGCTCGGGGGTGTAACCGAATCCGTCGAGCAGCTTCAGATCCGTGCCATCGATTCCGCACGCCATGACTCGCACGACGACGTCGTGGCGACCCGGTTGCGGATCGGCGACATTCTCAATCGCCAGCGGTTGACCGAATTGGTGCAAGACGGCGGCTTTCATTTCGTCAGCCCCAAGTCCAGCTCCACTTGGCGGATTGGTTCGAGGTTTCGCCGGGCTCCGTCTTCGAGTAACGGATAGTTGAACATGTCGCAGGTCAAACTGCCGTCGAAACCGATTTGTTTGAGCGCCGCCGTCACGGACGCCAGATCGAGGCAGCCGTCGCCGACCGGCAAGTGCAATGCATAGGTCTCGCGATCGCCATCCGAGAAATGAACATGTTTGATCCGTTTGCCGAGTGTTTCAATCGCGCGGACGTAAGAATCCGGCTGTCCAACACCGTAGTGGCACGTATCGTACAGAACGCCGACACTCCCCTCTGCGTGTCCGTCGGACACGGCATCGATGAAGTCGGCGCACCACGCATCGTCCATGCTCAGCGTGTCGGGATGTGGCTCGAAGACAAGTTTCAGGTATCGCGCCGCAGTCAGTTCCGCGACCTGGCGAAACAGCCGAACGTTGGTGTTCAACACCTCCGCGGGAGTGCGCTCGCCATTCGCGTGCGCCCACGTGTCGTGGCTGATGATCAGCCCAAGATCCAAGGCCGAAGCGAATTCGACCGCACGGCCAAACTCCACAAGCGTTTCGTCGAACGCCTCGAACGGTTCCACCTCGACCCAGCAGTCAAACCCGTACAGGCTCAGTCCAATCGATTCGCACCAGCGAACAAACGCAGCGCGAGTCTCGGCAGTTGTCAGCTTCTCATAGAACGGCGGGCGAGACACTTCGAGCGAGTTGAATCCGGCCTCTCGCACGATTCGGCAGATCGACTCGACGCTTTTGTATTCGTGAAAGCTGACGGCGTTGATGCAGGTCACGGAGGGGCGATCCTGTGCAAAGTTGAACGCGTCATGAGATCAGTCGTTCATTAACCCGGCCGTAGGAGGCTGGAATTGGCTGGTCTTGTAGGTCGTGGAGTTCCAAGTCCGCCGGAACTCCGACAAGGTGCAGGATCGATTGCCCCAGGTCCGGCGGCGTGACTGGATCTGCAATGGGGTAAGCGGCATGTTTGTCTGTCTTGCCGTGAACCGTTCCTCCGGAGATCCCGACTCCGTCCCAAAAGAATCGACTGTGCTTGCGGCCAATGGTCACGACCGGCGTCGGCGTTCAGACGTGGTGTGCGGCCAAACTCACTCATCACGACAAGCAGAGTGTCTTCGTGCAAGCCGCGCTCCCAAAGATCAGACACCAACGCTGACAAGGCCTGATCGGTCGGCGTGGCCAAGCGGTTACGCATGTGCCAATAGATACGTCCGTGCGAGTCGTATTCGCCGCCGCCCGCTCCTGCAGGCGTCGGATCGATCCAGTAGACCGTCACGAACGACTCGCCGGCTTCGACGAGCCGCCGTGCCAACAGCAGCCCTTGGCCGAACAGATGGTGTCCGTATCGCTCGCGTGAGGCCGCGGTCTCGTGCGACAAATCGACTGCATTTCGCACGTCGGAATTGCCAAGAATCGAGAACGCCTGATCCCAAAGCTGATCCTTCTGCTCGGTCACGGGGCTGCGGTCCAGTTCTCTTAGCGTCGCGTCGAACTTACCTAACAACGCGCGACGATTGTGGAGACGTTCGGAAATCATGTCGGGTCGAAGATTGACCGCCGGCGCGCTGAAACGCGCTGTCTGCTTGTCGCCCGTGATCACGAACGGGTCGCAGCGGCGGCCCAGGAAACCCGCGTTCTGCCCCGGCCAGATGCCGTCAACCGGCGGCGCCTGGAAGAGCATCGGCAAGGAGACGAACGGCGGTAACGAAGCCTGCCAACCTTGATGACGCGACACGATGCTTCCCAAATACGGATGATCAGTCGGCATCGTGCGCGTCTGATCGACCTTGGGCGTCGCGTGGTGAGTTCCGGTAAGCATCGTATAGACGCCGGTGGTGTGGACCGAAGCCGTATGCGTTACCGTACGCACGATCTTGAGCTTGTCGAGCTGGCGGGCAACGCGGGGGAAGAGTTCCGAGACCTGGATTCCCGGCACGCTCGTGGCAATCGGCTTGAGTTCGCCGCGGACCTCGCTCGATGCAGTGGGCTTAATATCCCAGGTGTCAAGCTGTGACGGGCCACCGTTGAGAAACACGAGGATGCAACGTTTGGCGTGGCCAAATCCCCGCTCCGGTGACGCGGCCGATGCGCGAGGCTGGCCGAGCGCCAGTCCCAGCGAACCGAGCAAGCCAAATCGCAGCCATGTTCGCCGCGTTCCACCCGATGAGTTGCTCATCCACTGAAACATTGGTGTCATCTCCGCCTTGGCTCTGCATGCTCACTGGACCGACGGCCAAATGATTCGTCGGGCTTCGTCCGGCGATGCGATATCACGCCCCAGTTCACGCGAAATGCGGACAATCTTCTCCACGAGTTCGGCGTTGCTGGTAGCGTACTCTCCGGACGACAAGAACGGATTGTCCTCCATGCCGACCCGCACGTGACCACCGAGAATGATGGCCGTCGTGAGGATACTCCACTGCAGTTCCGGGTCCATGACACTGGTGTTGTAAAGGAATCCGTCCGGCAGATGGTGATGGTTGTAGAGCATCGCTTCGACAGTCGGCGGCGTATAGCTGCCGCCGCGCCAACCCAGGAAAAACGTGATCCACACGGGAGTCTCCAACAGACCCTTTTGGACCATCCGCTGCGCGTTCCAAACGCCCCCGTAATGAAAGCACTCGGCTTCGATCTTGACGCCGAGTTCCGCGGTCGCCCGACAGTATTCTTCCAACTCGGGGCGATTGTGCAGGCCGTACAACTCAACCGGCTCGCAACCGGGCTCATAGTCGAAACACTCATCGTGCGGATTGAAGCACGTCGAGATCATGTCCGGGCGTTGTTCCCGCATCAGTTCCTGTCGCTGCGGGAAACGCCCGTTCGCAATGCCGTATTGGATGATTGGCTTCGTCTCGCCACAACCGTCAAGAATGTCCTGCCGGAACTTGCCCCAACCGGGAATGTCAAGATCGGACAGGCGCGTGCCGTCTTCGCGAATCGCCTCGTCGATCGTGTACGGGCCATGCAGATGACAGATGCTCGCCCCCGCACTGACCGACCGCACATATTCCTTCGCAACTTCCTCGTACCCTTTGGGCGTTGGGTTATGCGGATTGCTGGGGTAGGCCATCGTCGAGTCGCAAGTGACGGTGATGATCAGCTTTTCCATGAGGTTTATCCAGGACTACAAAACTGGTCACTCAGTTGTCGAACCCGTCCGCTGTCATTTGCGAAAGCTGTAACTCCATCGGGCGGACACAGTGTCCGCGCACGGCTTGTCTTGCCTGATCGGAATCGCGAGTCTGAATCGCTTCGACCAGCCGAACGTGCTGGAGTCTGAGTACTTCAATGTCCTGAGTTAGGATGCCTTTGCCGAGGGTGTCGGCCAACGCTGTGCTCGCTATGTTCCAGCAATGCTGTAACAATAACGGGCCAGACGTGTATCGTCGAGCTTCCGTGATGCGGAACTCCTGCTCAGTGTAGGCAATACCCACGCCCAACCAATCTCGACCAAACACGTCACGGCGGCCTGTCAAAACCAAATTCGACCGCGATTCAAAGTCCCATCCGGTGGCCGGGAACTACATTGATCGACGCCGGTTCTTGGAAGCCAGCGGTACTGGTCTGATCGGTCTCGGCGCGTCGAGTCTTCCCGAAACCTCACCGGCCCAAGACCGCGCGGCCCCGTCACCGCAAGCGTCAACGTTTGGGCGCGCCAAGTCAGTCGTCGTCCTTTATCTGTACGGCGCGCCGAGTCAAATGGATACGTTGGATCCAAAGCCCGCCGCGCCGGCCGAAAGGCGAGGGGAATTCAAGACCATCTCCACCAGCCTGCCGGGCATTGCGGCTTGCGAACACCTGCCGAACGTCGCGCGGAATCTGCACTGCGTGGCACTGGTCCGCTCGATGACGCACACGTCCAACAACCACGCGGTTTCGGTGGCCTTGTCGGGCCTTTCAAAATCACTGCCGGCGATCGAGGCCGACGGGAACCACCCCGTCCACCAGCCCTACATCGGTTCAGTACTAGAGTACCTCTGGAAGCAACGTGGCATCAGCATGCTGTCAACCGGAGTCCCGGTAAACATGGTTCTGCCCTGGGCCCTTAACAACCGAACCGACCCCGGCCGTTGGCAACACCACGCCGCTTGGCTGGGCATGACCTACAACCCCATCATTCCGCTTTTCGTTGGCGAAGGCTCCCGGGAAGTCGGCTCGCCGTCCATCCAAGGAGCGACACCGATCCTGACTCGCTTCGATCCTTGGGACGGACTCGCGCCGGAGAGCACGTTCCGCTTTGACGGAGCCGAGTTGCCTGACAGCATGACCAAGCCACGATTTGCCGGCCGGCGGAAGCTGCTCGATTCGCTGAGTTCAAACCACCGTAGTTTCGGCGCTGAAGTTGAAACATTTGACCAGTATCGTGATCTCGCCTTCGCCATGATCGCCAACCCCAAGGTTGCCCAGGCGCTGGACGTCACGCGCGAGCCCGACCGCGTGCGACAGCGGTACGGCCTGACGCTGTTCGGGCAGTCGGCGTTGACCGCTCGCCGTCTCGTCGAGGCCGGCGTGAAAGTGACGACCGTCTTCTGGGACACGTGGACCGACAACAACCGTGTTGACGGCCTTTCTCCTGATCGGCACTTCCGGTTCCCAAGCCAGTTCCGCAGAACCCGCAGCCAAGGAAACGCAATCCGATCAAGACAGGCTTCAAGGGGTCTGGATAATCGTGACACTGACAGAAAAGCAAGAGGATCGCCTTCTCATTTCCGGAGACAGGATGTACTGGTACGTTGGCAAGAAGACGCCAACAGGGACATTCACCATTGACGCTACGAAAACGCCGAAACACATTGATCTCACGAACCGAGAGGAAAAGGGCCGCACTGTCACTCATCGAGGAATCTATCAGTTTGGAGAGGGCGGCTGGCTACTTCTTAACTTGGTTGATGTAAACAGCCCACGACCTACCGATTTCAAGGGAGATAAATCCAAGGAAGGTGAATCCAAACTAATGTTCGCGTGTGCAAGACCGGAAGAGGCCTCAAGGAAATCAAGACAGGCACGTACACGGCTACCGTAAACGGCGATGAATGGACGCTGAACCTCAACAAGAAAGGCCGTGTTACCGTCAAGAAGAAGGGGCATGTCGTGGTCGAAGGGACATTCATAGCGACAAAGACCGAATTGATTGTTTTCCCCGACCAGAAGGAGGCGCTCGCTGACAAGAAGAATACGAAAACCGGCAAGTACAAATTCAACTTGGCCGAGGAAAAGCTCTCGTTCACCAAAATCGACGATGATCGCACAGATCGAGCAAAGGCGCTGACGGCGACTACGTGGGTAAGGAAGGATTGAAACAGCAAACCGATGAAGAGAACCTTCCAACGGATGCTTGCGATTATGCTCCTACACTGATCTCGACGACACTGTTTAGTACGTGGCCGTAATTCGTCGATCGTAGCGCAATGCCAGCGGGCTTTCGGATCAGACCGTGAACATCGGCACCGACATTCGGCCCGCGACATCCGCTGGTCCATGCCGAGCGCCCCGCAAGAACATCTGTTTTAGTATCCACCGATTGGTTTGTCTGCCTCATTCTTCTCGCAGCAGTTGCCGTGCCTTGACTTCTGCGTTCACGACGCGGTCTGCGTTTGGCCAGCGTTCTGATAGCACGGCGACCAAATTCGCAACGGAACGGAACCCAACATCCCGGCTAGAATCGACCGAGAAAGCCGCGACGTGTGGGGTAAATATCACATTCTCCATCTGAAGCAGAGCATGCTTGGGAGGCTTCGGGTTGGAGTCGTGCACGTTGATTGCTTCGAAAGTATCAAGGCCTGCTCCCGAGAGGTGTTGTGTCGTCAACACTTCGACCAAGGCGTGTTCATCGACAATCGCCCTGCGGGATGTATTGATAAGCGCGCTACCCGGCTTCATCTTCAACAGTCGTGGCTTGTCAAACATCCTTCTCGTCTGGTCATTGAGCGGCAGATGAAGCGAAACGAAATCCGACTCTGACAACAGACGTTCCTGTGTCACCATTTCGACGTTCAGTGCCCGTGCTTCGGGATCAACGACAGACTGGTTACGGCGACTTGCCAGAACTCGCATGCCAAAGCCCGAGGCGCGTCTCGCCATCGCCTTTGCAGACCGGCCAAAACCGACTAAACCGAGCGTACAGTTGGGAAGCCGTCGCAGCCCGCGACAGTGCTGCCGCGCCTCGTGATATTGCCCGTCGAGCATGCGGTTGCGCATCTGGTTCAGCCGGCGGGCCACGGCGAGTAGCAAAGCAAACGCATGATCCGCCTGTTCTTCCACGCAGAAATCGGGGACGTTCGCTACGACGATCCCCCTTTCAGTTGCCGCACCGACGTCGATTTTATCGGTGCCGGCACCGAGACGGCAGATCACCCGGCATCGCTGCATGGTCTCGACTATTTCCGCGGGCAAAGACTGGGAAACGACCATGACAGCATCGGCATCCCGCACGTTGCGAATCAGCACTTCACGTGAAGCAGCTTCGATAGGCAAGGGAGTGATGTGATGCTCGTCGTACTTCTCCTGCTCGAACTCGGTGATCGGAAACAGCTTGGCGTTCAGACGAACGACTTTGTAAGGAGAATGGTCCATCAGTTTCTTTCGGCCACGTAATAAAACGCCGTCATGACAGGTGCTTCCAGACAACGGGCTCACGCAACCCGATACCTCTGCACGAAGTCTTCGTTCAGTTCGATGCCGATACCGGGGCCTTGAGGGGGGCCGACGCGACCTCCCTGCTCCTTGACCTGAGTCTGGATATTGAGTGGTTCTTGCAAGAGACGTTCGTGAAACAGATTCGTGGTCGTGTCGTATTCCAACATGGGTTCGAATTGGCAGAGTCCACCGGGAAGATCTGGGATGACGGATACGAGGTGCATATCGACAGCGATCAGCACATCCGATCCCCACACATGCGGCATCACGGGCGTTCCAAACGCATGCGCCATGGAGAGAATTCGCATGAACTCACTGATGCCCCCGGTCGATGCAACTTCTGGCTGGAGAATATCAACACAGCGCCGGCTGAGTAGCTCGCGGTGCCCAAATCGAGTCCACTCCGCTTCGCCGCCAGCGATGTTGATACCGGGTACCGCATCTCGAACCGAGCGATAACCGTCGTAGTCTTCTGGCATGATCGGCTCTTCAAACCAATAGTAGTCGAGATCTCGCAGCAGTCGTCCCAGTTGGCTTGCCTCACCGACGGTGTAAGCATGATTCGCATCTGCCATCAGCTTAAACCCGTCGCCAGCCCCCCGGCGGACAGCGGCAGCCAGCTCTTGATCTTTCTGGACACCCAGGCCAATTTTCATCTTTGCGGCTGTGAATCCCATTTCGACGATTCGGGCGACCTCTTCTTCATAAATGGCGGGCAGGTCGGCGCGTTTGCGGAACATCATTCCGTACCCATAGGCGACGAATTGTTCGCGGGCCATTCCGCCCAACAATTGGTAAAGCGGTAGCGAGGTTGCCTTTCCGAGTATGTCCCACAACGCGATATCGACGCCAGATAGACAACAAATCGGTAGTCCTTTCTGTCCGTGATCTCTTACCGCGTTGTAGATGTCATGCCAAATCACGCCGATGTCCAACGGATTGCGGCCGATCACCAGCGGTTTGATCACATGATTCAAGATTGCCTGATTGGCAAAGGCGAAACTGCCGGCCCCAAACACTTCGCCGATTCCGACGATGCCCTGGTCCGTGTGAACTTTAAGCAGGTGAGCCGTGCGCTTGCTGTAGTAGCCCTGGGCAAAGCCAAGTTCCTCCTCCATGTCATGCTGCAGAATGATTGACTCCATATCCGTGACTCGCACGTCGTTTCCTCCAGTCTTTCAAATCGCGTCGAGTTGCCGTCCTCAACGCGATGATAGTTGGTTGCTCCTAAAGACGTCCGCGAACTTCACTACTCTTCAATGCAATAGAGATGCTGAACGCCGCGAAGGAACATTTGATTTCCGACGATGGCGGGAGATGCGTCGATTGGCTCGTCCAGCTTGTTTGTTGCGATGACTTCTAGCTTCGGGCCATGCTTCAGGACGACGGTTGTGCCGTCGCGATCCGTGAAGTAGATCCTTTCGGCGGCTGCTACGGGCGAGGCGTAGATGTTACCAAGACCGGGCAACCGCTGTGTATTGAAAACGGGCTTGCCGGTTTCGACATCTAGGCAGGACAGTACGGACGCGTTCCGGGCCGTGAAGTAGAGCTGCGATCCGTAGAGAATCGGTGACGGAACGTATGGAGTTCCTTGGCGGTGGACCCAGCGTGGCTGATCTGTATCGGTTAAGTCGCCCGTCGCGTCGAGTGAGATAGCGTAGGCTGCGGAACCGCGATAGCCGCTCATGCAGAAGACGAATCCGTCAGCCACGAGAGGGGAGGGGATGGCGTTGACCGTCTGACCTCCGCATTGCCAGATGATGTCGCCAGTCGAAAGATCATAACTGCGAACGCGCGTCGTTCCGTTCACGATCAACTGCGTGCGACCGTCGTGCTCGACGACGACCGGTGTTGCCCACGAAGTCGGCTCGTCACGATCCTGCTTCCACTTTGTTTTTCCAGATGCGGTATCGAGCACGGCGATAAAGGATTGGTCTTCGTGATCCCAATTGATGATCAACGAATCGCCGTGCACGACAGGAGACGTCGCCTCGCCCCAGCCGTATCGTGTTCGCATGTCTCCGAGATCGCGTTGCCACTGCAGTTTGCCGGCCAAATCGTAGCAATAGATTCCGCGTGATCCGAACGAGACGTACAGGCGTTCGCCGTCGGTTGTCGGCGATGCCGAGGCGAACGTGTTCGTGCGATGCCAGCCTTCGTGAGGCACATCTTCACACGAAACGCGTCGCCACTTCTCTTCGCCAGTTGCTCGGTCGAAGCACAACACGACGTACTGCAAGTAGTTGCCGGGAGGTCGCGTCTTGGCGCGTTCGTCTGGTACGGGCGGATTCCTTGCCACACGATCGGTCTCGATCGCCGTCAGCAGAAAGACTTGATCTCCCCAGATGATCGGTGTCGCACTTCCTTCCCCATCGATCGCAGCCTTCCAGCGGATGTTCGCGGTGGCATCCCATCTTGTCGGCGGATCAGAGTCTTGTGCGACTCCGTTAGCCTGTGGACCACGCCATTGATGCCAGCTCTCGTGACGGGCTGCCGCGCGATCATCGGCGCTGGCAATTTGGGCAAGCAACAACACAGAGAGGATCGAGCCCAGTCGTTTCATCGAAGGTAACTCCGTCATTTACTTTCTCAAACTGAAAACGCGAGCGAGAAAGGGGACTGGCACCAAAGCAGCGAACTACTTGTTTTCTAGTGGTAAGTCGATCGCGCTGCTTTGGAGCCAGTCCCATTTTCACGACTCCCTTTTCAGT
>PBSM01000060.1 GCA_002726245.1 Planctomycetaceae bacterium | reverse complement strand
CCTCGCAATTCCGGCTTTCCTGTTCTCTCCCGCTTGAACCGCCGGTCCCACATCGGCAGCCTCCTGTCACCAGAAATCAACAGGCTGCTAAACGTGGGAAATGGTTGAAATGGGTGTCCCAAGCCGTGTTGACTACCTTGTATTCGTCCCAGAACACCGAAACCAATTCCGCGCCTGCCTCCAGGAGGCGGCGGCCGGTCAACGCAGCCTGACCGAACAACGTCATGCCATACTGTTCCCGGAGCAACATCGGTTCCAGCCCGACATCAAGAGCCTCTCGGAGTTTCGCGGAACTCATCAGGGACAAAGCCATCTCTTGAAATCGATCGAGCCCTTGCGGGGCGGCGCTATCATTCAGCTTCCGCGTCTGTTCCTCGAATTGATCGACCAAACTCCGCCGCGAGTCGAGTCTGGCCAGTGTCATCGAGGGACGCAGTTGAATATCTTTTGAAACGCGTAGTCGACTTTCTGGCGTGATGCCGCAGAAAGGATCCTCTACATCAACGCCCTTCAAGCGATTGAAGAAGGAAACTCGATTGGCGGTCCTTGTCGCCGTTCCCTCGAATTGTGTCCACACCGGATCGTACGCGTTTCCCAGAAAGGCGCCGTACGGCCCGGCTCGGCGAAACACGGGCGAATACGTGCTGAAGCGAAATGGCCGACATTCCGCAGTACTTGACGTTGCGCGGAAGCCTGGCGTTGATCGGCGAGATAGTCGAGTACACTGACAAAGAAGGGATGATGCCGACTGTCGGACGGGTTGGTCTCGCTGGAAAAATTGACGGTTGGATGACCCGTTAACGTGTATGCGTTGGAATGGTTGTTGTAGTCGTGGGACATGGAGCGAATGATTGTCATCCGATCCATCAGTGACGCAAGCCTCGGAAGCTGATCGCAAATCTGAATCCCTGGAACGGACGTTGAAGCTGCGCTCCACTTGCCGCGTACTTCGAGGGGCGCATTGGGTTTCGGATCCCAAGTCTCCAACTGCGAAGCCGCACCCTGCAGGTAGAGCAAGAGAATTCGTTTCGCTCGCCCGAACGTACCGCCCGATGGGCTGGCCGCCTGAAGCGAGCGAAGCCGAAACAAATCCGCCAAACTCAAACCGAATGCCGTGAGTCCGCCAACGCGCATCGCCTCCCGCCGGTTCATCGCAGGTGATCGATTGGAGTCATCTAGGATCTGTCGCATTGTCGAATCGCGTCCGAAACCTCAAAGGAACTCGTGGCTACTCCCATCATGTTGGCCTAGCGCGGTGGCTGGTGCAAACTGACCGTCAGACATGTCCTCAGTCCATGCCTTTGTGCTCCACTTTCGGCCAGTATTTGTCAAACGCTCCCTCTTTCAGGAACTTGGGGTCGTTATCTAGATCGTGGCACTGCTGACAGTTCTCTTCAGCTTTGGACAGGGGCAAACGCATCGCTTCGCGTAACTCAGTCAGTTTGTCGTCCGAGACTTCGATGTCGCCCGACTCGGCAGCCACATGGGCGGAGCCTGGGCCGTGACAGTTTTCGCAGCCGTTACCGATCATCGTCGGCGTGGCTTCCAGCCCCAGGTAGCCGCCGGAATACGGAAAGAAACGTTGAGGATTCCAGCCGGTTACGTGGCAACTGAGGCACTCGGGATCGAAGTGCCGTTGAATCTCGCTGCGCTCGTTGGGATGCACGAGCGAGTCGGTGGCACTAGCATGTGGCGTGCCTTCCCAAACCGCGAAGGCCTTTTGATGGCACTCCTTGCACTCGTCCGTACCGACATACTTGTTTCCGCTTGCATGGAGGATCGGCTTGAGTTCTAAGCCTTCAAGCCCCAACCTGTTCAAGTGATCTTGGTAAGACGCGAGCTGCCGCAACATTTCCGCCGAGTCGTCAAACCTGGCATCCAAAGGAACGCGTTGGTAACGAAGTGTCTGCTGTTCGTCATCGAAGACTCCTACAACGACCGTGTACATCGCTTTCTTACCCGTCTGAATTAACATCGCCTTCGTGCCGTCAATCTCTTCCGGCTGATAACTCGGTTCAGGGCGACCGCCGGTAGTCACCACAAGATCGAAATCGCTGTACTTTCGAGCCAACTCTTTGGTCTCATCGATCGATGCGTGTGCGAGCAGCACGAGCAAGTCGCAGTCTGCTGCACGAAGCGTCGGCATCACTTCATCTAGCCCGGCCTCAGGCGTCTGCAGAATGATCTCACCGCTAACAACTTGTTTCTGCTCCTCGCTACCCAGTATGGCTGTGACGCCGATCTTCTTGTCACCGGCTTCGACGATCTGGTACTGCGGCGTGGCGGAGCGATCGAAGACGGCTGCGTTTGCGCAAACGAACGGACTCGGCTCTGTGTCGCTCGGCATCGTTGCCGACGCGACAACGCCAGCCGATAAACGCAGATCGCTGTCGCCAAATGCGATGGCCTGGTATCCGATCCTCTTCAAGCTATCGACCGCAACCTGAAACTTCGCTTCTGGTTGGCGACCGAATCGTCGCACCTGATTCCCCGCGTCCAATGCCACAACCGGCCAGCCACGCTTTCGCAACTGTCGTATGAGCGTATGCCGACGAGCCAGACCGCCCTTCTGATTCGCCAAGCCCGAACACCCACAGGGCTCGATGTATCCCTTCTGCTGCCCGCTTAGAACGAACGCGACCTTGGGTTGCGCCCATCCTTCGAACAGCTCCCGCTCGGGTACAACCGTTTCCTGTGTGGCTGGTGCGGCGGTCTCGTTGGTGGCTTGCTGCACATTCGGACTGACTTGGAGCACCTCCGCTGGTGGTGCTGTTCCGGTAGGCTGAGCAGTTGGCTGTCCGCGATTCGAACAAGCGGCTAGACAGACACAGAGCAGCGGGATTCCTCGCCAGCAAGTGTTGGTCGATAACATCAGGACTCCTTCCTTTTGGCATACTCATCGAACCTACTCCACGGCGAAACGTACCGACAAGATCAGTTTCTTCGCAGTCGGATGGGTTGTCTTGATGACAACCTGTCCCGCGTCTCCTTGCTCGTTCCCCAAGCGTGCGATAGCCGGCGCGCCTTTCGGGACCGATACCGTCAAGGGATGTAGGGTAATGTTGTCGCCCAGTGCCTTTGGCTCGCCGAGACTCGCCGTCAGGCATTCTTTGGGCTCGATCGCATCGATTGTCAGTTCAACGTCTTGGTGCTGCGGGCCTTTCACCATCACATGCATCTCCCAAGTCTTGCCTTCGGCTGAAGCGACTCGCCCGCCCTGTAAGAAGCCGTATTGCGGACTGAACTCGGGACTTGCAATGAAGCTGATGGCACCATCGACGCGTCCTTGAATCGGCAACTCCAGCATTGTGTCTTCCTGCCCTTCGACGCGTGCTAACAGCTTCAAAGTCTGTCGGAACGGTCCAACGGGAACGCCGGGTTTGACCCGAACGGTGAGTTCGTACGCCGAGCGGACGTAAGGGTCCTTCTCTGGCATGTCCGCGATGTCGAGTTGTTTTATCTCAAAGTCGAAATACTCTCGCATCGTCGCGTGAATAAACTCGCTTTGAACGATCTCAATCTGGCTGGAAAAATAACCATGTATTTGGCAGCTTGCCGTAGTCTCTTTGAGAGCATCGATCGATCCCAGCGGCAACCCTTCCGCGCTCAATCGAGCTACTGCCCCGACGTACGCCATGAGTTGCAACGACACCGTACGGTGAGATGGGTCGCTCGTTCTCAACTCCAGACTCTCGTTGATCTTCGGGCCTAGCTTGCGAGCCTGTAGAGTCACATCGATGTTGAGTGTTTCGCCGGGGGGAACGACCGCGGATGTGAACTTGGTGATAACACAGAGACTACAGCTAACGTTCTCCTTGGTGACCCGAAGTGGCGCTTGTCCGGAGTTGCGGATCACGAATACATGTGGATGCTCGCTATCGTAACGCACCAGACCGAAGTCTTTCGTATCACCATCGACGATCACCAGTTCGCTCGGAGGTGCATCGGTAGAGACTGACTCGGAAACGGTCCCGTGTACCTCAAAGCTCTCGCCCAAGTTAGCGTACTCAAGTCGCGTGGAGATCGCTCCAAGTGACGCACCAATGACTAACGCCATCGCACCGAAGACCCAGATTCTCATGAGAACTCCCGTTATTCAGCGAGCTCGCAAATGAGCTGCCGCTTCCTATAAAAACACATGGCTATTTACGCAATTCGAGCATTAGTTGTTCGGCCGTCAGGTCACCCGGAACGGCTGGCTGCCCTTCGGTGGCAACGGCATGGTCATAGACTCTTTGGACAGCAAGCTTTTGCTCAACGTGTGGGTTCAGGGCGTCCAGACGCAAAGCCTCGGCGGCGACGCCCTTAGCCGCAGCCTTTTCCAGCAAGTGGAGCGTCCAGGCAAGCTGCGCCTGTCCCAGATTATAATTCGGATACAGTTCGGATGCCGCCTGGTAGTGCAGCAACGTCTCTTCAAGATAACGCGGGTCGCCGGTCTGCCGGAAGGCGTCGAGGAACCAATGCCCGCACTCTCGCTGGATTCCTTCAGATCGCGGGTGACGAGCAACAAGCTCACCAATCGCTTCACGAAACACAGCTTCACCCCTGCTGTTTGGCTGGTTCATCCAGATCTGGTGTCGCAGGCGAGCCAGTTCGTCCCAAGGTTGGAAACTGTAGGGATCGGCCGCTGTCGCTAGTCGAAGCTGCTTGTCGGCGTCGGGGATTCGCTGCGTTGCCAACAAAGTCCTCGCCTGGAGGAGTGCACCGCCGACATTCAGTACCGGATTGTACGTGGAATACCAAAAGCCACCGACCAGGCATAGAGTCGCAAGAGCGATTGCCGCCGCCGCGGGTCTCCGACACACCCAACGATCCTGAAGCTCGGGGCGTTGATTTAACACGACCGCTATGACGATCCAAAGCGTTAGCGAAACGCCTGCGAAGCTGATACCGCCCGCCACGAGCAGATTAACGAGTAGCACCAACAACGCGGAGGTAAGCGGCACGACTTCGAGCCGACCATCGACGACCCACCAATGCCACATGGCGATGATGATCGCTGCAACGGGGAAGCCGACCAGGAAGATCGCGACGTCGGGCGCGTGCTGCACGATCAGTCCGCAGCCGAATCCCAATGGCCCGCTGCCTAAGGCTCCCCAATAGACCGCTCGGACGTTACCCAAGTCCTGCTCCTCCGGCGCAGATGCTTCGAGCTGTTCGCCGTTTCGAGCTCGTAACATAACGATCACAAAGCACACCACGATCGCGACGAACGCGATGCACGCCAGCGAGCCCGATGTTGCCCAGATCTCGAACAGAAAGTTGTGAGGGTCGGCAATCGTCTCACTTGCCTCCGGTAGCTTGTAAGCGGGATAGTACTGCTGGAAGTTGCCCGGCCCACAGCCAAACAGCGGATAGTCGGCGATCATCGCCCGCGTCGCCTGCCAATACTGCACGCGGTACGATAGTGACTTGGACGACTCTGTCAGCACTTTCAGATCGATCGCACCTAGCAACACGCCGATCAGGAACAGCATCGTGACGACTGCGCCAGCACTCGTCAGCGTTTTCCACCCAGGTCGCCATCCCGTTCGTCTACCATAAACGCCTAGGAAGGTTAGCCCCACGATCGTCGCCAGATACGCGGCTCGACTTTTCGTGAGTACGAGACATCCGGCGAGCAGGAGGGCACTTAGCACCGCTGCGATCTGCACTTGGTGTCGGCGCTTGTTCCCCTTCCGGCTCATCAGGCCGATGCCAACCGCGCATAACAGCCACGGTGCAAGCAACCCGGCGAGTGAGTTCGTCAAACTGAATGTCGCGATCGGCTCGGTACTGGACAGGCGGCTCTCGAATTGAGCCCGCTCGACGGACCCTTCCGGTGCAACGATGCCTGCTTCGCGAAGAGCCTTGTCCGGATTGGCCTCGTAGATGCGCCGGGTCTTTGGGAGATCATAGAAGTACTGATAGTAGCCGTGCATCGAAAGGCAAACGGCTAACGCGATCATGACGACGACCAAGGCTCGCGATTCCGCGGCCGTTCGCAGTAAGTGTCGAAGCAGAAAGAACGCTGCTCCCAGACCGATCCAGTGCCACAACATGTTTAGTGTCTGCCGCGGTTGACCGTACTGAGCCATTACCAGCGCGCTGAGCGTGTGCAACGCTAGAAAAACGAGGAGAGCGGCATCGACACTGCGGAAGCGTATGGCGGGGCGGCCCGCAGTGGCGTTGGAAGCCGCTGCCGCGAACAGCAGTACTAGCCATGCCATCACCAAACCGATCGAAGTGCCGGTTGCAGGTGCCTCGCTCGGGATCAGTGGCGTCGCAACGAGTAACGCAACGGTCGCACCCAAGTACCACGGGCGTAGCGCCTCGGCGCGGTTCGCCGACGGATCGGTGCGCGTCTTCTTGGCTTCCCGTTTCCGAGCACGGTGCTTCACGGTTTGTCGTTCCCGCTACGAGTTGATTCGAGGATTGAAATCACTGCCAGGACACACAGAATCAACAATCCAATGACAATCGCTCCGAAGACGTTGACCTGATGTAACAGCAACCCACCTAGCCCACAGGTTGCTGTCGTCAGATAGATCGTCAGGACTGCCTGTGTCTTGGTAAGACCTAGCTCGACCAAGCGGTGTGAGAAATGATTCTTGTCTGCCTCGAAAGGGCTTCGTCCCTCGCGCAAGCGGATCCAAATAACCGTCGTCATGTCGTACAGGGGAACCGCCATCACACACAGCGGCGTGAGGATGTTATGCGGGCCCGGTGCCCCAACGTTGTAGCCGGCGTAGGTCGCCAGCAGCGTGGCCACGCCAATACAAAAGCCGACGAAATAACTGCCTGCGTCGCCCATAAAGATCTTGGCCGGCGGACGATTGTGGAGCAGAAAGCCCAGCAACGCGCCAACTAAGACGAACAAGAATCCGGCGACGAAGAACTGCGGCTCGGGAGCCGCGGGCGATATCAGCATGATCGCGGCCAGCACCGCCGCGGCGATTGCGGCGACGCCGGCCGACAGGCCGTCCATGTTGTCCAGCATGTTAAACGAGTTGATTAGCGCGACGATCCAAATGACCGACAATCCCACCGAAAGCAGCCAACCAAGTTGCCCGAGCTGAATAAACGCAGTCAGTTCCCATCCTTGCGTCGCAACGCAGACGCCGGCCACGCCGAATTGAATTCCTAGTCGCAATCGCCAATCAAGCCCTCGGCGATCATCCAGCAACCCGACGATCAGAAGGACCGCGGCACCGGCCAGAATGACCCACAAGTTGCTAACCCGACCGAGCAAACCGTCGAATTGGTCTGCGACGAACGCGGGGGCAAAACCTGAAATCGTGTCCTTGCCCAGCAGCAATAGGAGCGACCCAACAAGAAACGGCAAGATCACCCCGATGCCGATCGCCAGCCCCCCGCCGAGTGGTGTCGGGGTGACGTGCACCTTCCGATGATTCGGCTGATCGAGCAGACCATACTTCGGCGCTAGACGGCGCACGACAAAGGTCGCCAGCCAAGTGATTACCAGACTTGGAAGAATCGAACCTGCGACGAACCAAAGAAGAGATTGAAAAGTCATAACAGCAGAATAAGGCCGAAGCTGGTCGAGCCCCATCAAAGATCGGGCTTCTCGACGCGAAAAGGCTGATGATAGTCGGCTGTGTGCCGTCCTGCACAGACCGGCATGGACTGAGAGCGGGACAACACGCGTTGCTGTGGCCTCCCCTCGCTAGACTGGGTAAACTAAAAAGAGGTAGCCAGTTTCTCCTAGATCAAATGTCGATACGAAAGCGTCAGCCGAAAGGTTTTACGTTGGTAGAGCTTTTGGTCGTGATCGCTATCGTTGGCGTGCTGGTGGTGTTGTTGTTACCGGCCATCCAACAGAGCCGCGAGACCGCTCGCCGCATGCAATGCCAAAACAATCTCAAACAGATCGCGGCCTCGGTGCGCTGAACTATCACAATACCTATAAGACATTTCCGCCAGGGTACATCGGTGAGAATCCCGATCCCACGGACGGACAGGGCTGGGGCTGGCAACGCTCGTGCTGCCGTTTATGGAAAGCTCGCCGCTCTCCTCGCAATTGCGTACGACGGCAGATCCCCTGGGAGTCGTCACCGCCGATCCAGTTCGAGTCGGCCTGCTGCAGACACCATTGGCCTTCTATATCTGTCCCTCTGACGCGACAGGCACTCGCTCGCACATCAACCGCACACTATTGTCCCTCGCCCCGATCGGGCCAATCGCCCCAACCGTTGGTCCTTCAACGGCTCCATTCTTCCACCCGGGGCACACGCTGGGAAACAGTATCGCGGTCGCCAAGTCGAACTACGTTGCTTCATTTGGCGACGGTTGGGACCCGACTTCTGGCCGATCGCGCGACTCCGAGGCAACGGTGTGTATGGATGTAATAGTGGCGTCAAGTTGGCAAAGATAACTGACGGGTCGAGCAACACTTTCGCGGCTGGTGAACGGAGTTGGGACGCGTTTGCTGCTGTTTGGGTTGGTGTTGACCAGTGGATCGATTGCACAACGCATGGCGTTTCGATGGTGCTCGGAACGGTCTTCTACAAGATCAATATACCTCCTGACCCGTATGCCTTAAGCTGTGATGGACGCGGGTCGGCGGGCTTCGGGAGTCGGCATCCTGGGGGCACGCAGTTTGTGATGTGTGATGGATCGGTGCACTTCGTCAGCGAAACCATTAACTTTCAGAATTCAACGATCCCGAGCAATCTCGGCATCTACCAGCGACTCGGACAAAGGAGCGACGGTGAACCGGTTCAAGGGTTCTAGACGAGAGCGAACGATCTGCCTGCATGCCTTGGCATTGCTGAGCATCGTGACCTTTGGTTGCGGCGAGCCGAACAACATGGGCACGACCCAGGCGACCATGGCGGGATCATCGTTTGGTTGGGCGAGATCATTATCACGCGGAAGCACTCTTTACGCCAGGCGGTGAACTCAAACTGTTCATGCTGGGCCAAGAAGACAGTGAAGTCATCGACGTCGAAACGCAAACGCTTGAGGCATTCGTGCGTCAGTCAGGCGATGCCGGCTCCAAGGCGATGAGCCTCGGAGCAACACCACAGCCGGGAGATGCAGAAGGACGAACTTCAGTCTTCACTGGTAAGCTGCCTGACGGCCTCGCGGTCGAAACGATTCTTGTCGTTGTTCCCAGCATCACGATCAACGGCCAGCGTTATCGTTTCTCCTTTCAAACCACCGAGTCGTTGATGCCGCGGAAGATCACGGACGAAGCGGAACGGGAACTCTATCTCACGGCGGGCGGACTCTATGCGGACGCCGACATCAAGGCCAGCGGATCGACGACGGCGTCCGACAAGTACGCCAGCTTCCGCTCCATGCACGACCCGCATCCCGAAGCCGGTGACTGGATCTGTCCGATCACCGGAACGAAAGCCAATCCAGCCTGCACGTGGATCATTGGCGGTCAAGAGTATCAATTCTGCTGCCCTCCCTGCATCGACGAGTTCGTCGTTCGTGCGAAGGAGCAGCCCGATCAGGTCAAGCCGGCGGCGGCGTACGTGAAGCAGTAATCAACGTATCTGCTTCGGCGGTTTTTGCCCGTCGGGAATGAAGCTGAAGTACTTCTTGCCTTCCGTTCTCTGCTTCCAGTCGGCTTGTGCTGCGGCGAGCAATTTCGGTTCTGCGAACAACTCAAGAGCTGACACGGCAAGCGTTTTCGAGGCATAGATGATGCCCTTCTCACCGATCGTCGAGCCGATTGCGGCGACGTTCTGCCAGCTATGGCCGGGGCTCTGCGCTACCATACAGGTTGTTCGCAAGCCGCCGGTCGGAACACGCCAACTGATATCGCCAACGTCCGTTGAGCCTTTGCTCGGTTGCGAGCTGACGGTTGTTGAATGAATCGATTCGTCGATCGCCAGCGGAAACTCAGTGCCGAATTGCTCGATCAGCGGGGCTTGCAGACGCCGGGCAAAGAGTTTCTCATCTTCGCTAAACGTCGGGGCACCGATGCGTTGCAGGTTCCTCGTGATTAACTCCGCAAGTGGGCCGTTGGGGATGATCTCGTGACAGTCGGTATCGATCTGAATCGATAGCTCGGTGCGAGTCATCTTCGCCGCACCAGCCGCAATATCTTTCAGCCACTTGAAGTTATATTCGACGTCCTTGTGCGAATCGGCGCGCGCAAAGTACCAGACGGTCGCGGTTGGCGGAACGACGTTCGGTGCGCCTCCGCCGTCAACGATCACATAGTGGATGCGAGCGTCTTCCTTCAAGTGCTCGCGCATGAAGTTGGCTCCGACGTTCATCAGCTCAACCGCGTCGAGTGCACTGCGTCCCGCTTCGGGGCTCACGGAAGCATGTGCCGCCGTTCCGTCGAACGTGAATTTGGCGGATACCAACGCTTTCGAACTGCTCGCCCAAGCTTCGTTGCGGCTCGACGGATGCCAGTGCAGACAAATATCCAAGTCATCGAAGTGGTCATCCAACGTCATATAGACTTTGCCGATCACCGTTTCTTCCGCAGGAGTGCCATACAACCGAATCGTCCCCGGCAAGTTGTGCTGTTCCATCGCAGCCTTCACCGCCAATGCGGCGCCGAGCGCACCAGCTCCAAGCCCGCTGTGCCCGCAAGCATGACCAGGCTTGCCATCGACTTCGGCTTCACGCTGCGGAGAAACTCGCTGTGACATGCCGGGCAGCGCGTCGTATTCAGCAAGGATGCCAATGATTGGTTTCCCCTCGCCGTACGTAGCCACAAAGGCTGTTGGCATCCCCGACATGTCCGTTGTGACATCAAATCGAGCGGCCGATAGTCGCTGAATCAAAAGCGAGCTCGACTTCGTTTCCTGCAGCCCGACTTCGGCCAGTTCCCACAACCGCTGGTTGACCGTTTTGATGTCGTCCGACAGTCGCTCCACTTCGGCCAACGCTGTTTGTTGAGATGACGAAAAGTCCTTTGCGGGTTCGTCGCCGCTGCAGAGTCCAACAAGGAACAGTGACAATCCAACGAAGCAGAGCTTGCTTTCGTACATGTGCGAATCTCCGAGGCTGTGAGTTTCCGTTTAACCAGTTGCCGCGGCGAGGAACGAGTGCAATGCGTAGCCTGCGGCTCCGTTAGGCCGAGTCTACTCCCGCTGTCGCAAGAAGCCAAACGCGGACATAATCGAAGTTAACGAAGTGAAGACGGATTCCCCGAGGAGAATCGCGACCTGCACCGATCCCGTCGCTTGTTGGCTAACGCCATTGCGATAGCGAATATTTGCTTGAGAAGTTGGGATAGCCAAGGCGAGAACTGTTGCGACGCAGGAAGAAAAGGCTTCCGTCAAAGACTCAAACGTCGCTTCGACGAGTGATGATCGATATTGGGATTCTGTCCTGCTGGTTGGCACCGTTGACGCAGGTGCCTCTTTTGACAAAGGGAGAGCTGCTTTTGTTTGTTCCCAACATCGTTGTAGCGGTGACTTGCGCTCGCTGGCTACGAACAAGAATCCTACTAATGACAAGCGTTTTGATGGGGAGCATGCTTGCCTTAGCAATGTTCAGTTACACTCGAGACACTGGCAGGGCTATCGGCTTGGAGTACGCTATATCTCCTGATCGTTTGTGCTGTGATTCTTAACATGTCCTTTTACTCCAGCGTAGTTCTGGTTCAGAGCGTCGCCGAGCGTTGCTGCGACTTTCTACAGAATCGGCGAACCACGCCTGACGCTGATATTTAGCCCGTTGGTCCAACCCCTGGTCGTTGAGGGATGGAACAAGCTTGCGGGCGATCGGCAAATGTGAACACGCGATCTAAACGCAGATAGGATGCACGTAGGTTTACCACAGAACGCGATCTTCAGACGCTGCGAGTGACGGAGCGTTTGCTTGAGTGGATCGAGGAGGAAGATATTCCATTTTGTTTCCTTGCCAGTGACGTCGAGTAGTTGTGCAGCGAGAATTCTAGAAAAGGAGAGCATCATGCCGAAATTAAATGGCCGAATCGCGTTGGTAACAGGTGCGGGACGCGGCATCGGAAGAGCGATTGCAGTCGCCCTGAGTCGTGCAGGAGCAAAGATTGTTGTGGCCGCAAGGTCTGAAGACGAGTTGAACGATCTTGTGGATGAAGTCGTTGCTGGCGGGGACGCAGCCGAGGCGGTGACGGTCGATTTGTCGGACCGCTCGCAAGCCCGAGAGTTGATCGGCCGTGCTGTGGAGCCGTTCGGGCCGATCGATATTCTTGTCAACAACGCCGGAGTCGGTAGCAGTGGTGATCCTCGCTCGTTCGTCGAGTTTCGCGACGAGTTCTGGGATCTGACAATCGAGGTGAACTTGAACGCACCATATGTTCTTTCGAAGGCAGCTTTGCCTCACATGCTTGAGCAGGGATGGGGCCGCATCATCACCGTCGCATCGATCAACAGCCGACAAGCAGCCCTGCATGGCAGCGCTTACACCGCGAGCAAACATGGTGTGTTGGGCTTGATGCGTTCGATCGCTACCGAAGTCGCGTCGGAGGGCGTCACGGTCAACTGCATTTGCCCAGGGCCAGTGCAAACGAAGATGAACGACATCCGTATCAAGTACGACGCCGAGCGGCTTGGGCGCGATCTGGCCGAGCACGAGAAGGGGTTAACACTCGTCGGCGGCCGGCTAGTGCCTGAAGATATCGCGCCCATGGCGGTCTATCTCGCCAGCGATGACGCCAGGATGGTGACCGGGCAGGCGTACAACATCGACGGCGGCATCAACATGGCGTGAGATTGTGGCTGGAGCTACAAGTCGCAGCGTTAGGACAGAGTGCGCCACGCTGAGGCTGGAAGCCCCAGCCACGTGATACTCCACCAAAGCTTACTCAACCCGCATCGTGACTTCGGCAGCAAACGACTTGCCGGGCGAGAGCACTCGTAGTCCGTAACGCTCGACTGCATCAGGCATGCCGAAAGTTCCCGGCACACAAGTGTACGGCTCGATGCAGATCGCTTCACGGTGAGGCGGAGTATATACAACGCATTCGCGAAAGCTTTGGCCGAATGCTAACTCCAATCGCACGCCACCATCCGGATCGTTGATGCTGCTTCGGCAAAGGCCATCCGAAAACTGCAGGCCGGCAAATACGTCGTCAAACGTCATGCCTGCAAACGGCTGTCCGTTATCGTACCTGGCAGGGCCGTCAATCTCTTTGCAGTGCCCTGTTGGCAGCATGTCAATCAGCTCCCAGTGCTTCGTGACCGGTAAGCGAACGATGCAAACATCTGCGTTTGTGCCACTCAACGGTAAATGAAAGTAGGGATGCGTTCCGAAGCCGCATGGCAGCGGTTTCTCATCTGGATTCTCCAGGAGAAACGAGGACCTTAGAGTGTTGCCGTCGAGTTCATAGGTTGCGGTGATTCGGAAGTCGGCGGGCCACTGTTCGAGGACGGAGGAATCGTCCACGGAGGCTTGAAACTGGCCAACGACTTTGGACTCTGTGTGCGCGACAACGCGCCACGGCCGATTTAACACAAATCCATGAATCGCGTTACCGCAGCCGTCCTCTTCGGGCACTTGATACGTATGGCCATCCCATTCAAACGTCGTGCCATTCAATCGGCCTGGAAACGGAAAGAGCAACGGAATGCCGTTCCCCGATGGCCGAGCGTCGCCGCTTTCAAAATCTGGAGCCGACCACAGAACATCGATTTCCTTGCCAGCAATGCTCGCTATGAACTTGAAGCAATTAAAGCCGAAGTCAACGGCGATCTTGGCTTGAGAACCGACGGCTGGATCGCGCAACGTGATACACTCAATCGGCATGTTCGGCCTCCGTCGAATTGATTGGTGAAGCCTTTGGTTTGGGAGGAGCCGCGCGACGAGCGGTCGCCGTCATCATCACAACAACCGCGATCATCGTCCACACGGCGAGTTTCAACTGTCGAGGCGATGTATCTCCCAGGGCGACGGCCGAGAGTTGGTGCATGAGGTAGGGCGCTCCGATGATCGAGCAAGCCATCAGCCCGCTTGCCAACATGTCTCCACCCATCAATCGTTGCTGCATCGCAGGCGGAACGACGGCCAGAACCCAGATGCCAACCAGGATTTGCAAAAGCGTTGGGACCAATGCGATGCGTCCGCCCCAGATCGCAAGGCGGTGGCCGTTGGCTTCTGTCTCCGCCTGCCGCTTCAGCCTTGCTCCGTGCGCCACTAACGTAATCCCGGTAACGGCAAGAGACGCGAGGACAAAATGAAAGCTGCGAGCCAGAACCGACGGTTGTGACATCAGAGTGCGAAAGAGTGCCGCATCAACGGCCTTTGGCTGTTCCAAGTAGCCGGCATTCATTTCAGACACGACCAACAGCAACGTCGGGAAATGGTAGAGCAGATTGGTCGCCGCCAGCAACGCGATAGCGGCGCGAGTTAGACGGCCGGCGAGATGTCTTGCTGGACCTCGGCACAGAAGGTAAGCATGCGACGCCATCAGCGCGAACGAGAATAGAAGTTCCCAGCCCGCCCACTTGATCTTGTACATGAAGGCGTGCATCAGTTCATGATAGGCATCGCTCCAGATGAGCCCTGTGGCGGCAAGTCCCAAGCCAGTGCCGAGTACGAGCAACGCCAGCGACTTCAACGAGAGAAACTTGGCCGCCTGCCAACTCAAGTCGTCGCGATTCCTTCCAACCCAATCGAGCCACGCACTCACAAGCGGGCCGACCGAGGCAACGCTTACACACCAGAGATGCAATGCGAGCACGAGCGATGTACTTAGCTCAATCAACGGAAACTCCTCGGATTGACAGCTCGTCCGCAGCAAAAGTAGTATGGCATTTTGCCCCGGGCGCTTAGCTCAGTTGGTTCAGAGCACCTGCCTTACAAGCAGGGGGTCACAGGTTCGAGTCCTGTAGCGCCCACCCGGCCAGTATGCAATGTAATGCCATCCTTGGAAATGCCTTGCATGCTGGCCTTTTCTTTTTCCACTGAACTCTCAATTTCGGCGTTTGCATCCATTTGCAGCGCATCACTGGCGAGCACATGGTGCGCGAGACACCGACTGGTCAATCAATCACTCCACCACGGCAATCGTGAGTCAAGTTCAGCGATCATAGCACAAGAAATGAAAAGCGTTACAGTGGTCGGTGATTTGATTCTCGATCGCTACTTGATCGGCGATGCCACGAAACTGAATCCGGAACAGCCGTGATTCGTGATTCGTGTTGACTTTGACGGAACGTTGCATCGTGACGGTGAGCCGCTTTAGCAGACGCTGACATTGTTGCGTTGGCATCACCGGACGGGACACCAGCTAAGAAAAAAGCGAGGTCCTGCACCCGCGTCCCGCAAGTCCAGAGCCGACATCGCTTGAATTCCAGGGCCGCCAGTTTGACAGAACCAATAGCGCGAATTACATTCTTCTTTGAGGGGGGGGCGAGACTAGGAGTTGTCTAAGGGCGTTAGCACTTTTATGGGCACTGTTGCGATTTTCGCAGTGACACCAAGAGCAGTGGTGGTCGCGTATGGATGTTACGGAGATATTGGAGACGATTACCATTCCCTCCGAGGACCGCTGCACGTCTATCCGCCCCGCGGAGGCGGAGTTCATCCAGCGGTGGATCAAGGACCATCGGCTTTCGAAGACTCTGGAAGTCGGTCTTGCCTATGGGGCGTCGGCGGCTTCGATTATGGCCGCGCACGAGTCAAAGCACACCTGCATGGATCCGTTCTAGGATTGGTTCGATAATCTAGGCTTGGAGAACCTGGGGTTTGGGGATCGGCTTGATTTTCACCCAAGCTACTCGCATGACGTCTTGCCGAGGCCGTAAGGGCAAAAAAGTCGGCCGAACCGTAACTCTATGGTTTCATTGCATCTTGATGCACCTGGCAGTCGAGTATCTCGGCCGCTGGAGCGGTTGAGCGACCTGTTTATTGAGCGGGGCACGCCGACGTACATTCGCAGCGACAATGGACCCGAATTTACTGCTTGGCGAATCCGGGATTGGTTAAAGCAGGTTCAGGTCAACACCCTGTTCATTCAGCCAGGAAGCCCTTGGGAAAACGGATATGTTGAATCATTCAACGGGACGTTTCGAGATCAATTCCTCAATGGAGAAATTCTCGATACGTTGCTGTGACCTTCCCCCATTAGTTGCTGTGACCTTCCCCCATTAAACGAGTCCACGCGCAAAGTAATAGAATTGCGTTTTTGGACGTTGCCGCTGCGGGGATGTCTCGCCGCTTCACTGCCTCGTGATGCTGCCGCCAGTTTCCTGGAACTGTACCAGTTCGAGAAACTGTCAGGGTAGCTTGATGCCGGAACCGGCGTCGATATGGTGCTCCTTGGCATGCTCCGCCATGGCCCGTGCAGCCTCCGCGGGAAATTTTAAATCGACGAAAGCCAGGCACTTCAGCTCCAGCTCTGCTTCTTCCAGGAATCTCATGACAGGACTGCCTGCGGTCGGACCACTGGCGATGTAGTCATACACCTGTCCAATAGAAAGGATACTTCGCGGTCCGATTACCGGTGCATCGGTTGTCTTGATGTAGTTGATTGCCAGTACCCTGGTCAGTTTCAGCCACTCTTCCCTGGTGAGATCTTCAAACCGATAAAGAAGAGCGTCCCGGATGGGGGCCATGATGCTATAAACACGAGCGTATTCACGTACGTTCTTTTCTGCCTGGTATTCCGTGGTCAACTTTAATTGTTCACCGCCCTGCAAGGGTCTGCCACCGGGGCGTTGAACTCGGCCGTTTCGATCAGTGACAACATTGTGACCATAGGACACCGTGTTCTTGCCCATTCGGTGTTCACCGTTGTTTACAATCAGGGGTTTACCGGTACGCCTGCTGGTCAGGCCATAAGACCATAGTTTCTTGAGAGGATTGTCATCTTCTCCCGTACTTGTCGGCCGACTTGTTCGTGACGACGGGGGCGAGGATGCACGGGAGCGATCGGATATTCCACCTCGACCACGAGAGCTCCGGGTGCCAGCAAAGTTGGGTCGCAATTCCTCTGCCGTCAGTTTCCCGTCCTTGTTCCGGTCGAGTTTCTTGAGAGCCGTGACAGCGTTCTCTATTTCTGCAGCAGAAATTGTTCCGTTTCCGTCGACGTCCAGGGCAGTCACGATAGGAGTAAGCCGCGTGAAACCGCCTGAACTCGAGCGCCCCCCGAACCGCTTGCGATTGCCGCCCTGTGTTCCGCGTTGAGGAAGTTCAGGACGTGAGCTACCGCTGCGATCGTTACCCTCACGTCTGCCGCGTTCCTGCGAGTTTACCTCTCCCTGCATACCTCCGAGGAATGTGGCGGCCATGATTAATTTGCATGTCAGTTGATTCATGATATCAAGGAGTATCAAGCTGTTGATAGGAAATTCAATTCAGGCTTGCAGATAACCTGTCTGGCACGGATCTATTGAGGATAGGAATGTTGTTTTTCGCCGACAGAACTGATCGTATCAGGAGGAATTGGGGATTCAAGGGGCTCCTGTGCCCCGGTGGTGTAACTTTCTTTCTGTACTTTCAACTGTTTGACATTGCCGCCTTGCGTTTCGTGAGCCTGCGAACGAAAGGCAAGGCGGCAATGTTGGCGG
>PBSM01000059.1 GCA_002726245.1 Planctomycetaceae bacterium | reverse complement strand
ATAATTTGGCAGAATACCCTTGTTTTGAAGGGCTTGGCGCAAATCTCATGCCAAAACGCAGGGAGTCAAATGGGAAATGCGGGTTCAAAGCACCGTCCTTCAAAGACATCCGCGCCGTGCCGTCTCGCGAGTCGAGCCACTTCACGCAGCAAGTGACTCTTTCCGATACCCGCTTCGCCGGTTAAGAACACGAGGCACGACTCAAGCGATTCGACATTCCCGCCACGTGCAAATTGGATGGGACTTAACGCATCCGTCATCAGTCGCGAAAACTCCGACAGTTCGTTCTCGCGTGCGACAAAGGTGTCGTTGGTCCACGCGGGATCAAAGGTGATCGTGGTTGCGTGGTCCTCGTCCGATAGGGCGATCCCCAAATGCCGCGCAAGCAGTACCTTCAGCGCTGTCGCGGATGAGGGACGTCTGGAAGGCTGTTTGTCAAGTAAAGCCAATACCAGGTCTTCCACATCGGGCGGCACGTTCGCGTTGGATGATCGAATAGGAAGCGGTACTTCGGCGAGATGTGCGCGAATCAGCGTCTGCATTCCTCCTCGCTGAGCTTGCTCGAACGGATGTCGATCCGCCAATAACTCGTAACAGACCACTCCCAGCGAATAGAGATCGCAACGGTAATCGATCGCGCCGCTGGAGATTTGTTCGGGAGCACTGTATGCCAGCGGTGCCTACGAAACCAGAATCTATCGACAACGACGATGGCGTGCCGTAGAAACGCGCAAGTCCAAAATCGGCAAGTTTCAAAGTGACGCGCAGCTCGTCTTCGCGTTCTTGTTCCAGATTGACAAGCAGATTCGATGGCTTGATGTCTCGATGAATGATCTGCTGACCATGGACGTATTCGATCGCCGCTGCCGCTTGGTAAAGCGCGGCGAGAATCACGGTCAGGTCGCAGTTCGCCAGCGATGTAATACGCCGGCCCGGGAACAACTCCACTGTAAAAAAAGGAAACTCTGCAGTCTCGGCGAACTGAAACATCTGGATGCAGTTCGGATGATCCACGGATGCGATCGCCCGGAACTCGCGAGCAAAACGTTTTTGGGACGTTCCGCGCAGCGAGGTTTTCATCATCTTGAGCGCAACGTGCTTGCTGGTGTCGAGATCCACCGCCCGATAGACCACTGCCATGCCGCCTTCGCCGAGCTTCTCGAGAAGCTCAGACCTTTCGTTGATGACTTTGCCGAGCATTACTTTCGCCGGTCGTTGGAAGTGCGTCAATTCGATCAGCCGCTTTCCACAATGGCCCTGCCCAAACCATGCACTCCGTGCGGCGTGATCATCTACGGATTTCGGGATCGCCGTTGAAGTCACTTGAGGTTGGTGACCATCTTGTCCAACAGCTATGCATGTTCTGGAGCGTTTGCCAGGTCTTTCCTTTGTGTCTTCAGATCCGACACCTACCTCCAGCGAAGGGTATTGGACTTCAGTGATCGGGGGGGCTGTCAAGCAACGTGCAAACAAAGACGAGAGCCGGTGCTTCGCCAGGCCCAGTATTTCGAGTGTTTGCGAAGCTCGCTGCGTCGCGATCACCGCCCTTGCAGTGGATACTCGATGATTGGGAGGCTCGATTTAGCGACCTCGCTCAATCGTCGCCAGCCTCGCGTAACGAGCTCCTCACGCTCCGCAACGAAAACCGCATCGAGCTGTCGTTTGTCGAAAGGGCCTTCGCAGATGATGGGGAAAGGCGTCGTCGATGATGAATTGGCCGAGGGAAGGGTTGCAGCGGATGTGGCGTTCTGCAGTTGTGTGCAACGTCTCTGGGTCGATCATACCGATGACATAGCGGAGATACAGATCGCTGTCGGTGATCGAGGCGACGTCCTCGCCGCAGTTTTCGCAGAGATATCCTTCATCGCATTTGGCCATGACGGCAGTTTAGCCACTGGTTGTGAGGGAGTCACGCGCCGCTGCGCTTGCCATACGGGGCCTTCTCATCAACAATCTATGTGACCACTGGGAGTGCACATGCGTAGCAAGCTGGTACGACCGATCATCCATTCTGCGAGACGCGAACGCGAACGGCAGTTGACTCAGACGGTTCGTGTCTCATCTAGCGACGAAGTGCCACCGGGTTACCGGCAGATCCGGGCACCAAGCCTCTCAATCTTCGCAAAGGTTCAGGTGCTGTCGAGCCAGAAGGGGCGACCCGTCTTCGTCGAGATGCACGCAGGCCAACAAAACCAACGTGTTGCCTATTGGGTTCACGAGGACGTAATGCCAGCACTCGCATGGTGGTTGCGACTCCGCGTCTTCCCAGCGCACGAGATCGTCACGCAGTAGGTCCTCCACGCATTGGCCATGAATCCCCCCATCTTCCCCCAAGTGTCTCGCTGTACGTAAGTCGTCTCAGTGTGACGTTTTGTCGCAGTTGCTGGGTGGTTGACAATAACCCGTGGAAAGATACAAATTTGAGCTTCAATTCCGTGAAAAAGTTCACAAGCGGGCGTAGATGACGCCTTCGGCGTGTAAGTCTTGTGCTCGCAAGTATTTGTGGTGGTCTTAGATCATGGCTGACAGAGACAACATGTCGGTAGAGGAAGTCCTCGCTGCGTGCCGTCAGCAAGATGGCGGTGGCGGAGGGGCTGTGCCCGAACCGCCAGCACCTGCTGCGCAAGCCGCGCCTCCTCCCGAACCGACTGCGGCCGCCTCGAAGCCCGCTGCAAGCGCAGCAAAGCCAGCCGCGAGTGGCAAGAAGCCAGGTGCGATGTCGGTTGCCGATATGCTTGCTGCGGCGCGAGGAGAAGTCTCCGACGACGCGGCGGCTCCGAAGCCAGCGGGGAAGAAACCAGCCGCCAAGCCTGCTGCGAAGACGAAAGCAGCCGCTCCAGCGGCGGAGGCCAAGCAGCCCGTTGGTCCAAAAGACACGATGAGCATTCTGGCTGCTGCGAGAGGCGCGGCGAAGCCGGGTCCCATCTCGAAAGCTGAGGCCGCGGCGCGAGCGAAGGAATCGCCGGCTCCCAAAAAGGAGAAGCCCACCGCTCCTCCGATGCCCGCTAAGCCGGACTACGCCAAGGTCGCTCCCGCTCCGGCGGTTGATCAAGCAGAGCGCCGTGGCTTTCTCGTCGCGTGTGCCGCGATCTTCGCCGGTACGTTCTTCGTGACGTCGTCATTGGCGATCGGTTTTAGTTCGCTGGCGGTGACGAGTCTGTTGTGGGTGCTCGGTACGGCTCGGTTTATGTTTCCAAATATCCTCGCCGAGCCGCCAACAGTATTCACGGTTGGCTTTCCGGATGAATATGCTCCGGGACAGGTTGTCACAAAGTTCAAAGCACAGTTCGGTGTCTGGATCGTACGGTATGAGTACGAGGGACAGGCGCAAATCTATGCCCTGGAGTCCGTCTGTACACACCTTGGTTGCACGCCAAACTGGCTCGACGGCGAACAGAAATTCAAGTGCCCTTGCCACGGAACGGGCTACTATAAGGATGGTATCAACTTCGAAGGGCCGGCTCCCCGTCCGTTGGAGCGATTCGCCATCCGTGTGGCCGATGACGGGCAGTTAGAAGTTGATAAGAGCCGGAAGTTCAAAGAAGAAGTTGGGCAGTGGGCAGACCTTGCCTCGTATGTGTCGGTCTAGTTGAATATCCGCAAGTGCGGCAGTAGGAAAACATGCCCTCTCTTGATGAAATCATCCGTGGCTCTCAGATCTGGAAGAGCATCTTTCGGCATCCCGCGCCCGTCGATCGCCGCAACCGCGTGGTGGTGATGCTGACGAACTTCTTTCTGCACTTGCACCCTGTGTCGGTGAAGAAGCAGGGGATCGCACTTAGCTATACGTGGTGCATGGGCGGCGTGACGTTCTTTCTGTTCCTGGTCGAAACAGTGACGGGCGTGCTGCTGATGTTCTACTACCGGCCGACGCTGGAGTGGGCTTATAACGACATTCTCGCCCTGCGCGACGTGACTTCGTTAGGAGTGCTGCGCGAAATCCATCGATGGGGCGCGCATGCGATGGTGATTACGGTGTGGCTGCATATGTACCGGGTGTTCTTGACGGGGAGTTATAAGCCTCCTCGTGAGTTCAACTGGGTACTTGGTGTCATTCTGCTTTTGCTGACGCTTTTGTTGTCGTTCACTGGTTATCTGCTCCCGTGGGATCAGTTGGCGATCTGGGCGATCACGGTCGGATCGAACATGGCGAGAGCGACTCCGTTCCTCGGTCACGAAGGACCTGGTGCTGCGCTGTTGACCGTGGACGGCATCGACATGATTACTAACGCCTCCGATGCGCGCTTCGGATTGCTAGGTGCGCGCTTCGTGGGCGAAGAAACATTGAATCGATTTTATGTTTTGCATTGTGTTGCGATACCGCTAGGTGCCGCGTTGCTAATAGCTATTCACTTCTGGCGAATTCGGAAGGACGGCGGGATTAGCGGCCCGTTGTAGAGTTGGAGTACCGGCTTTAGCCGGATGCCGCCTAAAGGCGGGACTCTAGTGAAGCAGATGATAGGACTCGTTTAGACCATGCATGGTCAGAACTACGAAGAGTTTATTCTGGGTGTGTCAGGATTCCTGACCGCCTACTACGTATTCATCGCGATCATGAACGCCGTTGCCGCACTCTACTTGTGGCAATCGGGGCGGGCAAAGCCGTTGTTTCGCTTTCCCATTGTCGGGTTCATGGTTTCCACGGCCCACATCTGGGTTATCGTGACGGCCATTTTTCTGATGCTTGGTGCTGGCGCAACGAATGGTGGAGCATCGGTCTTGTCGCTATCAACGAGTACCCGCGATCTCATTGACTCCTGGATGAACCCCATCACTTACAGCCTCGGGACGCTCGGCATTTTGAGTGTAGTTTTTGTTGCCCGCAAGTTCTTCGTGAAGCCCATCGTCGCTTGGTCTCTGCTCAATCTGTCGCTGCTGTTCATGGGACTTTCGATGACCGACATGGAATTCGCGGCGATCGTCATGAAGCCCGACAACGTGCCGATTGTGGCCATGATCTACCTGCTTGGTTACTTCACTTGGCTGGGTGCTTATCGGGCGGTACAGAACGACGAGCGAATCGCTCGCGGTGAGCAACCCTTGGAATCGTTGGACAACGAAAAGGTCTTGGTGTGGCCCGATTTGGTCTATACCGAGTTGATTTGTATGATCGTGGTGACGGCAATTCTCTTGTTGTGGGGAGTTGGCTTGATGGCTCCTTTGGAGGAGCCTGCTAGTACCGTTCAGACGCCCAACCCGTCCAAGGCCCCTTGGTACTTCCTCGGTCTACAGGAGATGTTGGTTTACTACGATCCGTGGATGGCGGGCGTGGTGTTGCCGAGTCTTATCGTCGGCGGCCTGATGGCGATTCCGTTTATCGATTTCAATCCGAAGGGAAATGGCTACTACACGATCGCGGAACGCAAGTTCGCTTACTGCACGTTCCAGTTTGGCTTTCTCGTGCTTTGGGTTACGCTGATTGTGATGGGCACGTTCCTGCGCGGTCCGAACTGGAACTTCTTTGGGTTTTACGAGACTTGGGATCAGCACAAAGTCCAGGCGCTGAACAACGTCGATCTGTCTCAGTATTTCTGGGTGAATCTCTTGCAGATGGGCCGACCTAAGGCACCCGATGGCTCATCGACGGCGATGACGGTTGTGTACATCGCTGTCCGGGAGTCGCCTGGTATCTTGTTGCTGCTCTTCTACTTCGTTGGCGGTCCGCCGGCGATGGTGATCTACAACAAGTTCTTCCGTCAGTTGTTTTTACGAATGGGCTTCATGCGATACATGGTTCTGTCGAACCTTATTCTCCTGATGGGGTTATTGCCTCTGAAGATGGTTGCTCGGTGGGTAGTGAATCTGAAGTATTTCATTTCGATCCCCGAGTACTTTTTGAATTTTTGACTTCGTCACTGGTCATTTGTCATTGGTCATTTGGAAGAGTGGCTATCGACAAGTGACCAATGACCAATGACAAGTGGCCAAAGCATGCCAGCAACGGAACAAACCTGGCGAGATACCAAGCTCCTGCACAAGATCTTCGCGGTCTCGAGCGTGTTTATGCTCGTCGCGACGATTTGGATGTTTGTGAAGGACCACAGTCGTCCCTGGAAGCCTTATCAGCACACCATCATTCATATTGAGAACACGCTCGGTGACTGGCGGAAGCTTCAATTCGCAACGAACGAAGCCAAGGCTCAGCAAGAAGAACTGAACGCGGTTATAGAGGCGGCGCGTCGAGAAGCAATTAGAGCGGATGACGTCACTGAATTCGTCGAGCAACTGAAGCTCGAGGAGATTACGGCGGCTTACGTCGCTCGTGCGGAGTCGCTGCTGGCGGATGTCGAATCGCTAACAGCAGTCGCAGGCAAGCCCGAGGCGGAAGGGCAGCGGGACCGTATTCTTCAGAAGATGAAGGCGATTGTCGCCTCCGTCCGTACGTCGGAAGATACGGGGCTCGGGATTCTCAAGTTTGCAAGAGCCAATCGAGACAAAGCGGTGGCTGATGTTGGGCTGGCATTGCGTGACGGCGAGCCAACCGAAGATCTGCAAGCGAAGGTTGACAAGAGGAAGGCGGAAGTTGACGAGAATCAGTTGGCCTATGACACGTTGAAGACGCAGCGCGATGCACTGCAAGGCATCGTCCAAGAGATCACAGCGGCGGAAGATGCGGCCAGCGAGGCAAGTTTGCAGAACAAAGCGGCACCCAAACAGTTGGACGACGCCAACAAAGAGCGGCGCTCGACCTACGTCGCTTGGCTGGGCCCAATTCCTTTGCCAGGGAAGAAGTGGCTGGAGTTGCCGATCATCGACGCTTTCAATTCGCCACGCAAGATCGACAACCTGTGGAGTGAGGGGCTGATGATCGAGCAAGGCAGTTTCGGCAAGGTTCGTCGCTTCGATCGTTGCACAACCTGCCACCAATCAATTCAAAAGATCATGCCGGACACAGGGTCCGAGCCGGCCTATAAGCACGCGCAGCTCATGCAGTTCGTCTTGCTCGCGGACGATCTCGGCGACGAAGATACTTCGATACTTTCGCCGAAGGAACTACTTGAGAAGTACTACGGTCTGATGTTGGCTGCTGAAGGGCTGCTGGACATCGACGACGTGACGCTGCAGTACGTCCGCGACGAATCCGCCGCGGCGAAAGCGGAGGCAATCGGCGTTACGGGCGCGGAGAGTGGAGCCAAGATTCGCGAGGCACTCTTGGAAACCAGGTCGTCCGAAGGCCAGATCGGAGCCGGTTTGCTGTTGGGTGACGTGATTGCTCGCATCGACGGCGATCCGATTCGTGATCCGCGGAAGGTGATGTTCCGCCTGCTTGATGCAGCGGAAGCCAAGCAGCCGCTGACGTTGACGATCCGGCGTGGATTGCCTGGCCCTTATACGTCTCACCCGCGACTTGATCTGTTCGTCGGTTCGCTCAGCCCACACAAGATGTCTGACTTCGCGTGCACCATCTGCCACGAAGGACAGGGGAGTGCGACAGATTTCAAGTGGGCGTCGCACACGCCGAACACCGAGCGCGAGCGGCAAGAGTGGGCGAAATCGCATGGTTGGTTTGACAACCATCACTGGGCCATGCCGATGTATCCGGCGCGGTTCGCCGAGTCGGCGTGCTTGAAGTGTCATCACGCGGTGACCGAGCTGGAGCCGAGTGAGAAGTTCCCGGAACCACCCGCCCCAACCGTTGTGCGTGGTTATAACCTGATTCGCAAGTACGGCTGCTACGGCTGTCATGAAATCACCGGCTACGACCGGGGCGAGCGGATCGGGCCGGATATGCGGCTCGAGCCGAACTTCTTCGCCGCCGCGTTGCAACTGCAGGCCGATCCCGGCTTCGGTAGCTTGTCGGCAGACGTGCAAGCCTGGACCAGCGAGTTGGCCGAGCATCCCGAGCGCGACGCAGTGCGGCATCGTATTTACGAGGCGTTGACCGCGGACGGTGAATCCGAACAGCCGGCTCTGTCAAAGCGCACGCATGCGAATCTGGTCCCTCTGTTCAAGGACGTCGAAAACGCCGGCGTGATCCGCAAGCCCGGTCCCAGCCTGCGATACGCGGCTCATAAGCTCGACTCCAAGTTCATGTCGGATTGGATCGAGAATCCGAAGCGGTTCCGCCCGAACACTCGGATGCCGCGGTCCTTCGGCATGTGGAATCACCTGCCTGGCAAGGGCCATGGTGACGTTGTCGAGGACTACGAGCCGCTGGAAGTGCTTGGCATCACGACGTATCTCCAGAGTCGTTCTCAAGCATTTGAGTATCTTGAGCCACCGACCGATCTGAACGAACCGCCAGCCGACGTTGCTCTTGGGGCAACTGAACGCGGAAAGGGCTTGCTGCAAGAGCGAGGATGTTTGGCTTGCCACGCGCATGATGCGTTTCCCGGCACGGTCCGATATCGCGGTGAGGATGAGATCGTTCAAGGCCCGGATCTCTCTGCGATTGGCGACAAGCTGAAGCACGAGAATGGCCAGAAGTGGCTGTACAGTTGGATCAAGGCACCCAGTCGATATCACGCGCGAACTGTGATGCCCGAGTCGTTCCTCGATCCGATCGCGCCGCCGGCGACACTGTTTACCGGCCCCGTCACGGAAGAGGATCGAGTGCAGTATCGCATTGATCCAGCGGCCGATATCGTCAGCTTCCTGCTCACCAGCACGAAAGAGTGGACGCCAAGCCCCCAGGAAGCGAATCTCGAATCGCTCGACGAACTAGTGCTTGAGAACCTCAAAGATGCCTTCGCCGAGGCCGCGGCTATGCGTTACGGCGAGGAAGGTATTCCGGCGGCGTTGCGCGATGAGTTGAAGGGGGCGGAAGTCGAACTGTTGACAGACACAGAGAACGCTGTTGCTGACGGCTCGCTTACGGTCGATGCCAAATTGCTTTACCTTGGGCGCAAAGCGATTTCGAAGTACGGTTGCTACGGCTGTCACGACATTCCCGGCTTCGAGGATGCGAAGCCGATTGGAACGGCGTTAGCCGATTGGGGACGGAAGGATCCCAGTAAGCTCGCATTCGAACACATCGCGCATTATCTCGATGAGGCCGAACACGCTCAGGACGAGCACGACGACGACGACGATGGCGAAACCGAGGAAATGCACCACTTCTATCGCCATTCGCTCGATGGTGGGCATCGAGCCGGCTTCATCTATCAAAAACTTCGCGAGCCGCGTAGCTACGACTACCACAAGACAGAGAACAAAAAGTACAACGAACGGCTTCGCATGCCACAGTTCCCGTTCAGTGCCGCTGAGCGCGAAGCGGTGATCACCTTTGTGCTCGGGCTGGTCGCGGATCCGCCGTCTGCCAAGTACATTTACCAGCCTGATGAGCGATCAGCAGCGATTATCGCTGGTCGGCAAGTGCTTGATAAATACAACTGCGGCGGCTGCCATATGCTGGAGGCCGAATCGTGGAGTCTGGCACATGCTCCCGACGCACTTCGCAAGCAGCCAGCCACCTCGGTCTACCCCTTCGTGAAGACACACTTCCCGCCGGATGTTTTGTCGGAGTCGATGAACAGTGATGTAAGCGGCTTGCTGCATACGATCGTGAAGGGCATGCCGACGCTCGAAGAGTCAGGTGTGCCGAAAGCGAATGACGACTTTGGTGATCCGCTGGAAGACGACGAGAACTACGACACGGATAACCTCGAATACCCGTTTGATCTGTGGTCACCGGTAGCCATCGGAGGCAACGTCTTCGAAGTTGGCGTACTGCCGCTGGCCGTCAAGTCGTCGCAAGTGAAACAGCGGAGATCCAGTCGCGGCGGATTCTTAGCGAAGTACTTGCTGCAACATGTGGTACAGCGAGAGAAGGTTGTACTTCCTGCCGCAAAAGGCACGGAAGCCTGGGGCTGGCTCCCGCCGCCTTTGATCGGAGAAGGCCAAAAAGTGCAAACCAATTGGCTGCATGATTTCCTCTTGAATCCGTATCCGATTCGCCCGGCGGTAGTTCTCCGCATGCCGCGATTCAATATGTCGCCGGCGGAAGCGACAAAGCTGGTGAACTACTTCGCGGCAATCGACAACGCTCAGTACCCGTACGAGTCGAGTGAGCGCCAGCAGAAAGGTTATCTTGCCGGGGCTGAAGCCGATTATCAACAGAGGCTCGCTTCGGCAGGTGTGGAAAGCAGTCGCTTTGGCGACGCCATGAACATCGTTACGACCACGTGTGTGAAGTGCCACATCGTCGGCGACTTTAATCCGAAAGGCGCGGATCGCGCTAAGGCACCGAACTTGGCTGAAGTCAGCAGTCGCATGCGTCCAGAGTTCATGCGGACGTGGGTCGCCAACCCGAAATCGTTGCTGCCCTACACAAGTATGCCGGTCAACGTACCGTATGATGCGACAGCGACCGTATTCCAACCTGTTCCGAACCAGCCAGTCCTCTATCACGGCACGACCACGGAAACCGTCGATGCGTTGGTCGATTTGCTGCTGAATTTCGATGCATACGCCAAACAGCGCAGCCCGATCGCGCCGATGGTCAGCGCGCCGAGCGACGAAGTTCCAGCTTCCGCCGTCGTGCCTTCTCCCGTGCGACGCACGCCGACGCCAGCTCCGAAGCCCACACCTGCACCAACCCCGCCAGCCAAAGTGTCGGCGAAGACAGACTTGCCTGACTTACTAAAGAACCTTCCCGAGGCCGAAGGTTGGGGGCACCTTAAGGTTCGATTCGTCTATGACGGCGATCCTCCATCCCCGTCACCAGTCACACCGGACAAGGACGCTCAGTTTTGCGGAAACTTCAAACTCGTCAACGAGTCGGTCGTCGTGAATCGCGAGAACGGTGGTATCGCGAACGTGATCGTGTATCTCGACAAGCGGCGAAGTAACGTCGAGCAAATCCCGATTCACGAGTCGTATCTGTCGAAAGCGCGTGATCGAGTCGTGCTTGACAATAACGGATGCCGCTTCGAACCGCACGTCGCCATTCTGTGGACGCCACAGACGCTGATTCTCAAGAACAGCGACAGCGTTGGCCACAATACAAACTATACGACCACCGTCAATCCGGGGCAGAACATCTTGATTCCGGCGGGTGGAGAAGTTCCCCAACAGTTACCTGAATCCGAATTACGCGCCGCCGGGACTACCTGCAACATTCACACGTGGATGAAATCCTGGTTGCTGGTGAAGGATCATCCTTATGCCGCGGCCAGTGACGGCGATGGAATGGTCGAGATCAAGAACATTCCGGTTGGGAATTGGACCTTTCAATTCTGGCAGGAGGCCGAAGGTTATGTCGCTGACATCGATCTGAATGGTAAACGCACTAAATGGAATCGAGGGCGAGTTGCCTTCCCGATCGAAGACGGAAAGACAACAGACATTGGTATCGTTAAGTTTGCCCCGAAACAAGAGTAACAACTGTTTAACCGCAAGCCGGAGGCGTGCGCTTCTTCCAGCGCTGCCGAAGCACACGCCTCCGGCTTGTGGTTAAACGAGAACGACAGGAGTTGCGAGAGTACAGGATTGCATTTGGGTTGTGAGACCATGCAACGTAGCCGCTGCTTACTTATACTGATGTGTCCTACCTTGTCGGTCGCATCGTGGTAAAGCAGACGACGCGGCCTCACACCCGAAGCCGCCCCTGGAAGCGGGCGATCCATTGCAGGCGAACCCCGCCTGCCCCAATTCTCGGTTCTCGGCGGAGCCCGCAGAGCCGAACGAGGAGATGTAACAACATGAAGAGACGATCTGTAATCACGTTAGTGTTGTTGGCCGGTCTTACAACGTCGTTACCCGCCGCGGAGTGGGGAGATCTCAAAGTGCGCTTCACGTATGACGGAGCGGCACCGAAGCCGAAGCCGATCAACGTGAATAAAGACGCGGCGTTCTGTGGCGATTTTGGGCTAGTCGATGAAGAGTTGATCGTCAATCCGCAGAACGGTGGAATCGCGAATGTCATCGTCTATCTGTACAACCGCGATTCGACACCACCGATCCATCCGGATTACGCGAAGTCTGCGAAAGACGAAGTGATTCTTGACAACGTGAAGTGCCGCTTCGAGCCGCGAGTTGCGATCTTGAGAACTTCACAGACCTTGATCTTGAAGAATTCCGATAGTGTCGGCCACAACACCAACTATACCTGTTTCAGCAATGCGTCTGACAATGTCTTGATTCCTGCTGGCGCGCAAATCGCCAAGACGCTGACCGAGCAAGAATCGCGAGCGGCTCCTGTTGCTTGTAACATTCATCCGTGGATGAAGGGATGGATTCTCGTACGGGACAACCCGTATGCGGCAGTGAGCAACAAGGACGGAGAACTCATCATCAAGAACATTCCGGCTAGCAAGTGGACCTTTCAGTTCTATCAGGAGGCCGTCGGATACGTTGCTGACATCAAACTTAACGGGAAGCCAACGAGTTGGAAACGCGGACGACCCGAGCTGGAAATCAAACCCGGTAAGAATGACTTGGGCGAGATCAAGTTCAAACTAAAGGATTAAACGGCGTGAACGTCGTAGGACAGGTTACAACTCGTGTCGTTACCCGCACTTTTTTTGAGTCCCGTAGGGACAACACACAGTAGCCTGGGGCGTGAGCCCCAGGAACGTGTGTCAGAACCACAACCAAAGCCCCGGAGGGGCGCTATGGCCCGCAGCCCACAATCATCTATGTCGCCCCTTCGGGGCTTCGGCTGTAGTTCCTCACCTACCTGGGGCTTACGCCCCAGGCTATTATCTGCCGCCGCTCCGTGGCTGAAGATGTGGGTAACGAGGTTGCGACCTGTCCTACGAACGCTTGGTGAACAATTATGACATCAAAACGAACTTGCTGCGTGAGCGCGTTATGTGGCTTGGCGTTAATGCTCTGCGGGTGTCCGCGACAGACCGCTGAGCGTTTATCGGTCGATGCTGACACGATTGATACAGTTCGTAAGGTCTTGGAAGCGGGCGTTGCGTCGAGTGGAGCCGCCGAGGTGGCTCTTGCCGAGCCGACTGGTTGGGCGACTGTCACCGGCAAGTTCACTTTGTCAGGAACGGCACCCGCGAATCCAACGCTCACCATCGACAAAGACACGGCGGTCTGCCGCGCTGGCGGGACTGAGAATAGAGTGGTTGTGATCGGGCCGGGAAACGGGATTCAGAACGTGTTGATCTACGTGTCGAGCAAGGTCCCGAACGACAACCCGGCGTGGATCCATGAGTCGTACGAGAAAGTGCGCACCGCTGAGGTGACGTTCGATCAGAAGAACTGTGTGTTTCTCAGTCGCGTCGGCGTGATGTGGGCTCCGCAAACGATGATGGTGAAGAACAGCGATTCGGTTGGTCATAACACGAAGTTGGATTCGACCTTCGGCGCGAAATCCGAGAACTTCACTGTGCCGGCAAATAGCCCTGGGATCGCTTACCTCCCGGGCGGAGCCTCAACGCGCGGGCCTTTTCCCGTCTCGTGTAGCATTCATCCCTGGATGATCGCTTCGATGATGGTGTGTGAGAATCCCTACTTCGCAGTCACTGCCGAGGACGGATCGTTCACAATCGAAAACGTTCCGGCAGGCGTTGAGCTTGAATTCCGAGTCTGGCACGAGAAGCCGTCCTTTATCAGGGACGAAGTGTCGGTCAACGGAAGTCCTACCAAATGGAAGCGTGGCGCGTTCAAACATAAGTCGGAAGACGGGGATACTCTGACACTGAACGTTGTGATGGATGCTGCAGTGTTCAACTAACAGTCGCCCTCAAGGCAATGGAATTACCCACTCGCAAAGCAATGAAACTTTCCGTGATACGTCACTGGTTCGTGTCAGCAGTCGCTGTCGTCGCGCTCGCTGGGCCGATGGCTGGCTGCAGCCGTAACGAGGCGACATTCAACCGAAACGAAGCTTACGTAAAGAACCAGGAACGTCTGACGAAGGAGACGTTCTCGGCCGAGCGAAAGGCTGATTTGGATGAGGTGCTTTCGGGACTGTTCGGAACGCCGGACAGGCCGATCGTGCCAGCGCTCGGCGATATCGATGTCGCTAGCGTGATGGACGCCACCAAGCTCCATTTTGCGGCTGGTCCGGTAGGTAGAGATGAACGCGGTAGGGCTCGCGGCCTGTATCGTGAACATTGTGCTCATTGCCACGGCGTGACCGGGGATGGTGGTGGCCCGACAGCCCTCTTCTTGAATCCATATCCGCGAGACTATCGACGTGGCACGTTCAAGTTCAAGTCAACTCCACGGCAATCCAAGCCGACACATGAAGACTTGAAACGCATCCTGATTGAAGGCATCCCAGACACGGCGATGCCTTCCTTCCGCGCACTTCCAGATAACGAGATTGACGCGCTGATTCATTATGTCCGCTATCTCAGCATTCGAGGCGAGTCGGAACGCTCGCTCGTGCAGTACGCGTTGTTTGAGCTAGAGCCGGCCGACGAGGAGGCGAACATCGAGGAGGAGCGTCTTTTTGATCTCACCAGCGGCAATCGGTCGGATCGCGCCGCGGAGCTTCGGGAATACGTTGGTGCAATTGTCCAGAAGTGGCTTGGTGCCGAAGCGGAAGCAACGGCAGTTGCTCCGCCATCCTGGTTGGCCAACGGTGCTGAACTGAGCCACGAACGGGAAGTCGAGTTACTCAAGCACGGACGCGACTTGTTTTATGGCAAAGTGGCGGCCTGTGTGAAGTGTCACGGTGATTCGGCGATCGGCGATGGCCAGACGACGGATTACGATGATTGGGCAAAGGAGTTGGAACCGACGGTGCCTGGAGCGTTAGACGAGTATCTTGCGTTGGGTCGTTTCGTGTTTCCTCCGCGTAATGTTCGTCCGCGGAATCTGCGTATGGGACATTACCGCGGCGGACGTAAACCGGTCGATATCTACTGGCGGATCTTTAATGGAATCGACGGCACGCCGATGCCCGCACTTAGCGAGGTGTTGAAGCAGGAAGGCGAAGAGAAAATCGGCGTTACGCACGATGACATTTGGGCGTTAGTTTATTACGTCCGTAGCTTGCCTTACGAATCGATCAGTCAGCCCGTGGCCGTCGAAGCAGCTTATCAACGAGAACGTCAATAAGCCGGGAGAAGTAAGCGTGGGACGCTTTTGGAGTTTATTGTTCTTGACGGTGCCGATTCTTGGCGTGCTGACGTTTGTCTGCGCGATCGGGAACATCTGGCCGCTGAACGGCGGCACGCTGGCGTTTCCGGCGGATCAGTGGCTACCCGATGATGTCAGCGAAAACGGTGGGGTCATTGATAACCTCTTCATGTTTATTCTGTATTTGACGGGAGTCATCTTCATAGGGACCAGCATCGCTTTATTTCTCTTCATGTGGAAGTTCGATGCGGAAAAGAACGCCGAGCCAGTCAAATTCACACACGGCAGTCATACACTGGAGATCGTGTGGTCGATTCTGCCGGCGGCGGCGCTGCTCTTTATCGCGATCTATCAGATGAACGCCTGGGTAGACGCGAAGATGAAGCGGCCGACAGAAATGATTGGCCGGAGCGAGGTTCCCAAGCGTCCACTCGTCGAGGTAACCGGTCGTCAGTTTGAGTGGCGGCTTCGCTACGCCGGCGCGGATGGACAGATTGGTACTCCCGACGACCTACACGCCGTGAACGACTTGCACATTCCCGTCAACCAAGAAGTCGTGATCACGCTTAAGAGCCAAGACGTTCTGCACAGTTTTTTCCTCCCTAACCTGCGGGTCAAACAAGACGCTGTACCTGGAATGAAGCAGTTCGTTTGGTTCCAAGCCAACGAGGTTGGTGCGTTCGACATTGTCTGCGCCGAATTGTGTGGTTGGGGCCATTACAAGATGCGAGGTCGCTTGACAGTCGAGTCTCAAGAGGACTTCGACAAGTGGTTTGCAGAGCAGATGTCGGAGCAGGAGCGGACAGAGTTCACTCCCAGCTCAGGAGATGATGATGAGTAGTACGACAGTTGACGCGCATTCCCATGACCACGCAGAAGGCGGCTCCGCTTGGCGCTTCATTTCGACATACGTTTTCTCAAGAGACCACAAGATCATCGCAGTGCAGTTCCTGTTCTCTGCACTGCTGTGGTTCGTGGTCGGCGGCTTGCTGGCATTAGGCATACGTTGGCAACTCGCGTGGCCGTGGCAAGGGATGCCTGTCATTGGGCCGATGCTGTTCTCCGCGGAAGGAGGGCAGATTTCTCCCGAGTTCTACACGACGCTCTTCACGATGCACGCGACAGTGATGATTTTCTTCGTGATCATCCCGTTCCTGGGGGGCGCCTTCGGCAACTTCCTCATCCCGCTGATGATCGGCGCTGAGGACATGGCGTTTCCGACGCTGAACATGCTCAGTTATTGGTTCATGTGGCCGGCCTTCCTCTTGATCGGCGCGAGTTTCCTCTCGGTGCCATACGGAGCTGGCGGCGGTTGGACCTCCTATCCGCCGTTGTCAGTCATCACTGAAGCCGCGCCGGCGAGCGGTTTACCGCAGACACTTTGGTTGTTTGGCGTGACGTGTGTTGGCATTTCGTCAATGCTGGGATCGGTCAACTACATGACCACGATCATCCAGATGCGAGCTCCTGGCATGACCATGTTTCGCTTGCCGCTGACGATTTGGGCGATGTTTATCACGGCTATCCTGCAAGCTTTTGCCTTGCCGGTGTTGACCGCTGCTGGCTTCATGCAAGTGTTGGACCGGTTGATCGGAACAGGTTTCTTCGTGCCCGAAGCCCTTGCCGCGAATAACTCCCTTGCTGCCAGCGGAGGCGGGCAACCGTTGCTGTGGCAGCACCTGTTTTGGTTCTATTCGCACCCGGCGGTGTACATCATGCTTCTTCCCGCCATGGGAATGGCGTCAGAGATCATCGCTTGCTTCGCGCGGAAGCCGATTTTTGGCTACAAGCCGATGGTGTATTCAATCTCCGGAATTGCGGGCCTAGGGTTCATCGTGTGGGGACACCACATGTTTGTATCGGGGATGAATCCCATCCTTGGCATGACGTTCATGGTGGCGACGATGATGATCGCGTTGCCTAGTGCCATCAAAGTGTTCAACTGGCTGGGAACGATTTGGGGAGGCAAGCTTTACTTCACGACTCCCATGTTGTTCTGTCTGGGATTCCTGTCGATGTTTATCATTGGCGGTTTGTCGGGCATCTTCATGGCAGCCACGCCCACAGACATTTTTATTCACGATACGTACTTCATCGTGGCGCACTTTCACTATGTTCTGTTTGGCGGCACGACGCTCGTGGTTATGGGCGCTATCTACTTCTGGTTCCCGAAGATGTTTGGCCGCATGATGAACGAGCCGCTTGGTAAGGTCCACTTCCTGCTGACTTTCATTTTCCTGAACGGCACGTTCTATCCGATGCATCTGGTCGGGGCAGTGGGTTTCCCTCGGCGTCTAGCTGATCCGTACGACTACGAGACGTTCGCTCATTTGCTGCCGTTGAATCAGTTCATGTCGATCTGTGCGATCGGCATGGTGGCCACGCAGATCCTCTTTGCATTCAATTTCTTCTACAGCATGTTCTGGGGGCCTCGCGTCGGCCGGAACCCCTGGCGAGCAAACGGCCTCGAGTGGACTGCGCCTAGTCCGCCTGGACACGGCAACTTTGATTTTCAACCGATTGTCTACCGCGGTCCGTATGAATACAGCTCGCCGGAAGTCGATGAGGATTTCTACCCGCAAACGCAACCACCACCGAAGGGCCGAGAAGAGTCTGGCGATACCGGCGACCATCACTAAGCATCAACTGTGTCTGACAAACTTTCCAAGAACGAGTTATCTCCTTGGCCGCATCGCTTCGCGGTGTCGTTGGTGTGCGCCACCTTCCCGTTGATTTGGGTTGGTGGTTTGGTGACGACGTACGATGCCGGAATGGCCGTGCCCGACTGGCCCAGTACGTACGGGTATAACTTGTTTTTGTACCCCTGGCAGACTTGGCTGTTTGGCCCTTGGGATTTGTTTATCGAACACGGTCACCGCCTACTCGGTGCACTGGTCGGATTGATCACGATCGGCTTTGTCTGGTCGGTTTGGCGTCACGATTCTCGCCGTTGGATGCGCGGTGCGTCACTGGCGGTGTTAGGTTTGGTTTTGTTGCAAGGTGGTCTTGGTGGTGCCCGCGTGTTGATGGATCAGCGGCAATTGGCGATGATTCACGGCTGCGTTGGCCCCGCGTTTTTCGGCTTTGGCGTCGCGCTGGCGGTGATGACCTCAAATCTCTGGCGAGCAGGCATAACCAAACCGCAAACGACTCCGGAAATGGCAGGTAAGCTTAAACGCCTTTCGCTGACAACACTCATTCTTATCTATGTTCAGTTAGTGCTGGGCGCGCAAGTGCGTCACATTCCGGTGACGGCATCCCCCGGAACGTTCCGCATTCTTGTGTTCTTTCACCTCTTGATGGCGATCATCGTTACCGTGCATATAGCCCAAGTCTATAGATCGATATTGCGAATATACGGTTCCGCACCTGCATTGCGCCTACCGGGCTACGCACTTGGTGGCTTGATTTGCATCCAAATCTCGCTCGGTGTTCAGACTTGGGTTGTGAAGTATGGTTGGCCCGCGTTTCTCACGGAGTCGGACTTCGCGGCCGGACACACGATCAACGCTAGCAGCCTTTCACAATCGCTAACTGTGACAGCACACGTGGCAGTAGGCTCGCTGATCCTGGCCTTTGCCGTGATGCTTTACACCCGCGCCGCTCGTTTGTTTCGAACTGAAACGACCGCGCTCGGCTCCGGTGCCCTGATGATAGGGTTGGCGACATGAGCACCACGACGCTGACCATCGATCGGCCTCGGACGAATTGGCTCACGAGAGTGGTCGATTACGTGGAACTCACAAAGCCGAGAATCGGCGTCCTCGTTCTGGTGACCGTCGCGGCGGCCTATACCTGTGCGCGTTGGGGGCAACCGGATCCGACCGTTCTGCTCCACATCTTGATCGGCACGCTACTTGTCGCGTCAAGTGCGAGTGCGCTGAATCAGTGCCTTGAACGAAGACTTGACTTGCAGATGGATCGCACCGCGGATCGACCGCTTCCTTCCGGCCGCTTGCGGCTGTCCGAGGCTGTTGTCTTCGCAGTCACGACGTTCCTTGTCGGCACGGTCTACCTTGCGGTTCTGGTGAATCTACAGGTGGCATTGTGGGGCTTGTTGACTTGGGTTTTGTACGTTTGGGTCTACACGCCGCTGAAAATGAAGACGCCGTTAAACACGGCCGTCGGAGCAGTAGCGGGAGCGATGCCGATCCTCATCGGTTGGTCCGCCGCTGAAGACATGCGAGGTAGTTTCGTTCGCGCGTTTGCCTTGTTCACCATCGTCTTTCTTTGGCAGTTCCCGCATTTCATGGCGATTGCCTGGATCTATCGCAAGCAGTACGGCGACGCCGGTATGAAGATGCTGCCAGTGGTCGATCCGACAGGCCGCCGCGCTGGAATCCAAGCCGTCGCTAGTGCGTTGGCGTTGCTGCCGATCAGCTTGCTGCTTGGTGCCCATATGCCAGGTCTGGGTGGTTTCGTATACATCAGCATCGCGTTTGTATTAGGTGTCGCTCAACTCGCCTTTGCGATCGCGTTTTGTGTTCGGATGAATGACGCAGCGGCGAGACGTCTGCTGAAGGCTTCCCTGGTCTATCTGCCGACGTTGCTAATGCTCGTGTTGTTATGTCTTTGGATTTGAGTCGATTGACACGAAGGACTATTCGCAATCATGGCGGACACTAGCGGCCATCACGACGACCACGGCCAGATTCATCTCGAGTATCAACCGGCTTTGCCGATCAACAACGGCAAGGTGATTCTCTGGTTGTTTTTATCGACCGAGATCATGTTCTTCGCGGGACTGATTGGGACGTACATCGTGCTGCGGTTCGGTGCCCCGGCGGGCTCGTGGCCGGTTCCGCATGATGTGCACTTGATCGAATGGGTCGGCGGTATGAACACGTTCGTGCTCATCGTTTCTAGTTTGACCATCGTGTTGGCCCTTGAAGCAGCTCGCAACAACAAAGCCAAGGCGGCGAAGATCTGGTTCTTGGCGACATTTTTCTTCGGGGCAGTGTTTCTTGTCATCAAGACGGGGGAGTATTACTCGAAGTTCTCGCACGGCATTTATCCCCAAAAGCCACACAGCCAGATTTACGAAAAGGCGGATGTTTACTATGTGTCGGCGGTACGGCTGCGATTGGCGGCATTGCAAAGCTATTACAACGAGAAAGACGCTGATTTCACCGCCGCTGTTGCCGAGAAACTTGCCATTTACGACGCCGTTGAGTCAGCCGATGCGTTGACTGATGAGAACCGGGCGAAGCTTGTCGAACTAGACGAAACAATCCAACGGCTGCAGGCGTCACACGATCAAATCGACCGGCGATTGAATGATGTTGTCAATCCACTGCTCACCAGCTTTGCCAGTTGGACAGAGCGGACCGCCGCCACCACCGACGATCCAGCCAAGCGGCAAGCCGCCATGGAAGTCCTGGCTTACCAGATTTATCCGCTGCATCACGACGCGCATCACGTGAGCGAGTTCCAGCGGTGGGAGGAAACGGATCGAGCCCAGGAACAAGCCGAATTGGATGCTCGCGCCCGGGCGATCTACAACGCAGGTTCAGCCGGACTAAAGCGGGTCTCTGTCTTGGACACTGAGATGCCGGCGACACAGCGGAAGATCGACGAGAGCAGCGTCAAGCTTGCGCTTGCCGACACGGAGCAAGCAGCTCGCCTGTTCGACGAGCGCGCGGCTCACAAGAAGACACTTGCCGATGAGGCCAAGGAAAGGGCAGATACCCTGGCTACGCTGTCTCCCGAGGAGCAGCAGGCGGTCGCTGCGTTGCTCTCGATCGACGAGCGATTGGCAGTGCTGGACGAGCGGGCAACCTGGCTGGAGAAACTGTTTGCGGCCAATTACCACCAAGACGAACAGACGTTTATGAACAATGCTACGGCTGGGCACGAAGGTGCGTGGCTTGGCTTAAATTACGACCATCATTGGCTGCGTCTGCCGATGAAGATACCTAGCGGAAACATGTGGGCCAGCACATATTTTTTGTTGACCGGCTTTCACGCGCTCCACGTGATCGTCGGCTTGATCGTATTTGCCTGCATTGTACCGCTCGAACTAAACGCGACCCGAGCGAACATGATCGAGAACACCGGGCTGTACTGGCACTTTGTCGATTTGGTATGGATCTTCCTGTTCCCGCTTTTGTATTTGTTCTAGATAGTCGTGGTTCGCTCCGCGAACCAACGTCTTGTTCGCGGAGCGAACAACGACATAGGAGTTGATGAATGGCTCACGAACACGATAGCCACGGCGACGATCACGGGCATGGCGGCCTGGGCAAGTACTTGACGGTGGGGGCGGCCTTGGGCGTGCTGACCGCCATCTCCTTCGTTGTCGGAGCGTCCGAAACGCTCATGCAAAGCGTGCCTCAAGTCGGCAGAACGGTAATGATCGCCGTGTCTTGCATGAAAGCCATGCTCGTCATGCTCTTTTTCATGCACTTGATTTGGGAAGCCAATTGGAAGTACGTGTTGACCATTCCCGCCAGTATCATGAGCTTCTTCCTCGTGCTCATGCTTGTTCCCGATATCGGGCTTCGTGGTCGTCGGTACTCCGAAGAGCGTCAGTTGCACACGGCCAAAGCCGCGGGTGCACGGGAGCCGAAGTCTTACTCTCCGCTCGAAGCGGCATACCAGACCGAGCAAGGCGGCGTAGATCCACACGGTCACGAAGAAAGCGGCAGTGACGGCTACCAGTAGGCTGAGGATTCTGTAGGTCCGCGTCTCCCAAAAAGCTCACAGTCTCCGAGATGCGGACCTACAGAACATGACCATCCGGACAGCTATCAGCATCACGGGACTCTCGCATTCATACGGCGAGCGACAGGCACTCAAGTCACTCGACCTAGACATCCGAGTTGGCGAGGTCTTTGCCTTTCTTGGTCCGAACGGCGGAGGCAAAACAACTCTCTTTCGCCTGCTATCGACGCTGATCCCGATCCAGCAGGGAAACGGAACCATCTTCGGTTTGGATCTGTCACGACAACAGACCGACATACGTCGAAGGATCGGTGTCGTCTTCCAAGCCCCAAGCCTGGACAAGAAGCTGACGGTTTCTGAGAACATTCGGCACCAAGCAGCCTTGTATGGTGTCACAGGTGCTGACTTGCGGCGACGAGAAACCGGACTTCTCGACCAATTGGGGATTGCGGATCGAGCGAACGAGTTGACCGAGACATTGTCGGGCGGGTTGCGACGTCGCGTTGAACTAGCCAAGGGGATGATTCATCAGCCGCGGTTGTTGTTGTTGGACGAACCTTCGACAGGGCTCGATCCGGGTGCACGCGCCGATCTCTGGCAATACTTGAATCAATTGCGCGCCGCCGGCGTCACGATCGTGCTAACGACTCACTTGTTGGACGAAGCCGAGCGCGCTGACCGAATCGCGATTCTGGATCAAGGAAACTTGGTCGCGTTCGACACGCCTGACAACTTGCGCGACTCGATCGGTGGCAGCACGATCACGATCGCCGTGGATGATCCCGAGCGGCTTGTGCGGGAGATAAAGACACAGCTTGCCCCGGAAGCAAGCGTTGTCGATGGTCGCGTGCGTTTGGAGTGTGAGGACGGTCCCGATGCGCTCGCTCGGTTACTGCAAGAGTTCGGCGACCGAATTCAAGCAATCACGCTGGCCAAGCCCACACTAGAAGATGTCTTCATACAAAAGACCGGACATCGGTTCTGGCAAGATCGTGAAGAAGCGGCATGAACGAGACCGCTTTGCCACAACCTCGAACTTCGACTTGGCTAGCCGCACGGACACTGTGCTGGCGAGAAATCGTGCGGTTCTTTCGACAACGCAATCGCGTGATCGGAGCGCTGGGGCAACCGATCCTCTTCTGGCTGTTGTTCGGCACCGGGTTGGCTCGGTCTTTCCGTCTTTCCAGCGACGCAAGCGAAGGGCAATCATTTCTGGAGTACTACTTTCCGGGAACGCTTGTGCTGATTCTTCTGTTCACAGCGATCTTCGCCACAATCTCGATCATTGAGGATCGGCGGGAAGGCTTTTTGCAATCGGTGCTGGTGGCTCCCATTCCGCGCAGTGCTATGGTGTTGGGAAAAGTGTTGGGAGGCTCGCTGATCGCCTTAGTGCAAGGCGTGGTCTTCCTCGCCCTCGCCTTGCTCTTCGAGGTCGATCTAAGCATCGCTTCGCTAATCGGACTGGTCACGTTGCTGTTCGTGTCGGCATTAGCCCTCACATCGCTAGGCTTCGTATTGGCATGGCGGATGGAGTCAACACAAGGTTTCCACGCTATCATGAATCTCTTGCTGATGCCGATGTGGTTGCTATCGGGTGCGTTTTTCCCGGTTCCGCCAGCCGCCGGCACAATTGGCTGGAGCCAGCTTGCGTTACACTGGTGTATGCGTATAAATCCAGTGACGTATTGTGTTGCCGGCGTCCGGCGTCTGATGTATGACGATGCCGCTTTGATCGGTATTTGGACGCCACAGTTGGCGACCTGCTGGATTGTGACAGGCTGTTTCGCCGGTCTCATGTTTGCACTTGCTTGTTGGATCGCGGGAAAACGCGTTACAGGAGATATGTTGTGAGCCGAACAGCACTATTCGGATTGGCGGTCGTCTTGCTCGCCGGAGGTATCTTGTTGGTCGCTCCGCCGCTGGCGAAGAGCTTTCGGAAGCCGGCGTTTGAGACCAGGAAGGTCGAGACCATCGTTGACGAGTCCTACCAGGAGAAGCCTGGAATCCTGACAGAGTACACGCTCACCGAACGAAGTGGCCGCGAGTTTCATTCGAAAGAACTCGCGGGCAGGGTACACGTCGCCAACTTCTTTTTCAGCATGTGCCGAGTTGAGTGTCCGCGGCAGACTGCTGAAGTTGCTCAGGTTGATAAGGAGTTCGGCCCCCGCGGTGTTCGCTTTGTCAGCATCACCTGTGATCCCCACCAAGACACTCCGTTGAAGCTTCAAGAGTACGCAAATGGCTTCAACGCTGATCGGGAACGTTGGTCCTTCTTGACCGGCGACTTCGAGTACATTCGAAAGGTTGCCGCAGAGATCTATGAGATCGGGCTGCCTCCAACTCCGATGGCACACACGCCGCATCTTATCGTGGTCGATAAATGGGGCGAGATACGCGGGCGCTTCACCTGGCAGAATCCCGACGAGATGAAAGCGCTGAGGGAATTACTTGAGCAGACGCTCGCCGAGACAGAACCGCCTGCTGCCGATTCCAGCGAAGAGCCAACCACGAAAGAGACGAAAGGCACGATAGAAGACGACGAGTAGAACCGACTTTCCTTTCCCCTTTCGTGTTTTTTCGTGCCTTTCGTAGTTCCACGTCTGCATACATAAATGCTCGAAGCACTTCCACACATCAACGCTTCGCTGAACGCTCTGGCGGCGATCCTGCTAGTTGTGGGATATGTCTTGATCAAGCGCCGCCGCGAACGAGCACACAAGTGGACGATGTTGGCTTGTTTTTGCGTATCGGTCGTGTTCCTGGTCTGTTATCTCGGCTATCACGGACTACTGCGCTGGACGACCGGCGAACACGGCAAGCCGTTTCCCAATCCTAACCTCGTGCTTCGTTGGACTTACTTCACGATTCTTGTCTCGCACATTGTCCTCGCCGCCACGGTCCCTTTTCTCGCGGTCGCAACGATCTACTATGGACTTCGCGACAACCGACGACGCCACCGATCACTGGCAAAATGGACGTTCCCGATTTGGCTGTACGTTTCGATCACCGGTGTTGTCGTGTATCTGATGCTCTATCAGCTCTTTGGCAGCTAACTCGCAGCCGGTATACTTGAGCTCGTGAGATGAGCAAATGAGTGTTCTAACAAAACTAAAAACACTAGCTGTTTGGCTGTTCGTGACAGCCCTTGTTCCGGCATTGGCGTTTGGCTGCCCAACTTGCAAGGATGGCCTTGCCGGCGATCCTTCGACAGCCGCGATGGTGCAAGGCTACTTCTGGAGCATCGTGTTCATGATGTCGATGCCGTTTCTGATCCTCGGCGGGATCAGCGCGTACTTCTATTACGAAGTACGACGCGCTCGGCTTCAGCGTGAGCAATCCGACGCCGAAGCGTCTGAGACGCCAGCGGCCGAATTAGTTACACACGCTTAGAGTTGTTGGAGTCCCGCCTTGAGGCGGCTTGTGACGTGTCGTTCTCTATCGAGGGTACCGGCTAAAGCCGGTACTCCAACGATTCCTGAGGGAGTTCGTTCAGCCCATGAAAGCTTTCGGCAGGTTATTGCAGCTCGGAGGCTTGGTCCTCCTACCACTCTCGATGTTCATGGAGGTCACCGGCGGCTTGGGGCGTGCGTTTGGCATCAGCGACATGGTGTTCATGTTGGTCTTTGGATTCTCGGCATTCTATGTCGGGCGGATCGTCGAAGGCTATGCCACGAATTAAAACAGCGATCAACAGCTTCGGCCTGACTGATGAAGGATGACGCATGCTGGACTTGATGCGACGCATAAGTCTCCTTGGTCTGGCGGCTCTACTTGTCGATTCAGTCGCCCTTCGTTGCCAAGCCCAATCGGCAACCGACGCCCGTCAACCATCAAATGTTGCGTTAGCGATTGCTTCAGGCTCCGTTCTCGCGCATCTACAGCGCGCGGATGCACTTCTCGAAGCAGAACAGTGGCAAGATGCCGCGGAGATTCTTCGTGGAGTGATGGAGGAGCACGATGACAGCATGATGCGTGTCGGCCCGCGGCGAGCCGACGGGTTTCAACGCTACGTGCCGTTGGCCGAATATTGCCAGATGCAGCTTGCTCGCTTGGCCAAAACGGCACCGGAATCGCTTGTTTATTATCGGCGGACCGTCGATGCCGGAGTACAGCGCGCGAAACGCGAAGCCGAAGCAAAGTTGGACGCGGCGGCGCTCACCGGCATCGCGGAGCGATTCTTTGTTGCAAGCACAACCGACGATGTACTGCTGCGATTGGGAGACTTGGAAGTCGAGCGGGGGAATTGGACCGCTGCGCGCCGGAACTATGAAGCGATTCATCGAGCGGCTCGCTTCTCGTCGCTGGTCGGTGAAGACGATCGATGGAACGGCTGGCCGATCTGGCTAGTGAGCCGCAAGCTGCAGAAGGAGGAGCAATGGCAGGCCGCGTTTCCGAGACTGAAGAACCCTGCTGGCTTGCCCAGTTGGTTGGTCTATCCAGATTCTCAATACGAAGCGTCGCTAGTCATCGCGCGACTTGTGCTTGTTTCGATTATCGAGGGGAATACAGTTAGAGCGCGTATGGAGTTGGAGCTGCTGCGCCGACTCGACGCGAATGCTCGTGGGCGACTAGCTGGCCGCGACGGCAAGTATGTTGAGACTTTGGAGGAACTGCTTGCGGCGAGTGACTCGTGGCCGGAGACGCCTTCGGATACGGACTGGCTGACGCTAGGAGGCGGGCCAACGCGGCAGCGGATCGCCGACCGTTACACGGATGAAACGGACGAGCCGACTCTTGGCGAATCACCGCGTTGGAAGGCGATGTTACCGCGCCGTTCTGCCGACGGCGAACACTTCAGTGGCGAAGGCCAGCGAGTTGCAGAGCCGATCGATGCCTTACTGAGTTACCATCCGATCGTCGTTGGCAAGCAATTGATTGTACAAACCGGCAACGAACAAGGAGCGATCGCGTCGTACGACTTGCATAACGGTACGTTGCTTTTCGGTCACACCGATGCGAATGTCTCCGCCGAAGAATCGGAGCAGAGGAACCAGTCTGTGCGTCGATTCAGTTTGTCAGCAACTGACTCACGCGTGTTCGCAAGGCTCAGCGCGGACTTCGCGGACAATCGAGAATCTCGCATCGTTGGCCTTGACTTAGTTTCGCAAGGCAAACTCAGCCTTGACCGGACACTCGATCGAGAACGTTGGGGGCCGGAATGGGCTTTTGACGGTGTGCCCCTCGTGGCGAATCACCGTTTGTTCGTGACGCTTCGCCGGCAGGACACCGTCCATTCCGAGATCCACGTGGCCTGCTTCGACGAGTTGTACGGAGATCTTCTGTGGAGCCAGGAGATTTGCTCTGGGCGAACACTTGGTGAGGGGCGTCAGCCTTATCCCGCGCAGACGCTGTTAACCTGGAGTGAAGATACGATCTTCTGTAACACACATCTTGGAGTGATTGCTGCATTACGCGCAAGCGACGGACGGGTGCGTTGGCTTTGCGAGTATCCTCGCATTTCGCCAGAGAACGAAAACCCCGATCGCAATGATCAACATGTGTTTCGCGATCTGACACCTTGCCTCGCTTATCGCGGGCTCGTGATCGCAGCCCCTTGCGACTGCAACCGTCTTTTCGCACTGGATGCCAACACCGGGCATGTCATTTGGACTTCGTTGCCGGAGCAAGCCGCCGATGCAATTCACCTCCTCGGTGTGGGCGGAAACAATTTGATCGTCAGCGGTGACTACTTGTATTGGCTAGATGTCTATACCGGGCGAATCGTTGGTCAGTTTCCACCTCCCCGCCGAACGACGCCTGGCCACGCTCGGCCATCTCCGCGTGGTCATGGACGCGGCGTCTTGGTTGGCGACAATGTATACTGGCCGACGCGAAACTCGATATTTGTCTTTGGGCAACGAACGGTTAGAACAGAGCTTGGCGTCGAGCCACACTTCGTTCGCGAGATAAAACTAACGCCACGCGGCGCGACCGGGGGAAACCTCGTTGTCGCCAGGAACGTCTTAGTTATTGCAGCCGCCGATAAACTCTTCGTATTCGACCGATATGGACAAAGAAACACCGACGAAATCCGCTGACACGGCCGCCAAGACAACTGATGGTGACATTGAATCCATCCGGCACCTGAATCAGGCTTTCGAGCAGATCGCGGCGGAAGTATCGAAAGTGATTGTGGGACAAGAGCAAGTCCTCGAGGAATTGCTCGTGTCAATGTTCGCTCGCGGGCATTGTTTGCTAGTAGGTGTGCCTGGGTTGGCGAAGACACTGATGATTCGTACGTTAGCCGAATCGCTCTCCTTGTCTTTTAATCGCATTCAATTCACGCCTGACTTGATGCCGTCGGACATCACGGGGACGGAAGTCATTCAAGAAGACCGCACGTCCGGCGAACGCGGGTACCGTTTCCTGCCAGGCCCGGTCTTCGCGAATGTTGTGCTGGCCGATGAGATTAACCGCACACCGCCGAAGACTCAGGCCGCGCTCTTGGAAGCGATGCAAGAACACCAAGTCACGGCCGGCGGTAAGAAACACACACTCGCCGAGCCGTTCTTCGTCTTGGCGACGCAGAACCCGATTGAACAAGAGGGAACGTATCCGCTTCCCGAAGCGCAGTTAGATCGCTTCATGTTCAGTGTTCAAGTCGATTACCCTGACGAGAATGAAGAGCTGGAGATCGTTCGACGGACCACCGATGATGTCGAGGTGTCCGTGCAGGCGACCTTAGATGCCGACGCCATCTTCGAGCTGACGCGAATCGTACGAAGAGTTCCCGTCGCCGATCATGTTGCTCGATACGCGCTTCGATTGGCAAGACTTTCCCGCGCGGGAGCCGACGAGAGCCCGGAATTCATTCGCGAGTATGTCATGTGGGGTGCGGGTCCGCGTGCCAGTCAGTACCTCGTGCTCGGCGCGAAGGCTCGCGCGGCGCTGCACGGTCGCTATTGTGTCAGCCAAGAAGATGTTCGAGCTGTCGCGTTGCCTGTACTGCGTCATCGGATCAAGACGACTTTCAATGCGGACGCTGAAGGCATCACGGCCGACGACATCGTGCGTCGAATACTGGATACGGTCCCTACAGTGAAGGATGAAGACGGGCGTGGACAACTCCCCCAAGTCTTTAGATCCGCAGACGCTGGCTAAGCTCAAAGGATTGCAACTGCGGGCTCGTCGCATCGTCGAAGGTTTTATTTCCGGCGCTCATCGCAGTCCGTATCGCGGGTTCTCCGTCGAGTTCTCCGAGCACCGCGAGTATGCGCCTGGCGACGACTTGCGTTATCTCGATTGGAAGGTCTTCGGGCGGACCGACAAGTACTACTTGAAGCAGTACGAAGACGAAACAAATCTGATTTGCTATCTCCTGCTGGATGTCAGCGAGAGCATGTCCTATCGCGGCCCGAATTCCGCGATGTCGAAGCTGGAATACGCGCAATGCATCGCTGCATCGCTGGCTTGGCTCGTGCTTCAACGCCAGGATGCCGTTGGGCTCGCGACGTTTCATTGGGAAGTTCGCGACACCGTCTCGCCGAGCAGCAACGCATCCCATCTCGCCAGTTTGCTGTCGGTCATGGAGAACGCATCGCCGCGCGACAAGACCTCGGTCGGTAATGTGTTCCGAGAGCTGTCACAGAAGATGACGAAACGCGGCATCGTCTTGATTATCAGCGATCTCTTCGACGAGCCAGGGAGCGTCCTGTCCGGCTTGCGGCACCTTCGACATCGCCAACACGATGTCGCCGTCTTGCAACTCCTCGATCCGGCCGAACTGCAACTACCATTCGATGTGCCAACGCGTTTTCGAGGCATGGAGGGAGCCGCCGACATTGCGGCCGACCCTCATTCCATCCGTTCGGGCTATCGAGCCGAAGTCGATCGCTTCCTCGCGCAAATCAAACGCGGTTGCTTAGACAACGAGATCGACTATCGATTGCTCACCACCGAGCAGCCACTCGATGTCGCTCTGGCCGCGTTCCTGACGAGTCGAACCTCCATGACCAGGCAGTCGAGGTGATGTTGCGGAATGAGTAGCCTATCGGATGGCCATCGACGAGTCATAGTCCTCGACAACCTCTCCAGTCCGGTACGGACGACATGTAATAGCCTGGGGCGTAAGCCCCAGGAATCGTCGCAGCCATACGCACTAAGCCCCGTAGGGGCGACACTGTCACGTTGGGCTTCTTCGGTGTCGCCCCTCTGGGGCTTTGGTTTTGTTCCGACAACGCACCTGGGGCTTACGCCCTTGTTGTTGTACACAAGTCGGCCCGAAGGGTCAGAAACACACCAGCCCAGGGCAGAGCGCAGCGCCGCCCTGGGTAGACGAACACCGTGTTCGCAAGCCCTGAAAGGGCGAAACAACATGCTCGCTGGACGCTGCTCCATTTGTTTCTCCCTTTCAGGGCTCTCGCGTTCATCGCCTTCCACCCCTGGGCGGCGCTGCGCTCTGCCCTGGGCTGATATGTCGCGGCCCATTCGGGGCGAATCCGGCCGGCCGACTTGTGTAAAACAACGAGGGCTTACGCCCCAGGCGATTAGCTGCCGCCGCTACGCGGCTGAAGACCAACGCGTTAGCAGTCTCCAATCACTTACTGTCGTCGAACACTCCGCGGTCGATCTGGACCAACCGACTAGCGAGTGCCCGGTCGTGGTGTATGCGACGGCAATTGTTCGGCCGATGCGTCGCAAGCGAGGTGAGTGATGATACTGTTGGCTGTTTGGTCGTTCGCAAGCCCGTGGATGTTGCCGTGGCTGGCTGCGGTTGCGATTCCGGTTGCGATTCATCTCTGGAGCCGCAGGCGATATCAAGACGAAGCGTGGGCGGCAACGCAGTTCCTTCTCGCCGCGATCCGCAAACATCAACGCCGGCTTACCGTCGAGCAGATGCTCTTACTCGCCATCCGCGTGCTCGTCTTAGTGCTGCTGGCAATCGCGTTAGCCGAGCCGATGCTATCTGGCTGGCCGATCGGCACCACGACGACGGACGAACCTCCTCGCTTTACCGTGCTTGTGATCGACACTTCCTACTCCATGGGCTTTCAGGAAAAGGGACGGAGCCGTTTCGAGCATGCGACGCAACTCGCTACGGACAGTGTGCGCCGTGCCAAGCCAGGTGATGCATTTGCACTGGTGACGCTATCCGAACCGCCAAGCGTGGTCGTTGCGCAGCCATCCGCCAATCATGCTGCCATAGTCGATGAGATCGACAAGTTGGAGCTGTCTCACGCGGGCGCGGACTTGTCACCGACGTTGCACGAAGTCGCGAACTTGTTGAACGCGGTCGCGGAATCACAATCTCGCTTTTTGGACCGACGCGTCGAGTTCTTAACCGACCTCGGTCGTACGACTTGGCAGGCAGCCACAACTCCGGAGTGCCGCCAACAACTGAATGACTTGAACAACCTTGCCACGTTAGAGTTCCTGCACACCGGCAGCGTTAAAGCGAACAATCTCGCGGTGACTCGTATCGAAACGGACGGCCGCGCGGTCGTCGGCGGCGAAGCGTTCGCGATCCACGTTGAGATCGAGAATGCTGGCGCGGCGAACGAGAACCAGAAACGCATCGAGTTATTCGTCGATGAACGGAAGGTTGGTGAGAAGCACGTCAATGTCGCCGCGAGTGCTCGTGCAGGCGTTTCGTTCAACCAGCAGATTGACGTGCCTGGCGATCGAGAGATGGTGGCCCGGCTGTCCTCCGACGGGTTGAGCGTCGATGATTCACGTTGGCTGATCGTGCCCGTGCGCGAAACAATTCGCGTTCTATGTATCGAAGGCAAGCTTAACGCGGCCGCTTATGTCGCGTTGGCCCTGAATCCTTCGGACGAAACCGCGATGCCGCGACAAGTGCAAGTCGTTTCCGAATACGCGTTGCTCGAAAAGGATCTTCACGCGTACGACTGTGTTTTCATGTGTAACGTCGCGCGACTTGGGCCGACGGAAGCAACGGTGTTGCGAGACTATGTCGCATCAGGTGGTGGACTTGTTGTCGCGTTGGGAGATATTGTCAATGCAAACTCGTACAACGACCAGTTGAGTGCGGCTGACGACAGGCCGCTACTCCCGCTTATGCTCAAAAGCGTTACGACTGGCGAGCCGCGTTACTTTGTTGCTGACGGATATGAGCATCCGCTTGTCAAGCCGTTCCGCGGCCACCAGCGAGCAGGTTTGTTGACGGTCCCAGTGTGGAGCTATTGGCAGTTCGACAAATTAGCCGAGGAAGCGGAGGTCGCACTTCGATTCGGCAACAATGAACCGGCGATTGTTGCTTCGACGTTTGGGCGCGGCCGAGTCGTTGTTGTCTCAACGGCGTTATCGCCGGAATCGGTCAACACGTCCGACGAAGGCACAACACCGTGGAACGCCCTGCCTGCTTGGCCGAGCTTCCCGCCGCTGGTCCACGAACTTGTGCATTTTGCGACCAAGGGGATGCAGGACCGTCGCAACATTATTGTCGGCGAAGGACTCGCATCTCGCTTTCTCGCTGACGAGGCGGAAGATGACTTCTCGCTGCAGTGTCCCGATGGCATCGAGATTCGGCCGGACGAAATCAACCAAACTGGCTGGAGTCTCGCCGAGACAACTCAAAGCGGCGTCTATCGAGCCGCGCAGGCAACGACGAATCGTAGTGAACGGTTTGCCGCGAATCTCGATACGAAGGAGAGCGACCTAGTAGCCATCGATCGCGAATTACTTGCCGAGTTCGCGAGCGATGAGTCCGTTGTGGTTCGAGAAGCTTCCGAGAATCCGGTGTCTTTGTTTCGCTCGATGCTAACTTGCATGATCGTGTTGCTAGTCATTGAAACCGTCTTGGCCTGGAGCTTCGGGAGGGCGAAGGCAATGTAGCCATCACGCTCCGCGTGATGAAACGCGGCGCGGCGAACAACGTTCAATGCAACAAACGGCTTTGATAGGGTGAAGTCGATTTTACGTCCGCTTTCATCACGCGGAGCGTGATGGCTACTTTGAGGAAGCCACGGATACTTAATATAATGCGAATCTCGTCACTCCTACACAACTGGTTCGGTGATTCCTACGCTGTCGATGGCGAAGGCCTGGAGACGACGTTCGAGCACGCGTGGCCGTTGCCTACGTGGATTACTCTGCTCGCCGTTGCCTTTGTCGTGGCCGTCGTTCTGGCGATATATCACTACGAACGTCGCGGTCGCAAACCGATGCGAGCCGCGATGACCGCACTTCGTTTAGCAATGTTCGCCGTGGCGTTGTTCATGCTATATGGCTGGGTCCAGCATCAACACCGAACCGAGCTGCCGGAGTTGGTAATCGTCGTTGACGGATCGCAGAGCATGGGCTTTGAAGATACGTATCAGAGTAACCGGATGCGGTCGGCGATCCAACGTCGCGTGGGTGACTCCGCGGTCGGAACGACGAGGTTGGCTCTGGCAAAGGCAATCCTGGGTGATGAGGAACAGGGTTGGCTCGCACGACTGGAGGCCGCTTATCAAGTGAAACTGTTCCGCATTGGCACCGCCATCCGTCGCATGGACGATCATGCTTCTGGCGTCACATCGATCGAACCAGACGACGAAGCGAGCCGGATAGGTGAAGGGTTGCTTGAGATTCTGAAGTCACAACGTGGCTTGTCAACGGCGGCCGTCGTCCTGCTGACGGACGGAGTGAATACGACTGGGCCAGCCATCTCAGAAGCTGCGGAATACGCGCGGGCCAGGTCGATCCCATTGCACATCGTAGGCCTCGGCAGCGAGTTGCCTCCTAAAGACATTTGGATCAACGGCCTTCTGTCGGAGGATGACGTCTTTGTCGGCGACCTGCTAACTTTTGACTTGCAGTTGCACAATCAGGGTTTTGTGCCGCGGACGGTGAGCGTCCGTCTGACGAGCGATAGCCGCGTTCTGGACGAGCAAGACATCGCGCTGCCCGCGTCGGAGCAAGCGTTACCCGTTCGTTTGGCTTATCGCCCCGAAGCCGAAGGCGAGTTTGAGCACACCATCGAAGTCGTGCCGCTTGAAGAGGAAGCCAACATCGACAACAACCGACTGACCCGCAAAGTCGTCGTGCGAAACGCGACCGTACGTGTGCTGTTCGTGCAATCACGACCCAGCTACGAGTATCGGTTCCTCAAGAGCTTGTTGTCGCGATCCGTTCAGCACAAGGCAGGGCAGGGGAGGGGCGTCGAACTCACCACGGTATTACAGGAAGCGGACGTCCAACCATCGGCGCAAGATGCGGGCGGAACGAACCTGTTTCCCGTGCGGCGAGAGGAATTGTTCAGCTACGACGTGCTGATCATTGGCGACGCGGATCCCAGCTTCTTCACAAACACTTCGCTGCAGCATATCTCGGACTTCGTCACCGAACGTGGTGGCGGAGTGATCTTCGTTGCCGGGCCGATGTACATGCCGCAGGCCTATCGCGACACACCTCTGGCGAACTTGTTTCCCTTTGATGCGGCGACAAGCCGGCAACCTCTTTCGGAATCTCTGCGATCCGACGGCGATGTAGTCCAACTGACGGCATTGGGCAAGGAAGTTAGCTTCGTCCAACTCGGCGACGACGCCACACAATCGACTGGTATCTGGAGCCAGCTTCCACCGTTGCGCTGGTTTCTCGAAACCCCAGACCTCAAGCCAGCGGCGATCGTCCTTGCTCAGCATCCCACACGAAAACTGCTCGATGGCACTCCGGTGCCGGTGATTACGATGCAATTCGCAGGAGCCGGCAAGGTGCTGTTTCATGCGACGGACGAGACGTACTTGTGGTCGCGAGGACGTGAAGCGGACAAGCTCTATGCACGTTACTGGGCTCAGGCGATTCGATACCTCAGCCACGCGAAGCTGAACGCGGATCAGGCACCGATCGAGATCGAAACGGATTCGCCGCAGTACCTCGAAGGCGAAGCTGTCCACATCCGAGTCCGCTTCAGAGACGATCGACTCGCTCCACCGTTGGGAGAAGGCGTGATCGTCGCGGTGGAAGACGAGAAGGGCAAACGAACGTCGGTCACCTTGGAGCAGAGAGAGTCGGCACGAGGCGAGTTCGAGACGCGGTTGAGTGGCCTTGAAGCTGGCAGTTACCAAGCATGGCTGGCTGCTCCAACGATCGAGGACGGTTCGGCACCTCTTCAATTCACGGTCGATTCGTCCAACAGTGAACTAGCTGTCTTGCGAATGAACGCCACCGAGTTGAAGGCCGCGGCTCGAACAACGCGAGGCCGCTTCTATACGTTTGATACAGCCAGTCGTCTGCCAAACCGTTTGCCTCGCGGGAAAGAGGTGCGTATCGAGTCGTTGCCGCCGACACCAATCTGGAACTCACCTTGGGTCGCCGTGATCTTTGTGAGTTTGTTAGCAGCGGAATGGACACTTAGAAAACGAGCCGGACTGTTATAATTGTGCAATCACTTCGTTTAACCGCAAGCCGGAGGCGTGCGCTTCCTGGCAGCGTGCCGAAGCGCACGCCTCCGGCTTGCGGTTAAACGACAATCCGACCGAATGTAGTACCTCATGTCGTCGCATCCATTACACAACAGAATCCGGCACGTCGCGCGGCATGCACGCGGCTTAGTCCTGCTGCACGGTGTTTGTTGGTTCGTTGTCGTGCTTCTCGCTGCAACGATCAGCTTGGGATCAGCGGACTACTTCCTGCGATATCGTGAGCTAGGCGTTCGCACTCTCTCGTCGGTTGCTTGGCTTGCGGTCTGTGGTTGGGCATGCTGGAGATATCTCCGGCCGCTATTTGACTACAACATGGACGATGTTTCCGTCGCACAACGTGTCGAGCGAAGCTTTCCACAATTCCGTGATCGGCTGTCTTCTTCTATTCAGTTTCTCGCAGCTTCCAGCGGCGGCGCGCAACTGGGATCTCTGAGCCTACGGCAGGCAGTCGTCGCCGAGGCAGAGGAGCTTGCCGAGGGGATCGATCTCGCGGCTTGTTTGAACTTTCGCACAACTCGACGGGCCGTGATGATCGCCGTGCCCGTCGTCCTTCTGGCGGCAGCCTTGTTCGCCATCGAACATGACTCGTCGGAGTTAGCTCTGCGGCGGTTAGCGATGCCTTGGAGCGCTGAAGCGTGGCCGCGCTGGAATCAACTCTATTTCGAAGACGCACCGACGCGGCTGGCGGCTGGGCAAGACTTCTCGGTGTCGGTGCGGGATGCCAATCGCCATCTGCCATCGACGGTGATCGTTCAATACTGGTTTGAAGGCGATTCCGAAGAGCAAATCGAGAACTATCGGATGGCTCGTTCGAGGAGTTCGAAGACTCATCACCGGAAGAATATGACGCGGTCGTTCCAGTATCGTGCCGTCGGTGGCGACGACGACACGATGGCTTGGATTTCGCTCGAAGTCGTTGAGCCCGCGACGGCCGAAGAGCTTCGCATCCGCTTGCAGCCGCCTGCGCATTCCGGCTTGTCGATGACGGAAGTGTTGGGCGGTAAGGTCGAGGTATTACAAGGGACAATCATCGAAGTGACGGGCCGCGCGGATCGCCGCGCAGCGTCCGCGGAACTTGTGGTGGAAGGTATGGAGCAGCCAATCAACGTCGAGGCTCAGCTTGCCGGTGATGAGCGTCGTTTCTCCGTTCCCGGCTATTCCGTTGAACAGATTGGTTCCGGGCAGTACTGGCTCAAGCTTGTCGAGCCGGATGGAGTGACGGGCGGGTATGAGACGCGAGCAAACTGGCGAGTCGTGCCCGATGCTCCGCCGGAGCTGACGGTGCTTAGTCCGAGTACCGAAGAGATCGTGACCGCCAATGCGGTGATCGCCGTGCGGATGATCGTAGCGGATGATCTCGCCTTGCAACGTGTCATGCTCGATGTCGGCGACGATCAGATGACGCTCTACGAAGGTCCTGACCTGCCGCCCGCCAAGGAGTCGCTTGGGCAGCACGACGAGCGAGAACTCTCCTTCGCGTGGGAACTCAGCTCGCTCAATCTGCAACCGAATGACGTCGTGGAGATCTCGGCGATTGCAACTGATTACGCCGGCCAGCAGCAGACGACCCCGGCACGCAGCTTGCGGATTGTCACAGCCGACGAGTTTGCTCTGGTCCTGCAAGAGCGTCAGAAACGCTTGAAGCATCAACTGACCGAGGCTCTGCGGATTCAAGCTGCCATTCAGACGCAAACGACCTCGCTGCAGACTCAACTGACGGAAGTCGCGGTTGCGTCGGACGGAGACATTGCGTCGCTCCGAGGCTCTGAATTGCAACAGCGACAAGTCCAACGCCTGCTCAGTGACGAGGACGATGGTGCGGCGATGTTGGTCGCCAGGTTCGTTGCTTCCATCGAGAGCAATCGCGTAGACGAGTCGGAAGCGACGATGCGACTTGCCGATTTCACGGTTCGCCTCGGAGCGATCAATCGAGATTTGCTTCCGTCGATCCGCAGTGACCTAGTCCGTTCAGGCAAAGCTGTGGAATCGGCGAACTTCCGCCCCACGGACGTTGTTGGCTTACTTGCCCACGCAGGGCAGACACAAGAACAAGTCGTCGAGTCATTGCAAGAGATGGTCAATCGCTTATCGACGTGGGACGACTATCGTCGGTTCGCTCGCGACTTGGCTGTGTTGCTCCGGTCGCAGCAAGACTTGAGGCGAGATGCGGACGAATTGACAACGCTGGGCAAGCGTTTGGACGAACTGTCGTCGTCCGAGCGAAGTGATTTGATTCGCTTGTCAACACAGCAGGGCGCGCTGCTGCGTCAGTTCGAGCGTCTGTTCGCGAACGTGGCTCAGTTCACGCAGCAACTTGACGCAACCGCCTCGGTCCAGATGGAGACTTTGCTGGCGGCAACGCGAGTTGCGGGAGAGGCGACGGTGGCGGACCACATGCAGCAAGCGAAAATGACAATCGCGCGGAACCGGTTAGGGACGGCCCGTCGCGCGATCAGCCAAGCGGAAGCCGGATTGCAAGCGATCGTAGACATCCTCTCTGGCCGTTCGGAAGACCGCCCCGCGCGTACACGTCGCTTGGCAGAGGTCAGTGAAGAACTGGACGAACTCACCGCGTCACAACGCAATCTGCGACAACGGCTTGCGGAACTGAGCGAGATCTCCGATCCAGCACAACGGCAAGCCGAGCAGCGTGACGCGGCGAGACAGCAGTCCGATCTAGCGGAGCAGGCAGGCGACGTGGCGAATGCTTTGAAGTCGATCGGAGCGAAAGATGCCGCGGCTTCGGTAGAGCGTGGCGGCGATAGCGCCCAGCGCGCGGCTGAGCGTGCCGCGGGTGGAGAGACGGAGGACGCTAGCCGCGCGGCCGAGGATGCCGAGCGACGCTTTGCCGAAGCTGGTCGGCTTGTGGCTGACGAGTTGCGCGAACTCCGCGAACGCGGTTTGAACCGAATGACGGCTCGACTCATGCGAACGGTGACCGAATTGCTTAAGACACAGATCGCGTTGCACGACAGATTGCTCGCGGATCCAGTGGCGGAAGCAAGTCGAAGACAAGTGGTTTCGGAGCAAGACGCGCTCGCCGACGCAACCGTTTCCGCGCGAGAGGAGTTCCAGCCGCCGAGGGCTTTCGGGCTGGCTCTCACATGGGCGGCACGAAGTATGAGAGAGGCTGCGGAACAGTTGCGCTCGGATGCAGCATCCGAACAGGTTGCAGCTTTACAGGATGATGCGTCGCAACGGCTACAGGTTCTGCTGGTGAGCTTAAAGGCTGCTGCCGGCTCGCCGGCGAATCCCAGCTCGAACGCTGGCGAGCCCAACGGCCAAGGAAATGACAACAACTCGCGATACAACGAAGCCGAGTTGCGAATCGTACTCGGACTGCAAACCGAGATCCATGAGTGGACGAACAGACTCGAAGAGGAATTACGGGGCTCGCAACGGCAAGAGGAAGTCGTTCGGCTAGGTCGCGGGCGGCTGGCAACGGACCAGAAGGAATTGTCGGAAGTCGTCGCCAAACTGGTTGAGTCGTCGAATGCCGAGAGTGCTTCCACGCCGGAAGACGCCGGCTCGCTCGATCAAGCTCTGGAGCAGGCGGTCGAGGCTGCCGAAGGGTCGGATACAACCTCGAATGATTTCGATTCCCGGCTTCTCGAAGGTCTTGACGCTCCGTCTGATCCCCCCGCCGGTGAGGATCTCGGCCAACCAAGTGAACGCGATCCTCTGTCGATGATCTCTGAACGCATGGGCAATGTCGCGCGGCGGATTCGCGACGATGAAACTTTGCAGCCCGCACAACAAATCCAGCAAGACATTCTTCGTGAGTTGAAGAGTCTTGCCGAGCAAGCGGCTCAGCAGTCGCAACAGCAGGCATCGCGAGCGACTTCGACGCCGCGGCCTTCGCAGGAAGGGAACGACAAGCCAGGCTCGGCGACCGACTCCGCTACTGGTTCGCCGCGCGACGTCGATCCGATCGAAGCCGTCTGGGGGACGCTGCCGGAACGTGTCCGACATGGGATCAGAAGTACTTTGCACGAAGAGTTCTTGCCTGAGTACGAGCAAATCATTCGGGAATACTACAAGCGTCTCGCTGAGCAAAAACCGTTGTGGAGTGAGCGATGAAAGTGTTGCGCGTCGCCGATAGCCGCCGAGCGGCGGCATGTAATAGCCTGGGACGTAAGCCCTTGTTGTTGTACACAAGTCGGCCCGAAGGGTCAGGAACACGCCAGGCCAGGGCAGAGCGCAGCGCCACCCTGGGTAGACGAACACCATGTTCGCAAGCCCTGAAAGGGCGAAACAACATGCTAGTTGGACGCCGCCCCATTTGTTTTGCCCTTTCAGGGCTCTCGCGTTCATCGCCTTCCAATCCAGGGCGGCGCTGCGCTCTGCCCTGGCCTGACATGTCGCAGCCCCTTCGGGGCGAATCCGGCCGGCAGACTTATGCAAAACAACAAGGGCGTCAGTTCCAGGATCAGCTAAGTCAGGGCGGTAAGCCCCGGAGGGCCTTCGGAGCTTTGGGCTTGGGGAGCGTAACGGTTCCTGGGGCTCGCGCCCCAGGCTATCACCTGTCGTCCCTACGGGACTGTGTGTCTCGGCGGACATGCTTGCAGCAAATGCTCGGAGCGGCAGCGTTCGGTTTCGTCCCACGGAACTTGCAAGGGCAGCCAACTTCACCGAAACGAAAGGCTCCCGCGAGCAACTACTTCACTCCCAAAACTCGCAATGCAATCGATGCAGGACTGGCGTATCTCGCTTCGAGACAGGCGGAAGACGGAGCCTTCGGAAGTGGCGTGTACCAGAACAATCTCGCAGTCTGCGGGTTGGCAGGAATGGCCTTTCTGTCATCGGGGTATCTGCCCGGCCGTGGAAAGTACGGCGATAATCTCGATCGCTGCATCGGCTACGTGTTGGCAAACTGCCAGGAAAGCGGCTTCATTCACGCGGGACAAATGCAGACCCGTGGCCCGATGTATGAGCACGGGTTCGCGACCCTGTTCCTGGCCGAAGTGTATGGCAACACGAGCGAGCAACAACTGCGTGAGAAACTCGTCAAGGCTGTACAGTTGATCGTGAACACGCAGAACGATCAGGGCGGGTGGAGATATAAGGCGCAGCGAGGCGAAGACGATCTGTCCGTTACGGTCTGCCAAGTCATGGCGTTGCGGGCGGCGCACAATGCGGGCGTCTATGTGCCGGCGGATACGATTGAGCGAGCTGTCGCCTACGTGAAGCGATGCCAGAATGAAGACGGTGGCTTTCGATATGTTGTCGCTACTGTTGGCGAAAGTGCGTTTCCAAGATCCGCCGCCGCAGTCGTGGCTCTTTACAGCGCCGGCATCTACGAAGGACAGGAATTGGCGGACGGCTTGAACTACTTGATGCAGTTCCCGCCGGGGGCAAACAATCGTGGTGAGCGAAGCTATTACTTCTACGGCCACTACTACGCCGTTCAGGCAATGTGGCATGCGGGCGGACGTAACTGGGACGCATGGTATCCCGCAATCCGGGACACTCTGCTCGCTCAGCAACGGCGGGACGGCGCGTGGGTCGATGCGATCAGCAGCGATTACGGCACGGCAATGGCATGTCTCATCCTGCAGATGCCGGAGAGTTATCTTCCGATATTTGAGCGCTGAGGAACGATGAGCCAGAAGTTGCGAGTTTGGGTTGGCTTGGCGCTGCTTGCCGTGATCATCACGGCACCCCCAGCGGCGGCTGACGGTTTGTCTGACGCGGTTCCCGTTTTGGGTGAGCGATTCTCAGGGCAACTGGTTGGAGTTTCTGAGGACTGGCAGGTCGCCTTCTCGACCGGCGCGGCAGAGCGTCAGCTACCACTTCGTCAATTAGTTCGCTGGGGCAATTACTCCGACAAGTCGGACGGCACACAGATTCTTTTGTCGGACGGAAGTGTGTTGCCAGCCAAGGTGTTGAGGCTGGCATCCGATTCACTTGTTATCGATGCGAAGCTTTGGGGCGAAGTCTCTTTCAAGTCAACATCATGCCGCGGTGTGATCTTTGCGTGTTCGGGAAATCCACTGGAGCGTGATCGCCAGTGGGACCGCATCCGGACGGCACCTGCAGCCGAGGCCCGTTTGTTTCTTCGCAATGGAGATGAGATCAGCGGCCAGCTTACCAAGGGAAGTGACGAGGATGACGATGTCGCCGCTTTCGGTATCGAGTTGGTTGACTTCATCCCGCCGACTGGCATGGCGACGTCCTTCGATGTAAGCCAAGTACAGATGCTCGCCCTCGAATCGCAAAGCACACGTCTCGCGCCGGTGGCATGTTCGCTCGGATTCACTGATGGCTCGCTGCTTGCCGTTTCGATGATTCGTCGCGATGGAGAGATGGTCGCGATCGAACTAGCTTGCGGTGTGCGACTGCGAGCAAACGCAAGACGAATGTGGCAGCGGGTGAGTTGCATCGAGTCGCAGCAGGCGGAAGTAACGTATCTGTCCGACCTGCGCCCGGCTGATTACAAGCACTTTCCCTTTCTGACCGTAAGCTGGCCTTTAGGAGTGGACAAAAATGTGCTTGGCGGACGCTTGCGTTCCGGCGGATACATTGCCTCGAAAGGACTCGGCGTGCATGCCAGAGCTCGCCTCGTTTATAACCTCGATCGTTGGTACTCGAGGCTCGAAGCAGAACTTGCACTCGATGATCAGGCCGGTCGCGACGGCAGCGTTGTCTTTCGCATCTTTGTTGAGCGGCCGGAGGCAACAGCGCGCAAGTGGAATCTCGCTTACACCAGCCCGATTGTACGCGGCAGCAACGCTGCCATACCGATCTCGATTGACGTTACCAACGCAACTCGCGTTGCTCTCGCCGTCGAAACCGCCGACCTCGGCGATACACTTGACCACGCGAACTGGTTGCATGCGAGGTTAGTCTCGGCGTCCGACTGACGACCGCTTCTCACTCGAGCCATCACCGCCGACAGAGTACATGTGGCTGCTAACACACAAAGGAACTTCAACCATGCATCGAATAACACTGCTTGCTATGCAGCGCGGCGTTGGACGATCGGAATACCTTCGCGCCGGATCGGCGTTTGTTGCTGAAGACGAGTGCCGGATTCGGCCCAGGTCTCGGCTTGCTCGGTGAGGTCGTTGAGCAAGGCTTCCACGTGCTGGCGATATCCCTCGACGCCTTCTCGATCCAAGCCGCTTGGGATCTGAACTTTCGGGCTGACGATGATGCGTGCTCGTGAATAGGGCCTGGGTAACGCGAAACGATCCCAAGTTGCCATTCGCCAGGGCCTGTCACAACCCACGCCGAAGACAATCAACGGAATGCCAAGACGTGCAGAAAGGTAGATCGGTCCGGGAGCCAACCGTCGTCGCGGGCCACGCGGACCGTCTGGCGTGATGGCGAGGTTCATCGAATGACTCGTGCGCAGCAACTGTCGCAAAGCTGCCACACCGCCGCGATTCGTCGAGCCGCGAATGGTTTCGAAACCCATCAGACGAGCGGCGTGTGAAAGCCATTCCGCGTCTTGGTGCTGGCTCAGCAGCATGGCGATATTGGAATGGCCTCGCAGGTAGAACGGTACTGGGATGTATTCGTGCCAGAAAAGAAAGATCACTGGGCCGCGAAAGTCGGGATGGATAGGATCGGCGGTCGGGTCGTAAAACGCGATTTGATGGTCGAGCGTTCTCATCCAGAGGCGTGTCGTGGATGCGATCAGTAACCCACCCGCTCTGTTGATGAATTTGCTTTTGATTCGCATACGGCATCCCTGCCAATGATTCAACGTCTAGTGAAGCGGCCATTCACCGGTGAACACTTCCGATGCGGAGCCCGTCATGAAGACATGATTATCCGCATTGTTCCATTCCAATTCCAAATCACCGCCGAGCAGATGATTCAAGATCCTGCGTTCCGTCCGTCCGGACAAGACACCGGCCACGCAGACCGCACTCGCGCCCGTTCCGCAAGCCCAGGTCTCTCCAGAGCCGCGTTCCCACGTCCGCTGGCGGACTTCGGTTGGAGAAATCACCTCGACAAACTCGACGTTGACCTTGGCAGGAAACATCTCGTGTGCTTCGATCTTCGGGCCATCACCAAGCACCAAGTCGTCAGTTGCCTCTTCGACGAAGATAATACAGTGTGGATTGCCCATCGAAACGCTCGTTGCTTGAAAGGTTTGGCCGTCGATAATCAGTTCGGCGTTCACAACCGGATTGCCAGCCAACCGGGTAGGTATCGTGGCGGGATCGAGAACAGGTTCACCCATGTCAACGCGAACTCGTTGCGCCGTGCCGCTAGTGGCTTCGATATCGATCGCTAGGATTCCGGCGCCGGTTTCGATCTGCATCGAGTCCTTCGAGCAGATGCCGTGATCATAGACGTACTTCGCGACACAACGAAGTCCGTTACCGCACATCTCAGCTTCCGAGCCGTCGGCGTTGAACATCTGCATCCGCGCGTCTGCCTTTTCGGTAGGGCGAATGAGAATCAGACCGTCGCCGCCGACCCCGAAATGGCGGTGCGACATTTGTCGCGCGAGTTCGGCGGGGTCGCCCGGTAGAGGATCCGCGAAGCAATCGACATACACATAGTCGTTGCCTGCACCGTGCATCTTTGTAAACCGCATAACAGTAGTCTCGCCGAGCGATGATTCTCTTTAAGACAGTCAATTGTATTCAGTTGATGGTTCGCGCACAGCGTGGGGCCCGCGGCGTTGGAGTCCCGACTTTAGCCGGCATGTCGCCTTGCGGGAGCAGGCCAAACCGCCTAAAGGCGGAACTCCAACAGATCGCCCTTAGCCGCTAAGGTCCAGGTTTCCGCCGCCTGTTCCGGTTGGATCTTTGCTTTGCCGGTTGTCTTGCTTCGGTAATGAACCATCGCCGTCGGCAGGGTGCTTTTCATCTCCGGCACCTTCCCAGAGACATCGACCGTCGGCATCGCGATCTGAAGCTTGCTCATCCTGCTCGGTCTCGCCAACACCGCCAGCGGATTCGGCTTTCTTTTCGGAAGTCGCCTGCCGTGCCTGATCGCTGGCCTGCTGCGCAGTCCGTTCCGTCGCTGCGTTGTGCGCTTGAGGTAGTCCGCCTGCGATGCTGCCAGCCATTCCTAACGGGCCCATACTCATGTCATTATCTCCATCATTGGCGTCGTTCACTTCGATTGATCATGCTCCGAAGTTGCGGCAGGCGAGAGATGTTCTCACGGCGGCCGGCTGCATCAGGGAACACGCGACGCTCTGTTTCGGGGAAGACTTGTTGGATCGCTTGGTTCACTCCTCGCGTGACTTGCGGCTCGTCGAGAGTTCCAGTCACTTGAACTTCGAACAGTCCAGCCGCATCTCGCAACACGGGCCGCAACAACCGGTCAACCGGGCCGTCGCGTACCAGAACGGATGTCTGGAAAACAACGTCGATGGCACGATCGAAAGTCATCTCGCCGCGGCCTCTCAGGTTTATCGCGTCGCCGCTGAAATCAATCTGCTTGAAGTACAGCCTGTCACCTTCGATCGTAAAGGCCATGTCGCTCGTCGTGAAAGCCGTTTCGTCAGGCCGCTTTACGCGAACGATCTTGAGCAAGCGGACCATCACAGGCAGTTGATAGATATCCGCATCACGAAGCTGAACGGCACCGTGGCCGCGCAGGTTGTGTGTGCCAGTGCCAGTGCCGGTTAAGCGAACTTGCGCGAAGGCGCGCCCGGAAGCGTTCGCCTTCCCAGGCGCGAATTCTTTGGAAACCGTCGTGAGGTCCGCATCGAATAGTTCACCGTCTAACTCGAAGGAGGATTCTTTGCCCAGAGAGATCTGGCCGCTGCCCACCAACACACCACCGAGCAGGTTGGCTTTGAGTGGGCGACTCACAAGTTCGCCTTGCTGTCGGCGAATCGCTTCGCCCAGCGCGAGGTGCTCGTCGTCGATGCTGAGTGGGCCGGTGACGTTCGTTAACTGCAAGCCTTGGTAGACGAGCGAGTCGATCTCTAACTGGCCACGACTGTAGTGGCCGCGCGACCCGATCGAGCCAGCCAATTTCATGCTGCCTCGAAGATGATCCAGCTTCACACCGAAATCGAGCATCCCATCTTCCACGTCGAAATCAAGATCCCAATTCGCGGCTGTCGGACGTTCGACCCCCATGTTGCCCTGCATGGCAAGGCTGCCGCTAACGTGCAGCGGCCCACTCAAGTTCAACCGCGTGACGGCTCGGGCGAGTGGCTCGGGCAACGCGGGCACAAGTTCGTGATCCGTTCGCAGTCGATCGATGTGGAGGTCCCGTACACGAAGCTGCCATTTGTCGTCCGGCAAAGGATCGAAGCGACCGCTTAGTTGGACCGACGTGTTCCCATGGTGCCCTTGTACGTTCTCCAACTCAGCAACGCCGTTGTCGTAACGGACGATTCCGACAACATCGTCGAGCTGATACGGGAGCCAGGTAGGTTTGATCGTGACGCGTTCGGCAAGCCGTTCTTTGGAGCGTCGCTTTAGACCATTGATCGTGACAGACAAATCCTTCGCCATCGACTGATAGCGGACGTCAATATCGAGATGATCGAGACTCCCGCGCGGGCGTAAACTGCGCCAGAATCGTTGCGCGCCGGGCGGCAGAGCATCGCGGAGTTCGTCTTCGAGCGGAACCTCGAAGGCATCGAACGAAAGACCCAGCAGTGAGTTCGATTCGTCAAGCTTTCGCCAGCCACCTTGGCACATCACAACCGCGTTATCGTTATGGCCTTCGAGATCGCTGAACGTCCAGACGTCGTTGTCCATCCGGAGGGTCCCGCTAATTCCGTACAGCGGATAGGGAAAGCGTTCGTATTCCATCGAGCACTCGCTGAGCTTGATCTCGAACACCCGTCGCTGTGGCGTTTGCAAGTTGGGGCGTTCGAGCCGGTAACTTCCGGTAAACTTTCCGTGCTGCGGGTTTAGCGCATTCACAACTCGGCGCGTCGATGGCGGCAAAGCTTGAATCAACTGATCATCAATTGGCAGCGGTTGATCGAGTCGCACCTCTACCCAGCCGGTCGCCTGCGGCCCGGGCTGATAAAGTTTGCCGTCGATGAGCACAGGCACTCCATTCGCGGATGCCAGTAGCTGATCTATTTCGAGCAAGTCATCTTGGTAGCGAATCTGGCCGCGTGCGTTATGGGCGCGATACGGTAGTTTGTAGTACGCGAACGACGTATCTAGCAGATCCGCGACAATCGAGGAGTGGAATCGTTCTCCATCAAACTGCAGGGTCAGATCGGCGTCGAGCACACCACGCGGTGCAAACTTGTCCCACACGCCTCGCCACTTCGTTGACAAGCTGGCCGCGAGTTGTTCGTCCAACACGACATGCTCTGCTTTGAGCTTCAGTGAATAAGGTGAACCCGGTGCCAGCTTCCTGCCCTGCGCGGCGAATTGCAGCTTTGTTGGGCCGGCTCGTGCCGATGCGTGCTGAATGAGAATGTGATTGTCGCTCAACTGGAACGGCAGCTTGACGTTCATCAACGGCTGTGGCAAACGAGGATCTTCGATGCGCCCCTTAAAGTCTCCGACCAAGGCGTAGTGAGGTACGGAAGTTGCGTTCTCCCTGTCGCACGCGAACGTGAAGCCGGCTAGACCGGTCGCAGAACGTAACGGTGCCGCGAGTTGGGCGAAGTCCTCGGGTAGCGCATCGATCGTATCGGGACTTACCTCGAGGCCTTGCACATTGCCAGCGAGATCGAAAACGCCTTCTGCCGGAGTAATGTTGCCTCGTACTCGGACATGCCGGACGTGGTCGCCACCAAAGATGCCGTCAATCCGATACACCGGTGCGGTGCCAAGAGCTTTCGAGACGGACGCAACGGAGAGGGGAGTGATTTGAAAGCCGACTTCGTGAAGCGTCAGCAACCGTTTGGACGTTCCCGTGAGATCGAGAATGTCGATGGTGCTGTCCTCGATCGTGATGGGCGGTGGAGTGTCGCCGAATTTCGGCGGTGGAAAGAGTTGCGCTGCGTTCCACCTGTCTCCAGGCAAGCGGATCACTTGGAGTTTTGCCCCGCGGACAATGATCCTCGTTGACTGGGTGTGGCCCGCGACCAGATCGGCCAGTTCCGTGGGGCATTCGGCGAACAGTTCTTCGACGTAAACGAGTGGTAACGCCCGGCCGTCGTTCGTCGGTTCAGAAAGCAGAATCCCGCGAATCTCGATGCCACGCCCTTCGACGCGATGCGCGGAGCGAACTCGCACGATCAAGCCGGTGTAGTGCGATTGGAATTTGTTCTGAACATACAGCCGAATCTCTTCATCGAGGCGACTGTGAATGAAATACAATCCGAACGAGCAGACGGCGGCCGTCACGAGAGCCAGCAACAGCAGCCAGCGCAGAAAATCACCGCAGTGACCGATGAGGCCTCGTCGTTTTCGATTTTCGTCGCTTCGGGCTTCCATTCCCTTGTCCGTCATTCTTGACGCGATGGCTCAGGCTGCCGCGTCCAGGTCTTTACTCGTTCGTTCGGCTGCGAGGCGATTGCGCCACCACCCGTCGATGATTCCAGACGCTAGTACGATCAACGCCAACATCGGCGGTTGGCGGTAGCGGATTGAACCGATAAACACGGCGTGCAAGCATGTGAAGTAGATGGCTGGCATAACGCAAAGCGAAAAACTCCAGTCCTGCCGACAAAAGCGAATCGCTCCCCAAACGGCCAGCACGATCAAAGGTAGATAGCCGCCTAGAATTAGCACTCTGAATCGCCAGCTCTGGAATTGCGCTGCGTTCGGCCACGGGCTCCACATGCGTGCGACTTTGATCGCGGCAAGCTGCAAGGCTCGTCCCGGATGTTGTTGCATCCATGCGACAGATGCGTCGCGCATCCGGTCGTCGAGGCGCTCTTCGAACGTTCCGAGCGGTGTGTTGCCCGATGCGGCATCTGCTTGTCGCTGTTCCTCGACGAAACGTGCAACGAACTGCATATCGCTCTCGCCCGTAGCGTTCGGGTTGAGTCCATCGTAGAGGCTGGCCCCGAACTGCGTCGTCGTTAGTGTCAGCTTGCCGGTGATTCCATAGTTCCGAACCCACCACGGCAGCATCGACACGATGATCCCGGCGGCCATCGCGATGCCGACGAGAAGTTGGCGCCGCCGCTGGCCCGCGAAAGTGATTCCGACTCCACACGCAAATGGAGTGAACAGCAACCAACTCGGGCGAACTAGTGTGGCAAGTCCGGCGAGCACACCAGCGAGCAAAGCATAGGCGGTGGTTTGCCGAGCGTTGGAAGTTTGATATGCAGCGATCCAAGCAACAAGCTGCCCCAACATCAGTGGACAAAAAGGCGCCTCGCTGAGCACAAAGACACTCATGCCGATCGCCCCTGGATACAAGGCTGCCAGCAGGCCGGCGATCAGCGAGCCGCGTTCTGAGAACAAGCATCTTGTCAACCAAATGACCCCTCCCACAGTTGCCGCTCCGAAGAGGCAGCCCAATACACGAGCCCAGAGAACTGGTGGTTCGTCAGAGAACATAAGGAGCGACGACAAAACGAACGGATAACCCGGCGTGCGGAAAACTCGGGCCGGTCCTGGTCCGTATTCATAAGGCTCACCACGGGCGATCTTCTCCCCTAGAATCCAATAGCTGTAGCTGTCTCCCCAAGCGAATTGGGTTCCCGGCGCGATCCGCGATTCCCACCAGAACGCCGCTCCCAATCGCAACGCGAACGCAACGACGAGTACAAGTAACAGCCATCTTCGATAGTTGGGGCAACGCTCACTCATCCAGTCCTCGCCGCGCGCACAATGAGGGGCAGGAATGGTAGTTACGATTCCTGGAAGTAGCAATAGAAATCGGTTGGCTGCGACGAATGCTAGACTCGCTAAGTCGTTTCACGGCACACAATTAGTGGCGGCGTGCTAGAGTCGCTTCGGGAGTGCCGCGAGGCGTGGCGAATCCCTCAGCCAATGTCCCGAGGATTCGCCCCAAAGCGATGGCTCACAAGTATTTACTTCCAGAGATGAGCTTGTATACTCGTTGACTTCCTTTTGCCAGCGATAACCCACCTCTTCATCGTCGTTGCCCACTTTAACTCGCGATGACGGTTTAACCACGGAGCCATTCATGGAATTCAATCGATCCAAACTGATGTGGGCCTGCTTCTTGACCCTGATCGCTGCCGGAATGGGCTTTGCTGTCCGAGGCGGGCTTCTCTTGGACTGGGGGGAGAAGTTCGGGTTTACCCAGGTTGACCTCGGCACAATCACTGGTGGCGGACTCACTGGCTTCGGCGTCGTCATTCTGTTGGCCAGCTTGGTGACCGACCGATTGGGCTACAAAGCGATTCTCTTCACGGCTTTCATTTTGCATGTTGTATCCGTCGTCGTGACGGTGTGCGCGACGCCGGCTTACGACGCTGGAGGCAAGGACGCCGCCTACTGGTTCCTATTTGCTGGTGTGTTCATCTTCGCGGTTGCCAATGGATTGTGTGAGACTGCGATCAATCCGCTCATCGCGAATATATATCCCGAGAAGAAAACGCATTATTTGAATATCTTGCACGCGGGTTGGCCCGGTGGTCTGATCCTTGGTGGTTTGCTGGGCTATGTCCTCGTCGGGAAAGAAGGAATCCCGTGGGAAGTACCGTTGGGTTTGTATTTGTTACCGACACTGTGGTACGGCTTCATCGTCGCTAGAGAGAAGTTTCCCGCCTCGGATGTGCAGAAGGCTGGCATCAGTACGGGCGAGATGTTGATGGAGTTTGCCTCGCCGGTGCTTCTATTTCTGTTGCTGCTTCACGCGTGTGTTGGCTACGTCGAACTCGGAACTGATAGTTGGATCGTAAACATCACCGAGTCGATGACGCAGCAGGGATTCTTGCTCTTTATCTATACGTCGGCGTTGATGTTTGTGTTGCGATTCTTTGCCGGCCCCATCGTCGAGAAGATCAATCCACTTGGTCTGCTATGTGGGAGCACAGTGTTGGGCGCGCTCGGATTGTTGTTTCTCAGCTCCGTTCAGAGCGTGGCCCTGGCCTGGGTGGCTGTCACGGTCTACGGCCTTGGCAAGACGTTTTTGTGGCCGACCATGCTGGGAATCGTTGGCGAACGATTCCCGCGCGGCGGGGCGATCACGATGGGTGCGATTGGTGGAGCGGGGGCTCTCTCGGCTGGGCTGATCGCCGGTCCCGCGATCGGTTACAAGCAAGACTATAATGCGGCCGAGCAGTTACAGACTCAAAACGTTGAGACCTATGAACGATACGCAGCGGCTGACGCTGCCGGGCTCTGGTTTTTCCCCGCGGCTCCGCAGGTGCGCGGTTTGGATGGGCAGAAGGTTGGCGTCATCCTCGATGGCGGCGGTCCGGCCGCCACATTGAAGAAGGATATCGCGAAGCTCGAACAGCAGAACGAGGCTGTGCCAGCCGTGCTCTCCGATCTGAACCAGTGGTGGGACAGCACGGCAAGCGAACATCAAGGGGGCGATAAGGGCCCCGTTGAGGAAGCTCGAATCCATGGTGGGCGGATGGCCTTAAAGTGGACGGCCGCGGTCCCAGCCGGGATGTTCGTCGGCTACCTCATTCTGGTCATCTATTTCCGGATGAAGGGCGGCTATACACAGATCGAGCTGACCGAAGGCGAAAAGAAGCCGGAAGACGATGAACAGATGCCGGATGAGTGAAAGCCGAATAGCGCTAATCTCGGCTAAGTCGAAGTGACGCGCCAGCGCGTGTTGCGATCACACCGCCAGGTAGGCACAGGTTTGCGACGGAGCGGCGCAGCGTCAGTTCTGCCAGTTCGTCCCATTTCTGATAGCTCATGTCTTGCTCTGGCCAGCCCATTCGTCGCCAGATCCGCATCAAGACCGTTCGGATCATTAGTGTCGGTAGCAGGCTAAGTTCGTAGCAGTTGAGTTCTACAAAGTCTTCCCGTAGCGAAACGTGCGTCTCGATCAAGCCGTCGGCCAGCGAGTCGAGATAACTGTTTGTTTCTGTGGCCAACGAACCAAGTCGCAGGATGGCGTCATCGACGCGCGAGTTGTATTGTTCCGCAAGCTGAGGAAGTAATTCGTTTCGGATGCGATTTCGTACGAATTCGATATCGCGATTCGTTTCGTCGTCGATGTAGCTCTGCCCGAGTGCTTGCAGGTAACGGAGAATGTCACGTCTGCGGCAAGTAAGCAATGGACGAACAAGCGTTGTGTCAGGTGCTAACTCGCGGGTCAGCGGAATGCCAGCGAGGCCGGCGATTCCGGTTCCCCGAAGTATGCGATGGAGGATCGTTTCGATTTGGTCGTCAGCGGTGTGTGCCGTTGTGACGTATCGGGCACCGCAACGACGCGCGACCTTTGTGAGGAACTCATAGCGTGCATTACGAGCGGCCTCCTCCATGCTCCCAGCGGACGCTTCATGCAGATCCGTATCGGCATGCCCGATCTCACAGCGAAGTTGTAGACTTTGAGCTAGTTCCGCGACGAACTGCGAATCTTCGACGGAGCGCTCCCGCAACCCGTGGTCAAAGTGTGCGACCACCAAGTTTCTACGCGAGTCGGCCGAGAGCCCAGCCAAGGCTCGCAGCATCGCCACGCTGTCGGCTCCCCCGGAAACCGCGGCAACGACGACAACGTCTTGCCACGCTTCTGGGGGCCATCCGTCGCAGATCTGCTGATCGACTGAATGTGACATAGTTTGCCCAACCGGTTTAGTTACCGAGAGTTAGCGTGTGTGGGCGGGATCGACGGAGATAGTTGCAGTTTGTAAGCACTTTGTTAACATACTGTCTAGTCGCGGCATGACGAAAGTCCGCCGTGGCGGGTATGTTCAGTACAAAAACAGATACAGTGCGTCAAAACACGAGTACTGTGCCGGTTTAGAACAAGATCCCACGAGTTTGGAACTAAGGCCTCGCAACCGACTCATCTGGCAGGAAGAATTATGCATTTGCTTTTCGTGATCCTGCGTATGCTCTTTGGACCGGACTGCTTCCCAACGGAGCGGCTCGAACCCGTCACGGTTCGTGCCAACGGGCGCGCTTCAAGCGTTCATCGACTCCCTGTGGAGGATTTGCAGCTCCGGTTTGGGATGAGTTGGCCGAATCTTCGACACGTGCTCCAGGAATCGTTCGTAGACAACTCGCCAAGTGGTGACGAGTCGGCCTCACCGCGATGGTGCTTCCGCACCTGTTTGCCAAGGGCCAAAACACTGTTGTTGCGTCGAAATCTGCGAAGCTAGTTCTTCTCTCCGCGTGATCACTTGCCGGCACGGAAACGGGGCATTCGCCCTCGTGCATTGGATGCGCTGACAAATTGCCAAGGAAAGGTGCGTCAGTGCCTGGTACAGAAACCATCATTGCAGGTGTTGCATCCTTCGTCGGGGGAATTGCGTCCCTAAAGGCTCTCGATTGGTATACCAAGCGAGGTGCCTCACTCGAAGCCAAACGGATCATCGAGCAAGCCGAACAGCAAGCCAAGACGAAGACTCGCGAGGCGGAACTTGAACTCAAGGAACACTCCCTCCGCGAGAAAGCCGAAACCGAGAAGGAACTCAATAAAACGCGTGACGAACTGCGTGAGCGCGAGCGGTTATTGGACAAGCGGCAAGAAACCGTCGAGCAACAAACTGACGATCTGCGAAAGCAAGAGAAGATCGTCGAGGGCACGCAGCGACGGCTCACGGAGCGACTGGAGGACACCAATCGTCGTAATGAGGAACTGACGAAGCTGCTCGATATGCAACGTCAAAGCCTGCATGAGACAAGCGGTTTGTCTCGCGAAGAGGCAGAAAAACGTTTGCTTAGCATGCTAGACGAAGAGCTGTCGAAAGAGATTGGGACTGTTATTCTCCGACACGAGCGGCACTTGCGGGAGGTTTGCGACGACAAGGCCCGTGAGATCTTGCTTACGTCGTTGCAGCGTTACGCATCGGCCCACACCGCGGAATCGACGACCAGCACAGTCGATATTCCCAACGACGAGATGAAAGGCCGCATCATCGGCCGCGAGGGACGGAACATCCGTGCCTTCGAGAAGGCGACTGGCGTTGACGTGATCATCGACGATACGCCAGGCGTCGTCATCGTCAGCGGCTTCGATCCTGTTCGCCGCGAGGTTGCTCGGCAAGCCTTGAATCAACTGATTTCCGACGGCCGAATCCACCCGTCTCGCATCGAAGAAGTGGTCGAGGGAACTTCGAAGGAGATCGACAAGTTCATACAGAAAAAGGGCGAAGAAGCCGCTCACGAAGTGAACATTAATGGCCTGCACGAGCGGGTTTTGAATATGCTGGGGCGATTACATTTCCGGACGAGTTACAGCCAAAACGTGTTGCGGCACAGCGTCGAAGTCGCGTTTATCACCGGGATGCTTGCTGAGATGGTTGGCCTCGGTGGAGATATGGCTCGACGCGCAGGGTTGTTGCACGATATTGGCAAGGCAGCCGACCACGAGTTGGAGGGCGGTCATCCGAAGATCGGTGCCGATTTGCTGAAACGCCACGGTGAAGGCGCGGAAGTGGTCCATGCAGCTCTCGGACATCACGACGACATTACGACCGACAAGCCATTTACGATGTTGGTTGCGACCGCCGATGCTTGTAGTGCCTCGCGGCCAGGGGCTCGCCGCGAGTCGCTCGAACGCTACATCAAGCGGATGGAAGAATTGGAAACGATCGCAAGTGAGTTCCCCGGAGTTGAGCAAGCTTTCGCGATTCAAGCTGGCCGCGAGCTACGAGTGTTAGTTGGGTCCAGAGACACGGACGACGGCAAGGCTGCCAAGATCTGTCGTGACATTGCGAAGGCGTTCGAGGAGCAACTGACTTATCCCGGCGAGATCAAGGTCACCGTCGTCAGAGAGTCGAGATTCGTTGAAACGGCGCGGTAAGCTCGGTGAACCGTGCCGGTCCTAACGGCCTAGAGCCTAGAAAGCACCACGAGTGCGAATCCTCTTTATCGGAGATATCGTCGGCAAGCCAGGTCGCAAGATGGTGACTCACGCGATGCGAGAGTTGCGGCAACGTGAATCGCTCGACTTGGTTATCGCGAACGCCGAGAACGCCGCCGATGGCTCGGGGATCAACCCCAAGATTCATCGCGAGTTGATCGATGCCGGCGTCGATTGCATCACGTTAGGCGATCATATCTATCGACGCTCCGAAATCTATCGCGTCCTCGAACAAGAAACGAATGTCGTCAAGCCGGCGAACTTCCCCGACGAGAGTCCTGGTAAACCGTGGAGTATCGTTGAAGCGGCGAACGGTGTCCGCGTCGCTTTCTTCTGTGTGCTGGGCCGCGTCTACATGCGACCGGTCGATTGTCCTTTCAAGGCAATCGATCGAGTGCTTTCGAAGATTCCTAACGACATCAAAGTCATCTTCCTCGACATCCACGCCGAAGCAACGAGCGATAAACAACTCATCGGCCGTTATGTTGACGGTCGCGTTTCTGCCGCGTTGGGGACTCACACCCATGTGCCGACCGCCGACGAGCAGATATTTCCCGGCGGAACGGCATTTCAATGCGACGTCGGTATGACGGGGCCCTACGAGAGCATCCTCGGCCGAAAGACCGAGCGTGTTACGGAGACCACGGTCACCTTTCGGCCCACGCCGTTCCAGGTGGCCACCGGCGACGTTCGGATGTCGGGGACGATCTTTGACGTCGATCCGAAAACCGGGAAAAGCACATCGGTTCAGCGACTCATGGTGGACGAGGACGAGGCCGTCGATCTAGCAAATTCGGGAAGCTCCAACACAGTCGAGGCATCGACCCGCTAAAATGGCGCCTTGTGACGGGGCCATAAGGCCGAATCTGCCTTGTGGCAACGTCTTCTACTAGGTATCCTCCCAGCCCTTTTGCAGGTTCGGGTGACAGCACAAGACTTGGGTTCTCCGCGCCTCATGGTGCGGAATCGAGTTCTTTCCGTTGTCGGCGGAGTGGCTTTGATGGGGCTGCTGCTAACGGCATCGATGTTGGAGCCTGATCCGCGCGGCTTGGGAACTCATCAGCAACTTGGCTTGGCACCATGTACATTTCAACTCGTTTTCGGCCTTCGATGTCCCGCGTGTGGTATGACGACTTCGTGGTCTCACCTAACCCACGGCCAACCCGTGGCTGCATTGAAAGCCAATGTTGGTGGCACGTCGTTGGGGCTTTTGGCGATCTTATTCGGACCGTGGTTGTTGGTATCGGGCCTTCGCGGCCGTTGGCTGTGGAAGCCAGTTGGTGAGTGGACGTTGGCGATCGGTTGTCTAGTGTTGATAGTCGTGATCGTTGTCGATTGGGTGTTTCGTTTGCTCTTCAGTTGAAGACGACTGAAATCTGGAGATGACATGGACGTCAGAATGTCGGCAAGGAAGGCCGCGTTGGTACTGGGCTCGGCTTGGATTCTCATGACGGTCCCGGGCTGTGCCGGATTCTGGTCGCAGATGCTTTACTTCGGGCAAGGCCAGATGGTGCCTGCCGAGTATGACGATCTCTCCGAACGCCGCGTTGCGGTTGTTTGCGTCTCGGAGAATTCCTCCTACGGGACGGGGCAAGTGCTGGCCCGCGAAGTCTCTGGGATTCTGCGACGGAACGTCGAAGAGATCGACCTTGTCCGGCCCGATCAAATCGCAGACTGGATCGACCGCGAAGGCTGGGACGAGATCGACTATCGCGAGATCGGTCGCGGAGTAAAAGCAGAGCGAGTTATCGCCATCGATCTGGCTGGCTTTGGGCTCTACAAAGGTTCGTCAATGTATCGCGGTCGCGCACATGTGACCGTCACCGTGTATGACATGACAGACCAGGGAAGGGAAGTGTTCCGCAAGACTCTGCCCGAAGTCCGTTTCCCACTCACAGGACCTTATCCTGTAGGCGATATCAGCGAAGCGACGTTCCGACGTACTTTCTTGCAGGTCTTAGCGCGAAATATCACGAAGTACTTCCACGAATACGATCTGCTGGACGACTTCGGTGCAGATCCTGCCTTCATCGGAACGTAAGCCGGGGTTGTTTTTCAGGATGTAGGCCGGAACAAGTCCGCGCAGCTCCGGCAGCACCGCGTTCTTGCGCAATCACCTGCCGGAGCTGCGCGGACTTGTTCCGGCCTACCAAAAGAAATCACGGCCTGGGAGAGACGTGCAACAGTCAACACGTTTGTCCTGCCATCAAAGCTTGGGGACTGGCCGTTTTGGTGGCGGTTTCTTCAGCATTCGCTTCTTCTCGTTCTGAGCAGGCCGCGGCGTATTGTTGTTAGCCGGTGCAGCAGCCCGACGCGGAGGTGGGGAGAGGTCGGTGAACTGCTCCGTCCATTGCCAACCAATCGGCGTTTCCAATTCCTTCGCAGCCAGTAATGCCCAAGGCGTACCTTCGTGTTCGTCAACCACGCGCCGTAGATACTCGTCCGCCTTCTTACCGGCTTTGACATGCTGGCTGCCGGTCGTGATCTCTTTCGAGGATCGCAAGACCCAGGTATTGTTCTTAGCCGTCTTGAACTTTAGGCCTCGTTTGGCCACAGCCAGCATGGCGTTATATCCCTCGGCTCGCACCTTCGCCGCCAAGACTCGGCCCATTGCCAGATCGTAGCCCGCTTGCCAGCGAGGCGATGTTTCTTCGCCCCGGTCTCCCTCGCCTAGAGCAAGCGTCTCGTAGAGCCCGTTGAGTTGCGGCTCAAGCTTGGCGGCACCCTTCTGAGCCTCAGCTAATTCGATCGCCAATGCGGCTTCACTTTGCTTCACGAATCGCAGCCTGGGCTGTTCGAGTTGGCTGAGCCAGGATAGTTGGGCTGCCTTCAGCAATGCAGCACGCGTCTTGATTGCGTTTGCACGTCGCAGATACTCCTTTGCCGGTAGATAGTCGGGGCGGTACTTTCGCATCGTCTCGGGATCGAAGAAATGTTTGAGATGCGCCGAGAACGCCGAAGTCTCGCGCCGGCCGACCGACCGATTGACATTGCGGTTGGGATGAACCGCGAAGTAGATCCCTCCAGTTTCATAGCAGAGGCGAGTCAACGCGAATGGCCCGAAGCCTGAATCTATCGGGTCCGGCCCATCGCCTCCGATGAATCTCAATTTGACTCGCTCTACGAAGAGCGATTCGGGGCCTTGGCTGACGCGTCCCCAGCCAGGCGTTTGATCATAGTTGGGGTCGGGATCGACCCACTTTACTACTGTCTCATCGCGTCCGAAGGGAGCGGGTATCCCGACAACGTAAACGGGTATCTCAAGCTGATGGCAAATGCTGACCGTCTTGTCGAGCCCGGCCTGATCGTCTCCAACTTCATCGCTGAAGACAACGAACATGACGTTGCGTCGAGGGGCTTGCGTTCGATACTTTCGGTACTTCTGGGCTGCGGTATAGACCGCTGAAAAGACCCGTTCGTTGCCGGTACTATCTTGCTCGATCGACGAGACCGCCTTCTTGATCTCCGCCAACTGATCGGTTGGCTTCTCGATCATGAACTTCATCTGGTCACCGAAAGCGATGATCGATGTCAGCAGTGGTTTGTCATCGTGCCGCTTGAAGGCCGGATTCCCGGCGGCTTCGATCACTCCCAACTCGTGATAAATGCGGTCGAAGCGGTCGTTGATCGTCTGGCGTTGACGATTCAAGCTGCCGGATTGATCGAAGAACCAGACCACCAACGTCTTGCGCTCTTCCAGAGACAACAAGATGTCCTGGGTGATCCGGTCGATCGCGCCTACGGCACCTGTCGTTCCTTCGCCGGCAGCTCCGCGCACCGGAAGGTTTTCGATCCGCAAACCGGTCGCGACTTTGATTTCGTTATTGATCTCGACTGGAGCAACATCGATCGCTCGAATCTCGACGGGGCTCGGCACATCGGAAATGTCGGACAAGACTTCCGCCGCTGATAAAGCCATCTCTGCATCGGCCGAACTGTTGGCTCCCACTTCGGGAAGCGGCCGATCGTTGGCAAAGAAATCTTCCGGCAGTTTGACTTCGTGTTCCTCCAACTTCTCTTCGGCTGTGGGGAGCAGCGTTAGAGCCTCGCGGACTTCTCGTCGGTTGCCGAAAAACGGCACCATGCCCAACGCCACAATCACGCCAATATGGAACACCAAGCTGAGAACAAAGCCTAGTGTGTCACGATCAAAGAGAGAGTCTGTTTCGCTCGCCGGCTGCCAATCACGTGCAACACTCACTGCTAGTCTCCCGTTCCTTGTGAACCAACCCCTGCATTCGTTCCTTGGATGCCAGCCTTCGCCAACACGACATCTTCACTGCAAAAGACGACACGATGACTTGAAGCCGAGGATTCGATCCGTGGCCCGCGGAAAGAGTATCCTCGCTGGCAGTCCAACTGATTTAACGAACGCAACTGCGAATTGTACTCTATTCATCGGCAGAGATGCGCGTCGAACTCGCCCTAAGCCACCGCAAAACTCTTGCTGACACTCATGGCGAGTTGCCGTAATGGGTGCTGACAAAGCGGTTTACGGCCATGGCCGTCTGTCGGGGGACGGGTGTTGTGGCACGATTACCTTCGTTGACGATGGAGCACGTCCGATCTAGGATAACTTAGGTTCGGGCCGTTCGTGGCCGAAACCACCCGTTGTAGATATCCCGTCAGAATCTCTATTCCGTGGACGTACCGATGGTTCAGCTCCCGTTCCGATTCTTCGCTGCTCTCGCTCTCTGCTTCCTGCCGACTTGTCAACTGCTCGCACAGCCGGTGGAAGAAGAGCTGAAAGTGCCAGACCCCGAAAACGTTACCCTTCGGACGAAGGATGGCGTGCCGATCCACTGCACCTACTACGCCGGCGGCTTTATCGAGACTTCCGGCGATAAAGACAAGAAGAAAGTCAAGAAGAAGCCGGGGAAGGAAGTCGTTCCCATCATCATGCTACATGGCTGGGAAGGGAGTCGCGGCGAATACGACATTCTGGCGAGTGGCCTTCAGCGTCTGGGGCATGCCGTCATCGTGCCCGACCTAAGAGGGCACGGCCGAAGCACTACCATCGAGTTGGCAAACGGCGAAGAGAAGGAAATCAAACTCGATCGGATGCGTAAGGAAGATTTGATGGGCTTTGTGCTTGACGTTGAAGCCGCTAAGAAGTTCTTGCTCGCCAAGAACAACGCCGGCGAACTGAATATCGAACTGTTGTGTGTTGTCGGGGCCGATGTCGGAGCGATCGCTGCAGTTAACTGGGCGGCTATGGATTGGACTCGTCCTCAGCTTCCAGCCTTCAAGCAAGGAAAAGATGTGAAGGCATTGGTTTTGCTTTCACCGCAGCAATCTCACAAAGGATTTACACTTTCGAATGCCCTTAAGCATCGTGTCATCCGTGGTGGCCTCTCACTCATGCTGATCGTCGGCGCTCAAGATCGGAAAGCGATTCAAGACACCAAATCTGTCTACAGCCGAGTCGAGAGATTCCATGAGGAACCGACGGGGAATGCGGAAGAGCGTCTGAAGAAGCAAGACCTCTTCAAAATCGAGTCGCGGACGAGTCTTCAGGGCACACAACTGCTGCGAGCTCGTGGTTTGAGCGTCAACACGATCATCGCACGTTTCATCGACTTCCGTTTGGTACGTAAGACGGAAGACTACCCTGCCTGGGCGGAGCGCAAGAGCCCGCTTGGCGACAACTGAATGTCAACTATCCCGTGGCCGGTGAGAATCTGAGCATTTCGTTTAATCGCAAGCCGGTTGGAGTATAGCCGCGCTGACTTGGAAGTCTTACCGATTGCGAACAGGCACTAAGTCGTCGTTGCCCCTCTGTTCCGGTGCATCGCTGGGGGCGTGATAGCCATCGGGTTGTCGTTTTGGGATCTTAATCACCGTATTGACGGGCAACAGATCGCGTGAGGTCAGCACATCTGCGTTGGCGTCAAGCAACTCCTGCCACCGATCGGCGACGCCCAAATAGCGATTCGCGATATCTTCCAAAGAGTCGCCGTCGCGGATCGTATGGGTCAGCGGCTTTGTTCTCCCGTTCTCGACCGGCACTTCGTTGAATGTCCGCGTGGGAGCAGACACGCTATCTTCGAGCGATTGGTAGTCGGTCGCTAGTTCCGGCGGCGGCCGTAGGCCGGAGAGGCTGGATCTCCCGACAACGTCTTTATTCTGATTGGTAACTTCTGCTGGCTCTTGCCAAGCCGGTTGAGCCATTGGGCTAGGAGCGAGTTGAAGTGTGATGTCCGTCAAAGTAAGTTCCGTGGACTGCTTCTCTCGCTTGCCGGTCGTCACCTTGTCGCTTGGCGGGTCGATACGAAACTGCGAAGCCGCGCAGAAGCCAGCAGCAATGACTCCGATTCCGGCGCTGTGCCTTACCCAGCGTGCCATCTGACGATCCTCGTGATACTTGGGCTGCCCACCACCTATAAGTATCGCGGTCTTACACGCGCAGACTAGATTTGCAACGTGCCCGGCGGGGTGCATTCGGAAATAAACAGCGTTGAATGGAGCGAATTTGACGGCTATGCAGCCGCGGAAGCCTTGGCTGGCTTGTTCGCTCCGGTCATCCAAAGCAAGGCCGGAGAAGCGACGAAGATCGAGCTGTAGGTTCCGATTGCCACTCCCACGACCAGGGAAAACGCAAAGCCATGAATCCCCGAGCCGCCCATGGCGTAAAGAATCACCACCACGACTAAGGTGGTGATTGACGTTAGCATCGTACGACTGAGCGTTTGATTGATGCTGCGATTGATCATGTCTCCCGTCAAATCGGAACTCTTGCCCCGCACTTCTCGAATGCGGTCAAAGACCACGATCGTATCGTTCAGCGAGTAACCAACGATCGTCAACAGAGCCGCGACGATCGGCAGACTGATCTTAAACTCTTCGATAAGCAAGAAGCCGAGCGAGTTGGCAAACCAGGCACTCACCGCGATCGCTCCCAGCGTGACCAGGACGTCATGAACGAGTGCCACGACAGCCGCGAGACCGAAGATCACTCGCTGGAAGCGGATCCAGATATAGACGACGATTCCGAAGAGGCAGGCGATGAATGCGGCAGCCGCTTTTTGCTTCATGCGTCCTGCAACTTGGCTGCCGATCTTACTCGAGGCCGCCCAAACCGGCGAATTGGCGAACTTCTTTTCCACGTGTTCCAACAGGGCCCGAGTTTGGCCGGCATCGGCGGACATTTTCAGTGACCACGAAGTAAACGCGTTGCTCCCGGCTCCGTCCCAGTTCGGATTGACCAGCTCGAAATAAGATACCGGAATGTCGAGCTCTTCTGCTGCGAGCTCAATTTCACCTCGCAAAGCCGGCTCATTAATCGCGTGCTTGAAGTCCAAATCGACTTCGGTCTGCATCGAAGACGGAACGGACTCACCACTTGACTCGTCGCTGATGTCATCGAGATCTGCTTCGCTGGTAACTTCGGCTGGTGGAACTTCGGCAGCACGTTCCGTCGTAGCCGGTGGCGTCGTGGCCTCGGTATCAGCCTGCGCGAGTAACAGGTTTTGGGCATCATTTGCGAAAGCTAACTGATCATTCGGCAATTCACTCGCAGAACTCTGTTCTTCACCGCTCGGTGCAGCGGCCGATTCTTCAGACTTGGCCTCGCTGGCGCTTTGCTTCGGTTCTTCCGGAGCAGACTCGTCCGCTTCGCTAGTTGATGGAGTTACCAAAGCCACTTCGTGCAATTCGCCGAACTTCAACGAATATGTTGCTAACTGGCTCTGTCCGCCGGAGCCCATAAACGCCTGCCGAATCGCGTCTTCAAGCTGTTTAACTTCTTCGACCAACGCATCGACTTTGAAATTCGTGTCGGCCGCGCTGCCGGAGTCTTTCAACGCCGTGACCATGAAGTCGATGCCCGAATTAGCAAGTTGCTGCTCGAGTCGGCTACGGACTTCTTCCGTCGGCAGCGGAGACTCCAGCCGCATCTGCACGGACGCGCCGCCTCGGAAGTCGATGTCGAACATGTCAGCTTGTCGGCCGGCGATCGCGGCGATTCCGACACCGATCAGCAAAAGCGAAAAGACTCCAGCTAATCGACGCTTGCCAATGAAGTCGATCTGTGTGGCAGTCAGGATCTGCATCATGTTCAATCGCGTGAGCCACTTGGTCCGTTCAGCGATGTCGAACGCGATACGCGAACAGAAGATCGCCGTAAACATACTCATCAAGATGCCAAGGATCAGCGTGACGGCGAATCCACGAATCTGATCGGTTCCGATTCCATACAACACGATCGCCGTGATCAACGTCGTGACGTTGGCATCGACGATCGTTGTCGTCGCTCGTGCGAAACCGTTTCGAATCGCCATTCGGAGCGCCGCGCCACGCGATAATTCCTCGCGGATGCGTTCAAAGATCAGCACGTTCGCATCGACGGACATACCGACCGTCAACACCAACCCAGCCAGCCCGGGAAGCGTGAAGGCAGCTTTAATCAAGATCATCAACGCCAGAATGAACAGCAGGTTCAGTACCAATGCGGTACAAGCAACCACGCCTGAGAAGCGATAGTAGATCGCAATGAACACGAGCACCAAGACAAGCGACAACGAGATGGCAACTTTGCCCTGCTGAATAGTCTCGGCCCCGAGCAGCGGATTGATCTGACTCTCGCTGATCGGATTGGGGTTGAGGATGACCGGCAAACTACCGGCCTCCAAGATGTTCACCAGAAAGGCGACCTCTTCCTTGGTGAATTGGCCGGTGATTCGGCCACGCCCGCCGGTAATTGGTTCTTGGATATTCGGGGCTGATAGGAGTGTGTTATCGAGCACGATCCCCAGTTGGCGATTGAAGCCTCCTTCGGGACCGTATTCCGTAGTTAAGTTCGCGAATCGCTGGACGCCGCCGCTATCGGCTTTCAGATTGAAGAAGATGCACGGGCGGAGTGACTCGTCGTTGCCGCGGCTGACAGCACCAAGATGGCTGCCGGTCACGTTGTATGAATCGTCCGTTCCCATCAAGACATCGATCTTGTTGATGCCGAGACCTTCGACGTAACGCGTGAACTCGCGTCGCAAGTCGTCGTTGTCTTTGCTAGAAAAGTTCGCGGCAGACAAATCGAGAATCTCACCGGTAGCCGCATTGCGGATGGTGTCTCCCGCGACGAAAACTTGGAAGGGGCCAACGATACCATCTTTCTGTTCGCGACCGACTTCAGCCCAAAGACCGACCGGGTCGCCCTCGATGCTGCGAATGATTCGGCCCCGCTTCTTAGCCGGATCTTCTGCCATCGCCCGAGCCGCTTCGATGATTGAGCTGTGATCGCGTGTATTGCCCACGATGCGGAACTGCAGCACACCGGCCGTGCTGATCTGCTTCTTGATCTGATCGACTTCGCGCTGATCGACCTCAGGAATGATGATTTCGACTTGCTGGGCACCGTAGGGGCGGATGACGATTTCCTTCGTGCCGCTGGGGTTGATACGGCGCGCCAGAGCTTCGACCAACGCCCCCATGTTCACTCCGGCGGTCGGGCCGTCAGGCCCGTCATCGGCGGCGGCTTCCATCGCGGTTTGATCGACCTCATAGATCAAGATCACGCCGCCCTTGAGATCGACACCAAGCTTGATGTCGAACTTGCCTTTCGAACTATCCCACGTGCCGTAGACGATCAGAGCCGAGACGAGTACCGTGCACAGAACGAGTCCGATCTTCCAGCCGTGGTCGTTCATTCGAATCGAACGCGCAATCCACTTGCCGACAAAGAACGGTAGGATGAAGCAGCCGATGAACACGCCCAGGATGTAAAGGGCCTTCAGCCATGTTGAATCACCGGCTTGTGCCGCATTGACGGCTTGCGCGAGAAAAGCAAAGTCACTTAGCATGACTGAGGTTCCTAATCACTGATCCTGTCAGAGTGATATGATGTTAAGGTGAGTCCTTCGAGCCCGAGTTGTCGCTATCGACAATCACTCGCGAGATGGCGCTGCGTAGCACACGCAGCCGAGTGTTGTTGCTGTCATCGACGCGCAGCGTGACATCTTCCGCGTCTTTGCTGACGTTCACAACGACTCCATACAACCCACCGACCGTGACGACTCGATCGTTCTTTTTCAAGTTGCCGAGCATGTCATTCATCTCGGCCTTCCGCTTCCGCTCTGGACGAGCGATGAGGAAGTAGAAGAGCAGCCCGATTATGATCATCGGCGGAAGCAATCTATCGAGGCCACCAAACGGAGAGTTTGCCGGCTGCTGCTCTTGGGCGAACAGCATCAACGAAGGCAAGATGTCCTCGATCGGCCACATGGCGCTATCACGCAGAGGATTGTCACCGCCGGCTTGCGATCCGATCACAAACCGAACAGCCAGAAACAGAAAACGGCTCGATCTCACATACAGTCGAGCCGATTCAAGCCAAAGTTAGCCGGTCATCATAAGGCCTTGCGCCACAACGGGCAAGGCCGCCTCAGACGCCTGAAACCCACCTGTTTGGTCGGCTGGCCGTCCACCGGACAATGGACCGGCTCACGAGCGATTCTCGCCGGTCCAACCGCGAATTCTTCGATCGCGAAATTCGACGAAGCTGTCAGCTTCGATCGCTTCCCTCGCTTCTCGGACGAGCCGCTGGTAGTACGTGATGTTATGAGCCGTTAGCAGAATCGGCCCGAGCATTTCGCCAGCGAGAAACAAGTGGCGGATGTAACCTCGGCTATGCTGGCAGGCCGGGCAAGGACAGTCCTGATCGAGCGGCTGGCGATCGCGTTGATGGTTGAGATTTCGCATCCTCAAAGGGCCAGAATCTGTATACGCCAAGGCGTTGCGGCCGTTGCGAGTCGGGATCACGCAATCGAACATATCGACACCGCGAGAGATCGCTTCGACCAAATCCTTGGGCGTCCCAACACCCATCAAGTAGCGAGGCTTGTCGTGGGGCAGGGCAGGGCAGGTCGCCTCGATGATCCGATGCATATCGGCTTCGCCTTCGCCGACACTCAAGCCGCCGATCGCGTATCCCTCGAAATCAGACTCGACGAGTTGTCTCGCGCACTCGACTCGCAGATCGGCATCCAAACCGCCTTGCACAATCGCGAATTGGGCTTGCTCGGGGCGCTTTCTCGCGTCAAGGCAGCGTTGCGCCCAACGAATCGTGCGGTCGCAAGCCTCACGCACTTCGGTTTCCGTTGCGGGCAGACCGATCACGTGGTCGAGCGCCATCGCCACGTCGCTGCCAAGTGTCTCTTGGATGTCGATGGAGCGTTCCGGGGAAAGCTCGAATTGCGTGCCGTCGATGTGCGAACGAAAGACGGCCGCATGTTCCTTCACCTGGGTGCGTTGGGCGAGGCTGAAAAGTTGAAAGCCACCACTATCCGTGAGAATCGGGCCTTCCCAGCCCATGAACTTGTGCAAGCCACCGAGGTCCGCGACGACATCTTCGCCGGGACGAAGCGCTAGGTGATAGGTGTTGCCCAGCACCATCTGAGCCCCGGTGGCTCGGACGTTCTGGATGAGCAGGCCTTTGACCGTGCCCAACGTGCCAACAGGCATGAAGGCTGGTAATTCCACCGGCCCATGTGGCGTTGTAAATGTCGATCGGCGAGCGTCGCAGCCGCGATCGACGTGGTGGAGCGTGAAGTCGAAATGAACGCGAGGGCTAGTCGCCACGAAGCTTCAAACCGATTTGGGTGAGCTTGTCACGCACCTCGTTGAGGCTGGTCACACCGAAGTTCTTGCACTCCAGTAAATCGTCACCGGTCTTCCGCATGAGTTCGTTGATCGAACTCAGCCCTAAACGTACCATGCACTTGCGAGCACGAACGGAGAGGTTCAGATCAGCGATCGGACGGTCGAGCAACGCCGCTTCGTCAGGCGACAAGTTCGATGTGTCCATGGCGGGTTCCGGCTCCGCCCGTTCGTGAGCGAACTGACCGAGCTCAAGGCCTCTCGAGTTCAGCATGTCGCGGATCTCAACCAGCGACGTCTCGCCAAAGTTCTTGCTCGTGAGCAGATCCTGCTCCGAAGTTCTCGTTAAGTCGCCAAGTGTCCGGATGCCCATCTTCTGTAGACAATTGCGGCTGCGAACCGACAACTCGAAATCGGTTACCGGGATGTTCAACACCTGAGCCAACCGGTCCTGGCGTTTCTGAGCCTCTTCGTCATAGAACATGTCGCGCGAGGCGACGGTGTCCCTGAAGAACAGGCGAGCCCGATCATGTGCGGGAAAGACGTCCAGGATCCGCTGGTAGCACATCTGAGCCCGCTCGTAACGCTGCTGGTCTTCGTACATCAGACCGAGGTTCAGCAAAGCACCCAAATGAGAGGGAAAACAACCCGCAGCGCGTTGATACAGATCGAGCGCGACCATGTCGTTGCCTCGACGATCATTCTCAAGTGCCAAACCAAACAAAGCACCGGGATGTTTTACACCAGATTCGACTGCCCGCTCGTACAAGGCGACAACTTCCGCAGGATTGCCACCGACCGATGCGACGGTTGCTCCACGTTGATACAAGTACTCGGCCGTCTGCTCGATCGGACCGAACAGATCGTCCAAGGCCTTCATCGCGCCTTCGCGGTCACCCTTGTAGCGTAGGGCTTCCGATATCGCTAACGCACAATCGTCCCCATTATAGCCAGCTACTTTGGCGGAAGCGTAAGCCTGCAGCGCCTGACCGTAGTTCTCCAGGGCGAAGTGGCACTTGCCTAGATGAAACTGGGCGACGGCTCCACCATCGGCAGCGGCTAGCGTCTCGGCCGCTGTTCTGAATCGCCCCAGCAAATTATAACATACGCCAAGTCGAACCGCAGTCGCGGGTGATCGGTCTTCGCGGCTTTCCAGCTCGCCGACGGCATCACGGAGCACTTGAAACTGCGAATAGTCCTTGGAAATTGTCGAAGCCAACCGGCCGACCTCGTTGGGGCCGAACGAGCTATTCGAGAGAACGATTTCGCGCAGTTCGAATTCAGGGTCGACTTGTGACATGCTCCAGTTTCTCCAGAGGTCCCTTTTGAGGATAGCAAAATCCAAAGAGCCAGCGGTGGGAGTCGAACCCACAACCCCCGCATTACGAATGCGGTGCTCTGCCGATTGAAGCTACGCTGGCATTGGGCGGGGATGTTCCGTAGGGCAAGTGACTTACGGTAAAAAATGGCGCACGAATCGTCAATAGCCAACGTAGCGTGGCGAACCGCAGATCTTACGCAAACAAGGGGACTTCCTGCAAGCGGGTATTGGTTCGCAAAGTGAGAAGGTCGCGGTCAAAAAAGCTGGCCGGCGAACGCCCGACTGACTACGATAAAAAAGTGGGGGTCTCTGACGTGCCAAAAACACATTGGCTAACTGGATGGCCAGGGGCAAGGCAACCATCCCGCCGACTCGCGTCAGAGACCCCACGGGCCAGTGTTGGAAGGGGGTGAGCACGCTGCGCGCCAGTCGCGCCGCCAACATCTCGCGCAAGACGCAAGTTACTTCTGTGTAACGCTTTGTAGATTGCACTTTATTCGCCATTGATATTCCACCGCTAACTGTGCGATTCTGCCGCAACGTCGAATGTAGCGGTTCGATACAGACGCTCCGAAGGTGCCGCAGCGAAAATCAACATCTGCGTTTGCATGACTAGCAAGCGCGCTCCACGGTACGAAGTTCGCACTCTGGAGTGCGGCACCTTCTCGCCCGAATTCTTTGTCCCGCCTCCCCTGCATCAATCTCCAGAACAAGACCGCCAATCGCCGAGTTCGCGACGCACTGAAGTCATTGCCCGTCATGAGCAGGCCATCGCAAACCGAAGAGCACACCTAATTTCGTCCCGTGCTGCGTCATTTGCCAACCGTCACATTACACCCGACCCTTTGATACGACCGAGCATTAACTGCTCATGCGTGTCAACGATCACGACAATGGGCCGGCCTGCCGGTAACTACCCCTTGATTGCGGTACTATTCAAGCGTTGGTAGGATTTTGGAAAACCAGGATAAGACGGGTAAAACTTGGTTCCGACCCAGATAAAACCCAGAATATGGGGCTTATCCTGGTAATTACCAGGTGAATTAATGAAGTTAGCAACCAAACCGATTGACAAACAAGAACAAGTGGCCGTCCAGGACGTTCATTGCAAACACCGATTCCACGATCCTCTGCAGAGTCCATCGAAGCCTTTGCGGAAATCGACCGGCTGACGGCAGAAATAGATCTTCGCACCATTTGGCAATCCCAGCATCACGCCTCTCCTGTCGTCGTGTGAGCCGCCGCGATGGATGCGATGGACAGCTTGACGAGTTCGTAATCATCCGCGGGCAGCGTGAGACGCGTGCCGTTGGGAAAGACGACCTGCAGGTTGGCGGCCGCCGCGACTTGCACCGGCATCAACGTCGGACCCGCCGACTGCCTGACCGCTGTCTCCTCAACGGTTGTTGTCTCGGCCAGTTTTCGCCGCCACTGATAGAAGGAAGCCACGGAAACTTCTTCGCGGCGACAAAACTCAGCCACCGTCATTGGCGAGCATGAGAACCGCCCCAATCGCTTCTGCCAGAGCGAACGTCGAACAGCACATGCACTTCGGCCCATCGTCAGGCTCCTCTTCTGGTTTGCGAAACACAAACCCTGCAGACTAACCCACGCGCCTACGATGGTGCTGATGTACGGTCACGTTTCTGCTCTACCATGCCGCTAAACCACGCCGCGATAAGATCGCGGATGAAAACCACACTCGACCTAGAATCGAGGAAGCTTCTCAGCTCAATCCGCGGTTTCGCGGGTGAGCAGTTTCGCGCGGATCAGATTGCCGTGCTGTTGCGGCGAATCGTCTTCGAGATAGAGTTCGCGAGCTTGCTGGTAGTCGCCAAGTGCTTCGTAGGTTCGGGCAAGGTTGTAGCGCGCGCCGGCTGTCCATGGTCCATTCGGCGACAACTCGAGCGTGCGATCCTTGAACCAGGCCGCTGCTGCTTCCAGGTTCCCATCGTCAAACTGCACCAGGCCCAACCAGTAGGAAGCATGCTGCTTAGCTTGGGTTTGGAAGAACTTCGTTCTCGCCAGGCGGTCCTTCCACATGAAGTCGCCTTCTCGCTCGCCCTGTCTCATCCCCAAACGCTTCTGAACTTCCGGCGAGCTTTCCAATTCGTTCAGGGCCGTGTTGGGGAGCCGGCATCTCATGTACAAGGTCTTGGCTCCGGGCAAGTCTCCTCGCTCTTCAAAAGAGCCGCGAAAGTGCAAGTGACGGGCTTGGACGAGAGCCCCATGTCCTTGGAAGACCCCAAACGCCTGCTGGTATTGCCAGGTGTTTTCGGGGCTGGCTGCGACAAGCTTTGGCAACTCCGCCTGAAACCAAAGCGTCTCGAAAGGGACAGACCAGAGCACTGCATCCGAAATGCCTTCCATCTTCTTCACGCGATCCGCGATCGCCGAGGGAGCCACTGTTAGAATGGTGCGTTGCTCGGCCGCCAAGTTCTCCTCCACTAGCTTCATTCGCTGTGAGAGCGTACTGGGTGCGGCATCGATCAGCGCCAGGATCTCTTTCAACTCCTCGGGCGTCGGGCCGTAATCCCGTTCGGATGAATCGAGGATGTCCAGCACTTCCGGATCAGTGAGCACCTGTGTCAGCGTCGCGATGCCGATTCCATCGGGCCCAGGGATCGGCAAACCCAACTCGCAATCGAAGAGAAACAACTCGTTACCAATCGCCGCAGCCGTCAGCCACGGTTTGGGACGCGGTGGAACGGCTCGACCCGGAAACGCCAAGAAAACGATGTCGAGCCCCTGCTGGCGACCAAGCTCGATGAAGACTCTCGATCGTTGCAGGATGTCTCCGTGCCCATACAGCAATGTTTCGCGAGGTGGGAATTGGTAGCCTGGCCCAGGAATTCCTTGTTGAGGCGGCGGGACCCGTCTCTGGGCTGTGGAGGCATCGCCCGTTCCCGGCGCAACGGTCTGCTCGGGGTAGGCAAGCGTTCGGTCGAGCTGGATGTTTCGGATCGTCCAGTCGAACAATCGCTCCGCGATCAACAGTTCTTCCACTTCGAGTTCGGACAATCGATCGGCAGGTTCGTCGAGCCATGCCTGCAACCTCGTGTTTGGTTGCTTCTGCGATACCCAGCGCGAGATATCTCGCAACCAGACTGCCTCCTGGACGGCTTGCATGTCGCCAAACGTAAGCGCCCAGTCGCCGAGATCGTTCAGGATGCCGCTCTCTCGGACATCGCGCGATCCACGCTTCGTCATTGGGTCGGGTTGCCACTGCGGATCCGGTTCGTGTTCCCCAAGCCAGCGATCAAACGAATACTTGGCCTGACCTAAAGCGATACTGTACTCAAGCTCGTCCAAGCGGTTGAGGTAGTCGATCCCTTTCAGAAGATGTTCCTGAGCGGGTTCGTCTTTGGTTTGTGTGCGCGGCCGGGGCCGCGGCTCCGGTTGGCAACCGGCAAGCAAGAGGCAGGCGAGCGTCGAGCCAATCAAGGTGAAACGCGAACAGGTATTGTCAAAGTTGTGCGTCAAGAGAGTGTCTCCACGGTCTCGCGGATCTTCAGCAAACGCTGTAGCAGGACCGCGAATTCGTCGAGCGGTATCATGTTTGGTCCGTCGCTGGGGGATTGATCTGGGTTGGGGTGTGTTTCAAAGAATAGGCCATCGATGCCAACGGCGACGGCTGCACGGGCGAGCGGTTCGACCATCTCCCGGTTCCCACCGGTCGTCGCACCCAATCCGCCTGGCTCTTGGACGCTGTGCGTTGCATCAAAGATGGTTGGTGCGCCGAGAGCTTTCAACTGCGGAATCGCACGCATGTCGTTGACCAAACGTCCGTAACCGAAAAACGTCCCGCGTTCACAGAGCAAGACGTTGTCGCAGCCCGAGTCAACCAGCTTGGCCACGACGTGCTTCATATCCCACGGCGCCAGGAACTGGCCTTTCTTCACATTGACTGCCTTTCCAGTACGGGCGGCGGCAACCAAAAGATCGGTTTGCCGAGCTAGAAATGCAGGAATCTGCAGCAAATCACAGACTTCGCCAGCCGGCGCGGCCTGGTCCGGTAGATGGATGTCCGTCGTCACGGACAAGCCTATCGCGTCATGGACTTTCCGCAGGATCTCCAACCCCGCGTCCAGTCCTGGCCCACGATACGAATCGATACTCGTCCGATTCGCTTTATCAAACGATGCCTTGAACACAAGTTGCACGGGCAGGCCGGCTGTCACGTTCACCAAGTGTTCAGCAATGTGAAGGGCCGACTCCTCGGTCTCGAGTACACACGGGCCAGCGATGATCAACAGGGGCTGATCAATTCCACATCGATGAGGGCCGACTTGTACTGGGTTTTTCGTCATCGGAAGTGGTTGGGACATGCTGGTACTTCAATACATTTGGTTTCGGCGGTAGGACGGTGATGTACTCCGTCTTCTTTGGCTGGTCGGAGTGCAACTCCGACCTACGAAATCGAGCGACTTGCGATACTAGCACCAAACGGAATTTGACCAAGGGTGCGTTCACATTGAAGTTTTACGCTTTCTACGCTTTCAAAGTTTATACAAATTCACCCGAATT
>PBSM01000058.1 GCA_002726245.1 Planctomycetaceae bacterium | reverse complement strand
GGGGATGCCTTGCAGTGAGATGATCGGATGATGCGAATCGAGACCAAACGAACACTCGGCTTCTATCGGAATTGTGCAACAAGGCAGCAAACCAGACGATTTGCTGGCGGCAGAGTACCGCGATCGATTCGTGAGGCGGATGCCCTATTCGCTGGTGAGCAGCCGGACGAACGCGGTAGACTCGGTGAGGTGCGTTGAAGACCTGCTGCTGCCGGCAGACTTCTACGTGGCGTCTGTGTCGCGACGGCCTTTGGTCCATCGGCCGTCAATCTGCTGACGTTCAACGGCTTCGATATCGGCGCCAGATGGTTGCTTCTTTCGCAGCTCTTTGGCAACGTCGTTGCGGACAGCGTAGTGATGGATTGCGATGAGTAGTCCGTTCAAGAATCGAAGATGGCGAGACTGGTCTCTCGGCGCCATTACCAGTTCACCAACGAGTTCAGCCCCTGTTTGCGTGGAAATGAAGTCACCACACGCGGGATGGAGTCCGAAGAGGTGGCCATGGAAGAGGTGAACATGATGCTCATCACTTTCATTCGACGGCAGCAACTGATCGAAGTGCCACAAACGATGGAAGAGAACACCTTCCTCCGGCAAGGAAAACTCGATTCGCAGCTTTTCGAGCAACCGCTGCCACACTGCTGAATAACACTGATGAAATGCCGCTCGGCATTCGTACGACAGCACATCGAGGACGGTCTTTTGCATCGCGCCACCGCTGCGCCGACCAATCTTCGTCATTTTTTCAGCCCAGCGATCAAGTGCAAGCTGTAGGACTTCCGTCCCACCGCGACGAAGTGCGTCGCACGTGTCACCGAGAATCTCTTCGACGTAATCCGAGTAACACTTTTGGACATGATCGTCGTACTGAGGTGGACCGAGGACGTCCCTCGTCCGCTGATAGAAGCTCGGCACATCCAATTCCACGTCCCGAGCACTCTGCAACATCAGTTCAAGTTGCTCGATGACTGCATCGCGATCTAGCGCCTCCTCCGCATCATCCTTGGTCAACGAAGCATCAGCGAACACGCGGCGCGAGCCGTTGCTGCGCGCGTGCGGCAGCAGAGTTGCCAGAATATACGCTTCCTGGATTGGGCGGTCCTCACGGGCGCTCCCGTCGGCCTGGCAGAGTGACCAGAAGCAGTCCACGATCGCCTGCCGATTGGGCGAGTCGTTGCCGCGTTCCCCGTATAGTCCCGGCTTGCGAATCCACCACTGGTCGAGCTGCAATGGACCAAGTACGACTTGTTTCCGGCATAACTTGAGCTTGAAGTTCGTGCGGATCTCCAAGCGGTCGCATGCTGGACCGTCCATGGAATCGCGCAGTTCAATCTCCACATCGTGATAGTTGATGTTTCCGCTCATTTCGCATCCTTGCATTCGACCGGTTGAATTGCCTCATTTTACCTGCTGCTGCCGTAGTTGGAAATTGAGAGTCAAGATCACATCGCTGCAAACTCCCTGACGCTCACCATCGCGTTGACTTCGCTGAACTCAAGTCGCAACTGCCGACCAGCAATCATGGAATCTTTGGAAGGCAAGATCGTTTGCCGCTCTCCAAGCAAGTCCCAGCCCAATATCAGACCGCTTTTGTTCATCATGTCGCCGCCCAAATCCTACGGCGCTCTCTCAATACATTATGACGCGTGCGAGCGACTTATTTAGCTAGCATTGCAGTCATAGCGTGCTGGCTGAAACGTGGCCCAGTTTGTCTTCAATTCAAACGCGACGCTCCAAGGAGCCCTCGCCGTCGCGCGCAAATGCCTAGCTTCCGTCGTGATCGTTGAAAAACGCAGCTTCGGAAAGCGTGTTAGGCAATGGACAACAGCAAGCTAAGTCGTTCGTCGGCAAGCAAGAATGGGCACCACCATGCGACATCATGGTCGGAAAAGTATGGCGAGCGGCATGGTCTACAGCGGGTCCACGATTTTCCGCGAGGGATCAACCCACCCCAGAGAGTGCGAATCTATTCTCGTGGTGAGCGATTCTTGCTGCAATGGTGGGACCCGCGCGAGCAGCGCACTCTGAACGAGCGTGTTGATGGTGATCTCGTCGAGGCCATCTCGCGGGCGCGAGGCATCGACACTCGGCTGGAACATTTCAAGGCGTCAGGCCGCAAACCTCAACGACTCGATCATGCAGAAGTGGTTGACCTGTACATCGCGGATATGCGCCGTCGCGCGGATGCTGGAGAGATCGATATCGGAACGGTTTGTCGTTACGAGGCTTCGCTACGTCGCCACTTCCTACCGTTTGTCGAGCAGCTGGCCGTCTCTAAGAAGTACCCCCACGTGGCCAAGATTGATCGCGAGTTTCAGTTGGAATTCGCAGCCCACATGAACCACGTTCAGGTTTCCCCGAACGGACACGAGAATAGCCGGCGGAGACCGATGAAACATCCCGGATTCGTCCTGGATGTCGTCCGCGCAGTGCTGGAATGGGCTTCCGACCCCGATCGCGGCAACATGCTGCCGGACGGGTTCCGAAATCCCTTCATCGGTCGAAAGCAGGGAACACGTCAGGTCGCCACTGACCCGCTCAGTGAACCAGACATTACGATTCCGATGGCAATATCGGTGATCGAGGCCTGCGACGCTTTCCAACTCTCGATCTTTGCCCCGCTGTTGTTATATGGCCTGCGTCCAGGCGAACTCGGTTGGATCTTCCGTGAGAACATCGCAGGCGAGTGGCTAAGGGTGCCGTGCAATGCGGATCTCGACTACTTCACCAAAGGACGGCGAGATAAATCGTTTCCCGTCGCCGCTTGCCTCCGACCTCTCTGGGACGGGCTTAAGAATAAGTCGATAGGCCTCTTGTACGTAAATCGGCGTGCCGGAGAGGGCCGAAACAAGCCCTCTTTGCTCGGATGTTCCGCTGCTCAACTAGCCGAAGAATTCCGCCGCCGCTGCGCGGCCACGAAAGACCTGAATGCGCACCGCCGTCGGCGTCTTCGCGACCAGCTGATGAAGGAATCAGGCCAGTTGAGCTACGATCACATCAAAGCTGAGTTCAAGGCTGCTACCAGCCGCTTGAATTGGTCAGCCAAAGCCACGCTAAAAGACCTGCGACATCTGTTCAGCACGTGCTTGGAGGATGCGGGCGTCCCGGAATTCTACCGTCGCTACCTGATGGGCCAATCGTTCGGCAAGGCACCCATCGTCACCTACACGCACGTCACCGAATCCCCCGTCAAGGCTTACTACGAAGCCGCGTTGGCGTCCACGCTCGCTCCAATCCGGGAAGCGATCGAGTGTCGCTGGCAGGCCTTGAATGCTATACCATCCCTCCTCTGATTATGCCGCGTTTATCGAATTTATTTAGCGCAATCCCGAGTTTGGCAGACGCAATTAGGTTCGTCAGCACGGTTCTCGCTTGCCAGACCATGCGGTGGCCGTGCCTGAGGCGGTCAAAATCGTGTTGAGCCGCTCCGAGCGGACTGTGGCCGCGTACTTCGAGCTCTTGTAATACGGATCGAGTGATTATTCATTGGAATCCGACCTAATTTCGGTTCCGTTCCGTAACGCCTGCTGAGCATCAGCGACGAAACTGTCTGCCAGCGAGATTACAGGTCGCAATTGCATGGCATCCTCAAGCTGCCGCCGTTTGGTTTCTGGGCGGCTGTGCGTGTAGGCGGCTGTCATTCCCAGCCCGCAACCGTTGGCACCAAAACTCGTCGGGGCGTGCCCCATTAACTCATTGCGAATCAACGGATCGACGTTGGCATCTTGCAGACAAGTGGCGAACGTATGGCGAAGCGTCTTGGGTGCCGTAATTTCTGGAATGCCACACTGGTCCGTGATTTTCATGAACTCCTTTCGGAGCCAATCGTACTTCAACGCACCAAGATCGCGCCATATTGTCTTCGCGGCAGCAGCCAGGCCGCTGCGACCAGTGTCTCCTTTTCGTTCGGATCGGCTTACCAACTCGCGTTCCAGCTGCTCTCGTCCGTAATCCATGAGGGGCGGATGGTGACCGCTGAAACATCGCCTCTGTAAAAACACGGGGCCGGTGTCACGGCTGCCGATGAGTTGCCGGAGAACGGCATGCAAAGCGGGCACGAGTGGAATCGCTCGCTCATTGCGAGTTTTCACCTTCCAGCCAAGTCCCGGTTTATTGCGAATGTACAACCAGCCCGCGTCAAGGTCCACATCCTCCGGGAGCAGAAGATGGACCAGTTCACCCGGTCGCAATCCCGTCAGCATGAGCGTCGCAAAGATTGGGAACTGCCACTCGTCGCAGGCACTGAGAAAGCGACGCTCGATGTCGCTCGAAAAGACGATGATCGGTTTCGGATCCTCGACGGGAATGCGATGGATTTCAATCGTGAGGAAGGGGTTCTCCGCGTAGGGTGGCAGGTGGCGATAGCGGGCCGCATAGTTGAACAGCGTGGAACAGGTTTCGAGCACGTACTTGACGCCGTTGTCCCGAAGGCGGCGTTTACAGGCGTTCGTGTGGCCGTTGGGCGCCACGTTGAGCGACCGCAAATAGCGCACGAACTCCTCGGCCTGGACCGCGCGAAAATCCGAGATGCGTCGTAGTGGGCGAACGTCTCGTAGGAAGTTCAGCAGATGTTGTGTGGCCGAACTGTAGCGACCGATCGTGCATAGCGAGGAGCGACGGACGTGCTCGTGATGGTCGAGCCATCGCTGCCGGACTGCTGGGATCGAGCTGGGTTCAAAGCCGAGGGCCGAGGGCGCCCGACTTCGAGTTGGGCGTTGACCTCCGCGGCCATCTGTCGGGCGGCTTCGCGATCGGGGCCGACCCGGGGTTGGTGGCGCTGGCCGTGCTCGTGGTAACACAGATACCAGACTCGACCGCGGAGGTAGGCGCGGACGCGGCCGACTCGGAACGAGGTGGACTTCTTGGATCGTTTGTTGGCCGGATGGGACGCAGGCATTTCGGACTCTCCTCAGAGAAGCTCTCCGCTACAAAACGCTACAAAAAGCGCTACAAACGGGAACTTCTGGGGGCGACCCAGAAACGCAAATGCCCGTGAACGTTCAAGTTACGTTCACGGGCAGCAAGCAAGAGCGGAGAGGACAGGATTCGAACCTGCGGACCCCGAAGGGTCACGGATTTAGCAAACCCGCGCTTTCGACCACTCAGCCACCTCTCCGGCCGGACTGTTTACATATCGGTGCTGGTTTCGGAAGACTTTTCCAATTCTGCCGAATAGCGGCTCCATCTGCAAGGTCGCACGTGACTTGCAGCCGCATTTTCCCATCGACTGTCCGCATTGCACGAATGGGACCGGCTTCTCCACTTGCCTCCGAATTTGTGGGCTATATTAATCAAGTTGTTCTTGTCTCTTGGTTTGGCGGGCGAAACTGAGGATGTTGCGATACCTAGTTCTGACGTTCCTGGCCCTGTTGCCAGCCGTTTACTTGGACGCAGCCGAGATGGCGGCTTTGAGACGAGCTGCCGCCACAATTATGGCTGGCGATCTGCAGGCGCACGTTGACGTACTGGCGGACGACTCCTTCGAGGGTCGCGAAGCCGGCAGCCGCGGTGGGCGAGCGGCGAGCATGTATCTGCTGAAGGAATTGGAGAGCCGTGGGTTGCGGGGGGCTGGAGACGACGCCAGCTTTTTTCAAGCCTTCGGCGATGGGTATCGCAATGTCATGGGCTTGCTGGAAGGAAGCGATCCGGAACTGAAAAAGGAAGTGATCGTGCTCGGAGCGCACTACGACCACGTCGGCTACGGATCACGACGCAATAGCTATGGTCCCTTCGGATACGTGCACAACGGAGCCGATGACAACGCGAGCGGAACAGCGGGCTTGTTAGAGACGGCGGAAGCGTTCCTGCAGATGCCATCACAGCCGAGGCGTTCCGTGATGTTCGCTTTTTGGGATGGCGAAGAGAAAGGTTTGCTCGGCTCGAAACACTTCGTGGCGAACCCAACGGTGCCACTAAAGAACATCGTGTTCATGATTAATCTCGACATGATTGGCCGGTTGCGAAATCAGCAACTGCAAGTCTACGGTTCACGCACCACACCCGGACTGCGCCGCTTCGTCAGCGAGATCAACTACGAATCCGATCTGCGATTGAACTTCAATTGGGAACTGAAAGCGAACAGCGATCATCATTCGTTCATTGCCAAAGGCGTCCCGGCTTTGATGTTCCACACAGGTTTACACGATGACTACCACCGCCCCAGCGACGATTCTCACAAAGTAAACTCCCAAGGAATGGAACAGGCTTCTCGCTTCTTGTTCGGAGTCGCCTATCAGCTTGCGGATCGCGAAGTGCTTGGCCCATTCCGAGCTCAAGGTCAGAACGAAACTCCGTCGCATCAGCGTCAACTCGAAGCGGCCTTGCCTCCCGCACGGCCCCGCCTGGGCGTGCGATGGTATGCGGAAAGCGATGGCGAAGGTTTGGTCTTGGCTCATGTCGAGCGAGGTGGTGCGGCGGATCGAGGCGGATTGCTTGTGGGGGATCGCCTTCTCGAATTCTCCGGCCAGAAGATTCTGGACAAAGTTGCTTTCCGTCGGCAAGTTCTGCATGCACGTTCACCGGTCGATGTTCTCGTCGAGCGGCCAGGCGCGGAAGAGCCCTTGCAACTGTCCATCGACTTGGACGGGACTCCTTCCCGCGTTGGCATTGCGTGGCGAGAGGATCAAGCAGAACCGGGAACGGTCATTCTCACGCGCGTCGTCAACGGATCGCCGGCATCGATCGCAGGCTTGAAGAATGGGGACCGCGTCTATGAAGTGGGCAGCGAGTCGTTCGCCGATGGTACGGAGTTCTTCGAGGCTCTGACCACGCTGCCGAGCCCGCTTGAGATGACCGTCGAGCGAGAAGGTCGTTTGCGGGCAATCACCCTCGACCTGCCACCGCTCGAGGCAAGCTGAGACTCACCAGCCCAGACAGTCTTTACTCTCGAACCGAAAGTGCGAGGGCATTGCCAGAAATCGCTTGCGCACGATAATGAGGGGCTCATCTAACTTGCTAGGAGCACTACATGGCACTCATCCCACTACGAACACTCCTGGACCACGCCGCCGACACCAATTACGGCGTTGCTGCGTTCAATGTTAATAACATGGAGCAGATCCAGGCGATCATGGAAGCCGCAGACGAGACGGAATCGCCCGTCATCGTCCAAGCTTCTCGAGGTGCCAGGGCTTACTCGCAGGATGCATATCTCCGCCATTTGATGCTCGCCGCTGCTGAGTTATATCCACACATCCCGATCGTCATGCACCAGGATCACGGCAACAGCGTTGACACCTGCATGAGCGCGATCGAGAACGGATTCACCTCTGTGATGATGGATGGGTCGCTCAAGGAAGACGGCAAGACGCCCGCCGATTACGACTACAATGCGAAGGTGACTGCCGAAGTTGTCAAGCTGGCTCATGCCGAGAACGTGTCGGTCGAAGGCGAGTTGGGATGCCTTGGATCACTGGAAAGTGGAATGGGCGAGCAGGAAGACGGACACGGAGCAACAGGGCGCCTATCGCATGACCAACTGCTGACTGATCCGGACGAAGCGGAGCGTTTCGTTGCGGACACGGGATGCGATGCTCTGGCGGTTGCGATCGGCACCAGCCACGGAGCTTACAAATTCACGCGCAAGCCAGACGGCGACACGCTGGCGATGGACCGGATTGAAGAGATTCACAAGCGTCTACCCAACTGCCACCTCGTCATGCACGGCAGCTCGTCGGTCCCGCAAGAGCTACAGGACATCATCAACCAGCACGGCGGTGAAATTCGCCAAACTTGGGGAGTGCCCGTCGAAGAGATTCAACGTGGCATCAAGCATGGCGTCCGCAAGATCAACGTCGATACGGACAACCGCTTGGCCATTACCGGTGCGATCCGCAAGGTTCTTGCGGAGAGTCCCGAGAAATTTGATCCCCGCGACTATCTCAAGCCAGCTCGCGCCGCCATGAAGCAAGTCTGCATCGATCGCATGGTCGCGTTCGGACAAGCCGGGCATGCGACGCGGGTTGCGTAGCACTGCGGTGTACTTGATTGCCGCCAAGTCGCTGCCCGTCTAAACTGCGCTTTTGGTTTCTTGGTCTCTGCTCCCGAGCTGGCCAGTGGGTGACAGCAACGATCTTCGCGGCGCGAGCTATCAAACCGCACTGGACTATCTTTACGGACGCGTCAACTACGAGCGGGCGTCCGGAGGGCCTCCGCGCGGACGCGATTTGAATCTCGAGCGCATGCGCGAACTGCTGGCTCGAGTTGACAATCCGCAGCAGCAGTTCCCCGCCGTACATATTGCCGGCACTAAGGGCAAGGGATCGACCGCGGCTATGGTTGCCGGTGTGCTCAAAGCCGCTGGGTACAGAACCGGCCTCTATACCTCTCCGCATTTAGACTACCTGGAGGAACGCATCCAGATCGATGGTCAGCGTTGCTCGCCCGATGAGTTGATGGCGCTAGTCGATGTGCTTCGACCCACGGTCGTTTCCATGGACGAAGAGGCTGAACGCGGCGGCCCGCTCGGTACGCCGACGTTCTTCGAGATCACAACAGCCATGACGATGCTTCATTTCGCGAGCCAAACCGTTGACGTCGCTGTGCTTGAAGTCGGCCTCGGTGGGCGTCTCGATTCGACCAACGTCTGTCGCCCGGTTGTGACAGCGATCACGAGTATCAGCTTTGACCATGTCCGGCAACTCGGGGATACACTTGCGGAAATCGCTGCCGAAAAGGCAGGCATCATCAAACCGGGCGCCCCAATAGTATGTGGCGTGACCGGAAAAGAGCCACGTAAAGTCATCCGGAGTATCGCCGCGGAACGCGGCGCGCCAACGTGCTTCGTTGGGGAGGATTATGATTTCCAGCATCACCAACCGAACGGCCTCACACTCTTGCCGGCAGCGCTCCACTACACCAGCGAGTTGGGTGGGGCTTGGCGTTTGCCGGACGTGCAATTGGGCATGATCGGCGCTCATCAGGCCGCCAACGCAGCGGTCGCGATCGCAACACTGCAGCAACTCGAACTGGCCGGGTGGCGAATTCCCAAAGACGCGATCTATCGCGGACTGGCCGAATCACGCTGCCCGGCTAGAATCGAGATTGTTTCCCGACGACCGACCGTCGTCCTCGACGCGGCGCACAACGTCGCCTCGATCGACGCTCTGCTAGCGGCTGTGGAAGCAGGCTTGTGCGCCAGCCAACGCATCCTAATCTTCGCGGCGGCTCGCGATAAAGATGTTCCAGGAATGCTGAAACGCTTGCTAGAGAGCTTCGATTCGATCATCCTAACTCAATACCTGGACAACCCGCGTGCGGTTGCGCCAGCGGATGCCAAGGAGATGCTAGAACGTGGCGCGTACGACGCAGACTTGTCACGAAAGCCCGCCATCACGACTTGTGAAACGCCGGCGTTGGCTTGGCAACACTGTGAAACGATCGTCACGCCCGATGCTCTCGTTTGCATCACAGGCTCGTTCTTCTTGGCCGCCGAGATGCGAAACTTAGTCACCGAAGCAAGTCCGCTGTCCGCGACCTCAATGTAATGCTGGAGCTACGAATGTCGTTACGAAGAACACTCACCATTCCCGGCACGTTGGCGATCCTGGTCGTCGTAAACTCGTTCGGTATCGCGCAAGAAGACGATTCGCGTCGGTTGGCCGAGAAAGTTGACCAGTTCTTCGAGAATCTCGCGAACCCAAATTCGACCGCGACAGCGGTTTTCAACGAACTACTCGACGGCAGTCTGCTTGCTAGCCCACAGTCTTCAGAGAAGCTGTTGGCGTTGCTTGATGAGTATAAGAAGCTCGAACCTCGTTATGGTGCGTTCTTGGAGGCGAAGGAGGTTGATGTGCGCCGGGTGGGAAACAGTTTGATCTTCTTGACGTACCTCTACAAGGCAGAGCAATTCCCAGTAGTGTGGCGTTTTGTCTACTATCGCCCACCCAGCGATGAACCCGACGGACCGGACTGGTTTGTCGTCCGCTTGAGTTTCGATACGAAGATCGAAGACCTCGCCGCAACGTCACGCGGTCTGTGACGCGGCGTCTTTTTCGAGCAGCTTTTTTTCAAGGTGCTCGATCGCGCGACGGAGCTGAGGATCATCCACTTTCTCGTCGGTCGCCTCGTCTACTGCCGGACTATCGGGCGGGTCAGCTTCTTCCTCCGGCGGCCGGTACCGATCACGTTGCCGTCGCTGCATGAACACCTTCTCCAACAAATCATCTTCCATCGGGACAGCGAATCCCTCGTCCGGCGCAACGCCCCAAGATTCGTCTTCGCCAGCACCTTCGCGCCGATGGATGTTCTTTCCGTTCGGCCGCCAGTACGTCGCGGTCGTTAGCTTCAACGCGCTACGGCCACCTTCCAAATCCAGTATGTTCTGCACCGTACCTTTCCCCCACGTCCGCTCGCCGACGATGACGGCTCGTTTGTGATCCTGCAGGCAGGCCGCGAGAATTTCGCTGGCGCTGGCCGAGAACTCGTTGACGAGCACAACGATCGGAATGTCTTTGGGTATTAGCAGCGAATCGGTTGCATCGGCACTCGTACGCAACACGCCGTTTCGGCCATTCGTGCTGACGATCCGTCCGCTATCAATGAAGAGGTCGCATGCTTTCACGGCCGTGTCGAGCAATCCACCAGCGTTGCCTCGGAGATCGATGATGATTGCTTCGAAGGGAACCCGATTGTCCGCTGGCGAGAGTACCTGTTTGAGTTCCTCGACCGATCGCTGCCCGAACGTCGTCAATCGCAGATAGCCAATCCGACGATTCTCTTCGAGATGAAAGTCCCACGAGCCGTCGGCGCGCCGTGTGTCGCCGAACACCGAATCGACTTTGATAATCTCGCGGACAATCGTCACTTCGAACGTGTCTTCTCGACCTGCCCGCAGAATCGTGAGCGTCAACTCGGAACCTGGCACGCCGCGCATCAGCTTGACCGATTCGGAAAGGTGAATCCCGGCCAGCGTCTGCCCATCCACGGCCAGGATCTTATCGCCAGCTTGAATTCCTGCCCGGTACGCCGGTGTGCCGACAAGCGGACTGAGTACCGTCAGCGGCTCGCCTTCCTGCTTCTTCTCAACTTTGACTCCGACGCCGCCGAACTGTTGATCGAGGCTGGCGTTCATTTGATTGAGAGTATCCGGCCCGATATACCCCGAGTACTGATCCAGCCCGCCGACCATGCCCTTCATCGCGTCTTCAAAGAGCACGCGGGTATCGACCTCTTCCACGTAATATTGCGACACGGTCTCCATCGCGTCGGCGATTGTGCCAGCGTAGCGATTTCGCTCGGCCTTCAGATAGCACACGATCGACAAGAGCGAAGTTGCAAAGATGATGGTCAGGTTGCGTGGCGGCATGGTTTCACCTCGTATTGCGATTCCTCCATCCTAGCGGCTGCGAGGGTTCTTCACTATCGCAGGCCGTGGACAAGTAGGTCACTTCCGCCGAAACTGACTTCAGCGGAGTGCCTTCAGCCGAAAGTGACTTCTGACGAACGAAAACGCAACGGTTTTCGAGGTCACGCTCGGCGAGCGTGACCTACTCGGCTACAACCCGAGGAAAGACACAGGCGGAAGAAAGGCGTGTTGCTCGAAGAGGCTAAACGGTCCGTACCAAGAAGTGTATTGCGAGAAATAGGCAAAGAAGACATAGATTACAACGACCGGCAACGTCCCCAGTCGAGCAATCCATCGGGTGAGAAAGTACCTCGGCTCCTTTCGCTTCATCGCGCGACCCAGGGCCCAGCCAGTGATGATGCGCGCGGGCAGGATGAAGATCACGAAGAGTAGCGAAGGCAACCACAAGATCTCTCGCGGCGGGTACTCGATCTTGAGCAAGTAGAGTGGGATCGCGAAAGCGACGGTAATCAGCAAGGCGAACCAAAACGCAAGCGGCGCTTGGCGGAATAACTTCCGCACTGTTCCCAACTCGAACATCGCGACGAAGCGATTCTGAGCGGCGAAGTGCGTTTGCATGAACGGCAAGTAAAGAACAACCACCATCAACAACATGGAGCCAATGAAGCCGGCCAAGCCACCGAGGCCTTGAGCGGCTTGCTGATTGTCAAGCGACAACTGCGTCGTGGCAATGATTAGCATGACGGGTACGAACAGCCAGACAATCGCGCCGGCAAAGCCGCGCAGGCCGAGCCAGAAGTAATAGTGCAGGCGCATGTTGACGGCGAATTCCCATACCGTATCACGAGCCGATACATACATGCCGCCTTGGCGGACTCGCGCCAGCAAGATCGCCGGCGGGAACCATTCACTAAGCGGGGGCACTCTCGTCAGGTCTCGCAGCAAGCGTTTCGAGATTGTGCCGACGACAGGCCGGACAATCGGGGCCAGTCGCTGACTGGAAACGATCCGTCGCAGACCCCACATGGCGAAGAACATGGGTGCAAGAAATGGCCAGAAGAAATGCCGAAGTTTGCCGCCACAACTCCACGAGACCACGATGTGGCCAATCATCAGGACGGTGACGGTCAGCAGCCCGATGCGCCAACCTGCGGTTGCTCGGCTATCCGGGTCGATCAACTGCGACGCGCTCCACACCGTCGATGCAAACCGGATCGGCAAAAACATCAACCACGTACCAAGGACAATGCTGCCGACTCGCGATGCTTGTCGAATGCCAATGAATCCCTCGGAGATCCGCCCGGTTCGCGAGATGCGCCCGCTCACTTCCAGCAGATATCCGAGCGACAAGAACTGCGCGATGGGAATCGTCGCGACCAGGGCGAGCCCGGCGATCACGCAAGCCATCCCGAACAGCCAGTCCAATACATTACAGAACCAACTCCAACACTTGACGGGCAAGCTCCGTTCATCGACTACCGTCACATCTTCGTCGATCATCTCCGCTGCGTGGATCTGGATTGGAGGCAGGTCCGTTGGAGGGGCCGCCTCCGCAATATCGATCATCGGCGGCGCGGTCACTTCATCAGTCCAGATCGCGGGCGGAGGTGTCTCCTGGTCGTCGGGCGTCTCATTCATGCGTGTTGCCTTGTGTCTCCTGTCCGGATGGTAGGCAAACAGTTGATTTCGTGCAAATATCGCCTTCCCAGCGGCTGGGAAAGGGAGTTGAATGGGCGTAGATAACTGCAACTGACATGATCGGCCGAAACAAGGGGCGTCTTGTCGAAGTATCGCTAGAGGATACAAAACAGTACCGACGGCGTAGCCGGATCGTTTCAGGAAAATCGGAATCTCGAAGAAGGATACCTCCCATGTGGGCACGTAATCTCTTGTTCGTTGGCTTGATCCTGGTTGGCTTCGCAGGCGTCGCGGCCGGACTGTTAAGTAGCGACCCCATCGAGCATCCCACCGACTTCAATCCACAACGCTTTGCCGAACCCGCGGCACGCGCAATCGTTGAACAAGTCGATAGCGAGTTCGAACGATACTGGCAAGAGAACGAACTCGTTCCGACTGCTAGCGCCGACAACTTGACGATTGCCCGTCGGCTCGGTCTCGCGCTGACGGGGACGGTCCCGTCGCTGGAGGAACTCCGCATATTCGAAACGTTGCCGGAGAAGGAACAGCTCGAATGGTATCTGTCCCGATTGCTGGAAGATCGACGCTATGCTGATTACGTCGCCGAGCGTCTGGGGCGCGCTTATGTCGGAACTGAGGATGGTCCTTTCATCGTATTTCGCCGCCGTCGATTCACAACTTGGCTGAGCGACCAGATTCATCAAAACACGCGTTACGACAAGATCGTCCGCAGCCTGATTAGCGATACCGGAATCTGGACCGACGCGCCGGCGGTGAACTTCCTGACAGTGACCGTCAATCCTGACAACGAAGGCAAGCCGGACGCGATTCGATTAGCGGGCCGAACGACGCGCGCGTTCCTTGGGATGCGCATCGATTGCCTGCAGTGTCATGACGATCAGCTCGGGAATGTCTCACTGGGAACTGCGGAGGAGCCGCGCGACGGGACGCAGAGTGATTTCCATCACCTTGCCGCTTTCTATGGTGGAGTGAACTTCTCGCTGTTCGGAGTCACCGACGGGGATGGCGACTATAAGTACAAGTACCTGAATGCCGAAGAAGAAGAGACGGTCGCGCGTCGGCCTCCATTCCTTGCCGAGCTGGTCCGCGATGAGGGCACACGTCGCGAGCAGTTAGCGAACTGGGTCACGCACGATCAGAACAAGCCTTTTGCGCGCGCAATGGTGAATCGGATGTGGGCACTGCTGATGGGCAAGCCGCTCGTCGAGCCAATCGATGACATCCCGTTATACGGTGACTATCCCCCGGGATTGGAGACATTGTCGGCTGAGTTCGTCGAGCATGACTATGACTTGCGTCACCTGCTGCGAGTCATCGCGGAGACCAAGGCCTTCCGCCTCGACAGCCGGGCGGACTTCGAGGTCCAGCCCAAACACGAAAACTGTTGGGCTGTCTTTCCTCTAACACGCCTGAGACCGGAACAAGTCGCTGGCGGTATCCTGCAAGCGACCGAGCTGACAACGATCGATGCCGAGTCGCATATCTTTGCTCAACTTCAACGCTTCAATGACCAGAACTCGTTCATTCAGCGATATGGCGACGCAGCTGAAGACGAGTTCGACGAACGAGCCGGCACGATTGCCCAGCGTTTGCTAATGATGAATGGAAAACTCGTCAAAGAGCAAACGGTGCAGAATCCGCTTTTCAACGCAACAACGCAGCTCGCGGCACTTGCTCCGACCGACGAGAAGGCTGTCGAAACGGCTTACCTGGCAGTACTAACTCGTCGGCCGTCAGCCGAGGAACTCACTCATTTCGCAGCGAGGCTCAAAGACCTCAGCGGAGATCGGCGCACGCAGGAGCTGGAGGACCTATACTGGGTGCTGATCAACAGCACGGAGTTCTCGTGGAGCCATTAATTCAAAGTAGCCATCACGCTCCGCGTGATGTGAGCGGCGTGGCGAATCGGCCTTGTCTCTCACGAAGGGGTTGGAACTGCGGGCGAGTGCGTGAGTGGTTCCGCTTACATCACGCGGAGCGTGATGGCTACTTTGTGCGCTTAATCGTCCTCCTTCTCGCCTCGCTAACCGCCGCCTCGGCGTCCGCGACTGAACCTCCCATCACCGCCGCTGCCTTTGCGCCGAATGGCACATCGATCCTGGTCGGCTCGCAACGCGGGATCGCCGTCTTGAGTTGGCCCGAGTTGAAACAGACCAGCCCGCTGCCCACGACACTGGCCCACGTGAACGATCTTCGCTTCTCGCCAGACGGCACGCAACTGGCTGCGGTTGGCGGCAGTCCCACCGAGTCGGGAGGCATCGAAATCTACGGCTGGCCAGCGGCGAAGTTACTACACCGTGAAACGATCGGCGAGGACATCATCTATCAGGTTTCGTGGCGAGAAGACGGCAAAGTGCTTGCAACAGCCGGGCCTGACTTGGCGATCCACTTGCTTGACGAATCAGCAAAGGGGATTCGTGGCTTCGCGGGCCACTCGCGCGAAGTCACGACGATCGCGATGCTGCCCGGCGGCTACTTCGTGTCAGGAAGCCGCGACCAAACCCTGCGCGTCTGGCGAGAAGAGACGGGCGAACTTGTGCGAACGCTCAACAATCACACAAACGCAGTGCACGACGTCGCAGTGCGTCCCGGCTCGATGAATGCACCCTACGTGCTCGCCTCCGCTGCCGCGGACAAGACCGTTCGCCTCTGGTGGCCAGTCCGCGGTCGATTGATGCGCTTCGCCAAACTCCCCAGCCCGGCACTCGACATCTGCTGGACCAAGGATGGCACGGCCTTGTTGGCTGCATGCGCCGACGGCCATCTTCGGATCATCGATCCCGACACGGTCCAGATCTCAGCGGATATAGAAGTAGCCGACCGTTGGCTCTACACGGTCGCCGCGGCAGCACACACAGGGCAGGCCTTCGTTGGAGGTTCGAACGGAGTCGTTAAAGCGGTCGAACAGGGACAACGCTAAGCGCGCATCCGCCGGTAGTGATCCCAGATCTGTTCTAACGCGGCACTCGCCCCAAGGGGAATGCGAATATCGACGAGTGAAGAAACGCTCGTCTCCACTGGGTTAATCTCCACCGTGCATTTCCCGGTATCTTTCGCTAGGTGAATCGGCCAAGCGATGTACTCGAATAGGCTGCTTGTCCCAATGCTGAACACGACATCAAATCCCATACGTAGTTCATTGTACAACCGCTCGCTCTTGTGAGCTGGGAGCATTTCGCCGAACAGAACGATGTCGGGTCGGACAACGCTATCACATTGTGGACACGGTGGCGGGATCCTCGGTTCCGAGTCGGAACTTACGCATTCGCGGAAATCGCACCGGGTACATACGAGCTCGCGCATATCTCCGTGGATATCGATCACCTTCTTCGAACCTGCCTCCGTGTGAAACCCATCAACGTTCTGAGTTAGCACTAACACTCTCTCAAAACAGGTTTCCGCTTCCGCAATTATCTGATGGGCCCGGTTGAACGTCGCACCATGACACGCCTTTCCGATCTCTAGCAGATGCTTCCAAGTAAGCGCCGGGTCATGTTGCAGCGTCTCGGCCGTCAGAATCTCTTCGATTGCGTACCCTTCGGAAGTCGTCTCAACGTCGTAGAGCCCGCCTACGCCGCGATACGTCGGCAGGCCTGAGTCGGCTGAAACGCCGGCACCAGTAATGAACAGCGTGCTGCTACTTTCAAGCAGCGCTTCGACAGCTCGCCGCACACCATCCCGCTCGCTTCTCGGTATCATGATCGTCCCTCAGTTCATTCACGGCGTGCTATCCGCCTTCAGGAACTTACCGTAATAGTACCGGAACTGATGGTAGGACAGTCCAAGTCGCCAAGCGGCTTCGGCTTGATTGCCATTGCTCTGTTTTACCGCGTCCGCGAGCAGTTCACGGCTGAAGGCGTTTACCTTGTCCCGAAAGCTGCCAGATCGGTTGAGCAGCGCGTCGGGGCTGGCAAGTCCAAGATCACCCGGCGTAATCTCGTCGTGCGTCTCGCGATAGACGGCGCGCTCGATCACCTTCTTCAGCTCGCGAATGTTGCCTGGGAACGAATAACGGTTCAGCTCGGCAATCGCGGCTTTCGAGAAACGCTTGCCGCGGAAGGCTGGAACCTCGCGTTCGAATTGATTCGCAAAATGATGAGCCAAAACCGTAATATCTCGTTCTCGCTCGCGCAGCGACGGGCGAAAGCAAACGGATGAGCCTGGAAGGCGAAGCTCAATCGCGCGTACTCCGTAAGCAGATTGAGTCGTATGGTGATCCGCGGCTCTATGCTCTCTCGATCGTATCCAAACAGCTCGCCGCAGCCGCCAGCCACTTGTCCCCGAACAGATGTTCGTGACGAGTGGCAACGGTGACGGCTCACATGCCGATCACGGTCCACTAGGCACACTGATAGATATGCTGTTGGCAGAGAAAGTGGGCTTCGACTTCCAAGCGCGCCCCGAGCGCGAATCGGCAGCGGAACAACAACCCGAAGCTGAGCCGCACGGCGTCTAATGCGACGACCGATCAACCGATCGCCACCAATCCCATCTCGGCCAGGTCGCGGCAGAATGCGAGCAGTTCGTCGCGATCAGCCCCGGTGGAAACGCTTGCCCACTCGGCGAGTGTACAGGGTTGATAGTCAACGAGTTCGTTGAGTAAAGCTTGGCCTTCGAGTTCGAGAGCAGCGGTGGCGACGTCGCCGCGAGTTGCGAAGAACAACACGTTGCTCGGCGGCGGAACCTTGCCGTCGAGCAACTCGGAGGTCTCGAACCTGCTCCAGGTACGAGTCGGATTGAGCAGTATTCGCAACCTGTCATCGTTGCCCAACTGTGGCAGGAACTGATCGACAATGCTGCTTAACTCCTGGAAGCGGACATAAGCGATGCGATTCTCTCTCGCGATCTCTTCGATCGTGTGCCGCGCTCGTTGGCAAGTGATGTAGTCACGCTGAATAGGCGATAAATCGGTCGCTGTAGGCAGCCAGCGGAGCATCGCCTCGCCGTCGCTGACAGCTGAGCCGAACGTAGCCAGTGGCTCGGCGCGAATGAAGTCAACCGTGAACCGGTCAAAGCCCTCGAAAGCATCAGCGACGAATAAGAGTTGCGTTTCAAGCTTTTCTCGGCGTTTCTCCAAGTTGCCGTCAACGAACATCTTCACCCGCGCCGGCGTTGACCCGCTAGCGAGCGATTGCCCCGCGCTCGCCTCGCGATTCGGCATCGACATGGCGCGAATGAGATGTCGAAGCTGCTGTTGGTAGACGATGGATGTCATCACTGCCTCCTTGTTGTTTGCCCGCTGAGAGATCTTTGTCAGGTCGCTTCTGTGAGACCGTCTTGCACTTGCTCATCACTCCGATCCACGCCCCGAGGGCGAGAGGACTTGGACTTGTTCGGCGATTTGGCGAACGGCCCGAATTTCGTCTCGCCACCCGCCTTCGTCGGGGAAGTTCTGGTCGCGTTCGACGAAGATGGCATCGATCTTTCCGTTGCCACAAGCCAAGGCGTGTCGGTAGAGATCCCAGACGTCGTCGGGTATCGGATGCGAATGGCTGTCGATGTACATATTGACTTCATCGTCGAAGTAGCCGCCGGCGAGATGAATTTGAACACGTTCGGCGGCTGGCATCACTTCGGCAATGAATTCGTAGGGATCGAAGTCGAAGTTGGTTGCATTCGCATAGACATTCGTCACGTCCAACAACCAACCACAGCCAGTTCGCGACAAGAGTTGTTTCAGGAATTCAGCCTCTTTCATGATGCCTTCCAACCGAAACAAGTAGGCGATGTTTTCGATAAAGAAGTGCAATGGTGAAAGCTCGGACTGGATGAAGTCAATGTTCTTGCTTGTCACATCAAGAGCTTCGCTCGTCGGCGGAACGGGGGCGAAGTGTCCCAACTCAACCCCGTCCCGCGTATCGCGAGTGAATCCAAGGTGATCGCTAATCGAAGCTGCCCCGTTTTCCATCGCGATGGATCTCAAAGCGTCTAAGTAGTGGCGCGCCGGGCAGTCGAGACTGGCCGGCGACAGCTTGAGCGCATGAACACTGACGTAATCGAAGTCGATATCGCCGACGTATCGTTCGATTCGAAGCGGATCGTCAGCTCGCTCGAACGTCATCTCGACGGCGTTGATCGCTGGGTCGTCTAGCACGAATCGATTCTGTTCACGAATGGCGTAGCCGATGGCTGGGTGCATGATGATGTCGCTCGGACCGTGTTTTGTTTGGCGGGACAGCTTGTTACGTCTCGTCTTTCTCGGATGGTGTCACCTCTTCCCCTCCCTCCCCGTCACGGGGAGAGAGGGGAGAGTTGTGGTGCTGCTACCAGCAACGGCAACAGCGGCAGCAATGACAACCGCGATGGGCACGAACCTCGTTGCTGTTGTTCGTGCGCAGCTTCTTCAGCTCGCGCACCAACCTCTTCTGTGAAGACTTTGTAGAGATAGACATCTTGTTCTCCTTACTCCTGTCGCGTCGCGCGATCGGAACGCATGCGAGTGCGGCAGCCATCTTGGTAGATCACGAATATGTAGAACGACCGCGTCCGGTGTGGCACGTTTGCCCGAAAGCAATGCGAGTCACATTGCTGCTTCGGAAGGAACGCAGGAGGCATGCCAACAACGAGTGTCGTGAAGCGAAGTCGTTGAGAGGTAAGTAGATGGGACTTGCCTAATGTGTTTGGCAAGACTGTCCGCCGCCAGAAACTGTCGCCGAAGCTCCTGGCTTGGTGTCGATTCGACGGCGCGCCGGGCGTTCGGCATGGATCCATCTACCAGGTATGGAAAGACCGCTTGTTGCGCTAGAATACTTAGCGTCAGAACCGCGACGCGAAAGTTCTCGACCATTCACAAACGGGCAAGCCGAGATGGCGTTAGTCGAAGTCAAAAAACACGTACCCAGCGCCACGATCATTCTGAACCGGCCTGACAGGCGGAATGCTCTGTCGCGGCGGATGATGGTGGATTTGCTTCAAGCGTTTGAAGACTTCCATACCGAGAAGAGTGTTTGTGCAGTCATCCTGACCGGCGCGGGCAACGCGTTTTGTGCCGGGATGGATCTCGCGGAAATGAGCGACACGACCAAACAAAGCAACGCGCAGGAGCAGTGGTATCACGACGCCGTTCAATACAAGGAACTCGTGGAGTACATGCTCCGTTTTCCGAAGCCAATCATTGCGGCAGTGAACGGTCCCGCGGTGGCTGGTGGTGCGGGGCTGGTGTTGGCATGCGACATGACCATCGCCGGCGAGCAATCGCGATTCGGCTTGCCGGAACCTCGACGCGGACTCGCCGCGGGCCTGGTTGCGCCGTTGCTCGCGTTTCGAATCGGAAGTGGATATGCCGCAAAGCTACTTCTGTCAGCGGAGCTGATTGATGCCCGCGAAGCACATCGCGTGAATCTCTTTCATGAAGTGGTCGCCCAAGACCTCGTGTGGGCCCGGGCCCACGCTTTGGCCGAGCAATGTTCCAAGTCGGCTGCGGAAGCATTACAGCTAACGAAAAAGATGCTCAACGAAACGATTGGCGAACATCTCGGCGTGTTGCTATCGGCGGGAGCTGCCGCGAGCGCGACAGCGCGGACCACGGAAGCGGCCTCCGAAGGGCTGAACGCGTTTCTGGAGAAGCGTGAGCCTCAATGGCCTTGAAGACCGGGCGATGCAGCACAATGACCAGCCAAAACGTTCGATATCTTGTCTTCGACATCGAAAGCGTCGCTGACGGAGATCTCGTCTCGCAGATTCGCTATCCAGGCGAGAACCTTTCGTCGCATGACGCGGTTCGCAAATACCGGGATCAGCTCATCGAAGAGCGCGGAACGGACTTCATTCCCTATTCGTTCCAGTATCCGGTCTCCGTTGTCGTCGCCAAAGTCGCGGACACTCTCGAACTGATCGATATCGTCGCGCTTGACGATCCCAGATTTCGGCCACACGTGATCACTAAGCACTTCTGGACTGGTTGGGAAGCCTATCGTAAGCCGACTCTCGTATCCTTCAACGGCCGGACGTTCGATGTTCCGCTGATGGAGCTGGCGGCGTTCAGGTATGGCTTAAGCGTGCCCGCGTGGTTCGATGTTCATGGCAAGAGCTATTCGCAGCCACGTTACCGCTACAACCCGGAGTCGCACTTTGACCTCTATGAATTGCTGACGAACTTCGGAGCGAGCCGGCTGAATGGCGGCCTGAATCTCGCCGCGACGATGCTTGGAAAACCCGGCAAGATGGCGGTGCAAGGGCACATGGTTCAGGACATGTTCGACGAAGGGAAACTGGCGGAGATCAATGATTACTGCCGGTGCGACGTTCTAGATACTTACTTCGTGTTCTTGCGGGTATCCGTAATCCTTGGGCAGATTTCCCTCGATCGCGAGCAGGAGTTGATCGCGGCGACTCACGCATGGATCGTCGATCGTGTGGACGAAGTTGCGGCGTACGAAGTCTACCTGGAGCATTGGGGCGATTGGTCGAACCCGTGGGAAGCCGAAGAAGGCGCAACCGCTGAATGAATTGACGCGAATTGTTGCTTGCACAGTTGCGGTATCCTCTTACACTGATAGCGGTCGTTCGATACGCGACTGCGGCTATCGAGGTGAGGGCGGAACCGAAGATGTCTGACTACGAGCATTTCCAGGTCAAGCGCGATGAGGACGTCTTGATCGTCGAACTTGCGGATCCGATGCTGTTCGACATTGCACTCGTTATGGCTTGGCAGACGGAACTGTTGAACCTCGATCGTCCAAAACAGGCGATCATCGATTTCAGTCAAGTCGAGCACTGTTCAACTTCGGTGATTAATGGGCTGTTGCGCGCCAAGAAACGTATCACGAAGAACGGCGGGCAAATGAAGCAGTGCGGAATGACCGAGCCGATTCGCAAGGTCTATCGCATGCTGAATCTAGACGGCACTGTCTTCCTGATATACGACACGATCAGCGATGCACTGGCCGCGTTTTAGGCGACCGGAATCGCGACGCCGACGCTACCGCTCCATCAGCTCAAATGCTTCCAGGACGCGAGCCCGGTGCTTGCTGCCGAACACAAGTACGAGCAGTTGCTCCATGATCTGACGTTCGTCGCTCGTCAAAAATGCTTCACCGCCGCCCATCCTGGCAATGTCATAGAACTCGTCCAGCCGACTGCCGGCCCGGCAGGTTACCGTGCTAACGATGCCGCCGTGCTGCTGCTGGAAATCCGAAGCAATGTTCAAGCAGGTGGTGAGTTGCTGCTGATGGGGCGGAGCATCGCCGAACAGCAACAACACCTTCCGAGCATTCGTGCGGAACGGATTGTTGCTCACGGCCCACCGCAAACCTTCGTGAACGGCCTCAGGTGTATTGCCGCCGCCTCCGGCCGACACTTCGGACAAGTAACTGTCAATCGCTTGGATGTCGTTGGTTAGCGGCAGCCCTTTCACAACATAGGTGTCGCCTTCATCGCGGTAAGTGCAGAGTCCGATTCTCGCTTTCGGTACCAGCGTCGTTAACGCGTTACCGATGCGTTTGATCTGATCCTTCACTTCACGGAGCTCGCCGTCCATGCTGCTTGTGCTATCGAATGTGATAACAATGTCCAAACCGTTACGGCGGAGGTTTTGCAGATAGCCGTCCCAACCGCCACCGGCCATCGAACCACCGCCAACACTAACCGTCCCCAGATCGAACGAACCCGCATCTCCACCGCTCATCGAAGGCGACACGACGGCCAACGAGTCTTCGGAGAAGCTGTCAGTCGTCGGTGCGATCGGCCGCTCCACTTCCATGACTTCGATCAACTCGTCCATCGGCGATTCCGTTGACGGAGCCTCTTCGGAGGAAAGCTCTTCGTCCTGAGCTTCTCCAAGTTGTTCCGAAGGCAACTCGCCGATCAAGACATCTTCGGCGAATCCCTCGCCGGCCGCACCGCCGAACCGGATCAAGGCGAAGACTAAGATCAGGATCAGATGGATCACCAGCGAAGCCAACCCGGAGATGGAGTTTTCCCACCAATGAGTCGCCTGCCGCGGCTGCACGTCACTCGGAGCCGAAGCATCATCGGCCTCCGGCAGGGCGATCACGCCGTGGCAATGCGGACATCGGCCGCGGCCGCCGAGTTGATCCGCGGAAATCGTGAACGTGTTCCCGCAATGAACACAAGAGAGTTGCATGGCTCTGTTCCTTGGAGCGTCACGGGTTTGAAGCGCCATTCACGTCAGAGCGTGACCCTCGCTCGTCCGTTCTCATTGTCCGTGGGTGGGAGGATGAAAGTCAAGCTCGTCGCAACGGCCGCGGACGCTCGGCGTTCCGTTAGTCTGCGATTTCAAATCCGTCAGATTTCAAATAGAATAGGGTCTTCTAGGTATTCCGGCCAATCCCATGTACACCGCTCACGATTCGTGGAGTCATTGATGCAACGAGCCCGTTCGTTTCTACCATTTGTTGTTCTGCTGCTTGCCGCGACAAGCTCTCCGTCGCAAACTACCGAGGCGGAGCCGGACGCAGCTGCCGTCAAGTTCTTTGACGACGAAGTCAAACCGTTGCTTGAGAAGCATTGCTTCAAGTGTCACGGTCCCAACAAGACCGCAAAAGGCGCGTTGCGACTAACGAGCCGAGAATCGATCTTGAAGGGCGGCGAAACCGGGCCGGCGGCTTCATTGAGCAAGCCCGCGGAGAGCTTGCTGCTCTCGGCAGTGAACTACGAAGAGTATGAGATGCCGCCCACGGGGAAACTCCCACAAACCGAGATCGACACGTTGGCCAAGTGGGTCCGTCTTGGATTGCCGATGAGTGAGATTGCTGGAGGTGATCACGCGGACGAAGATGGTTCCCCAGCCGTCAACGAGGAAACGAAACGCTTCTGGTCGTTCCAACCAGTCAAGGCGTCGAATCCTCCATCCGTCACGCGGAGCGAGTGGGTTCGTAATCCCATTGACGGTTTCGTGCTTCGCAAGCTTGAGGACGCGGGGTTGCGACCCGCGCGTCCGGTTTCGAAGACGGCACTGCTTCGACGAGCCTACTACGATTTAACCGGTCTGCCACCGTCGCCGGAAGAGGTGGAAGCGTTCGTCGCCGACAAGTCACCGGACGCTTTCGAGAAAGTGGTTGATCGCCTGCTCGAATCGCCGCACTACGGCGAACGCTGGGCGCGGCATTGGCTCGACTTGGTTCGCTATGCTGAAACGAACAGCTACGAACGCGACGGTCCAAAGCCGCACGTGTGGCGATATCGTGACTACGTGATCCTATCGTTCAACGAAGACAAACCTTACGATCGTTTCCTCACCGAGCAGATTGCAGGCGATGAACTGCCTGAAGTTACGCCCGAGACTATCATTGCCACCGGGTACTACCGGCTTGGCATTTGGCAAGACGAGCCGGTTGATCCTGTGCAAGAACTTTTCGAGGACATCGACGACTTGGTACGCACAACCGGTGAGGTGTTCCTCGGCATGCGAGTTGGCTGTGCCCGCTGCCACGAGCACAAACTCGATCCAATTCCGCAGAAGGATTACTACCGGATGGCAGCTTTTTTTCGCAACATCCGACGATTCGGAGTGCGTGGTCACGACACGGTCCTCGCCGCTTCTGTAACTTCGATCTCGAGTGAAGAAGAGACGCAACGACACCGAGAGACCGTCGAGAAACATAAGCAATCGACCGACGAGAACAAACGCGAGCTTGGCAAGTTAGAGCGAAAGGTCAAGCAGGATCTGAAAGGAGTCGAGAACGACGAGTGGAAGAATGAAGTCCGCCGAGTTGATCTCGCGAAGAAACGGATCGGCGGTCTGCTGACTCAGGAAGAATTCGATCGGTTTGTCGCGTTGACCGAGCGGCGAAATGAGCTGCGCAAGTTCCGGCCACCCGGACTGGAGGAAGCGCTCTGCGTGAAAGAGCATGGTCGCGACTGTCCTCCGACCCACGTGCTCGTTCGCGGCAATGCGCATGTCCCTGGCGACGAAGTACAGCCTGGGTTTCTCTCGGTCCTATCGCCTCCCGAGGCGAAGATCGCCCCGCCCAAGGAAGGCGTCGCATCGACAGGCCGCCGCACGGCACTCGCCAATTGGCTGGCCAGCAAAGACAACCCGTTGACAGCTCGGGTGATGGTTAATCGGATCTGGCATTACCACTTCGGCCGTGGGATCGTTCGCTCGACGAGTGACTTCGGTTTCAAAGGCATCCCACCGACGCATCCCGAGCTACTCGATTGGCTTGCGGCACAGTTCGTCGATGGGGGCTGGCGCATGAAGCGGCTGCATAAACTCATCATGACATCGAACACCTATCAAATGTCGTCCGAAGCCAACGAGCAGGCTCTCGCGAAGGATCCGATCAACGATTTGCTGTGGCGATTCGATATGCGCCGCTTGTCGGCGGAAGAGCTTCGTGATTCGGTCCTGGCCGTCAATGGAACCTTGAATCGCGAGAAGATGTACGGTCCGAGCATCTACGTCACAATCGCGCCGGAGGTGCTGGCTGGGCAATCGCGTCCGGGGGCCGGTTGGGGCCAGTCGTCACCCGAAGACGCTGCACGTCGCTCGATCTATATCCACCTGAAACGATCGTTGGTTGTGCCGATGATGGCTAACTTCGATGGAGCTGATACCGATGCAAGTTGCCCCGTGCGTTTTGTGACGACTCAGCCAACGCAAGCCCTTGGAATGATGAACAGCGCGTTTGCGAACGAGCAAGCGTTGATCTTGGCTCGTTACTTGCGTGAGACCGCGGGAGATGACATCGCTGCTCAAGTCGCGCTTGGCCTGTCGCGTACCCTACAACGAAAGCCAACTGAGCAGGAGATCAAACGCGGCACGACACTCATCGCGAAACTCCGCGATAAACACAAACTGGAGCCAGGAATTGCGTTGAAGCAGTTCTGCGTGACTCTGTTAAACCTGAACGAATTCATGTACTTGGATTGAATAAGATGCCGCACAGCATAGACCAACTAACGGCGAAGCTTCTAGCGCTGCCAAGTGCCGATCGAATCGAGATCGCCGAGAAGCTGATCGTGAGCGTTGAGGGACACGCCAATGAAGATGTCGCCGCGGCTTGGCGCGATGAGATTGCCAATCGTGTTAAAGACCATGAGGAGGCCGCACGAGTTGGATCTCATCCGACAAGGCGTTCAAGGAAGCATATAGGCGACTAGATGAGAGAAGCTATTGGGAGGACCGAGTATGACGAACAACAAATCAAATCAACGGAGCTTTTGCGGCCGCACTCGTCGCGAGTTTCTTTGGCAAGCAGGCGCGGGATTCACGGGCGTGGCGTTAGCCGGCATGTTGGGCGATGACGGATTTCTTTCGTCTCAGACGCAGGCTGCTGATGGCGTGACCCGGTGGCGGAATCCTCTTGCTCCGAAGCAACCGCATTTCACTCCCAAGGCAAAGAATGTCATCTTCCTTTATATGTACGGTGGGCCAAGCCATATCGATACGTTCGATTACAAGCCTGCGATGAAGGGGATGGACAACAAGACGGTCGATGTGAAAACGTTCGGCCGCGGCGGTCACAAGAATCAGGGGCGTATCGTCGAGACGCCGTGGGACTTCGCACAGCACGGTGAGTGCGGCCAATGGGTGTCGGATCTGTTTCCTCATCTCGCGACTTGCGTCGATGACATTGCGTTCGTCCATTCGATGACCGCCGACTCGCCGATTCACGGCTCGGCGATGCTGATGATGAACTCCGGCAAGATCCTCAGTGGCAGCCCTTGCATCGGCTCGTGGGTCAACTACGGGCTCGGTACCGTGAATGAAGACCTTCCCGGTTTTGTCGTCATGCTTGATCCGCGCGGAGGCCCGATCAGCGGTGCCAAGAATTGGAGCAGTGGATACATGCCGGCAACTTACCAAGCGACGGGCATGCGATCACAAGGCACTCCGATTCTGGACCTGAAGACTCCCGAAGGAGTTACGCGCCAAATGCAGCGTGAGATGCTCGACACGCTCCGCGCCTATAACAAAGAACACCAGAAGCCTCGCATCGACAACAACAACCTCGCGGCGAGGATTGCAAGTTACGAGTTGGCGTACAAGATGCAAACCGCCGCGCCCGAAGCCGTCGATCTCAGCCAGGAAGACGAGAAGACGACTCGGCTTTACGGCTTGGACGATAAGAAGACGGACGTCTTTGGCCGGCAGTGCTTGATGGCCCGGCGATTGGTCGAGCGAGGTGTACGATTTGTTCAGATCTACTCCGGTGGCAACCACAACGATGCCAACTGGGATGCTCACGGAGATCTGAAATACAACCACGACCTCCACGCCGGCGAAACGGACAAGCCGATTACCGGCTTGATCAAAGATCTGAAGCAGCGTGGTATGCTTGACGAGACACTGATCGTTTGGGGTGGTGAATTCGGTCGCCAGCCGACGGCCGAGTATGCCAAGGGTACGGGCCGCGATCACAACGCGTACGGCTTTACGATGTGGCTTGCTGGCGGAGGCATCAAGGGCGGTGTGAGCGCTGGCAAGACCGACGAACTCGGCAGCGCTGCCGTCGAGGATCGCCTGCACGTCAAACACTTACACGCGACGATCCTGCATCAACTGGGACTCGATCCGAATCGTCTTAGCTACTTCTATAACGGTTTGGATCAGAAGTTGGTTGGAGTGGAAAGTGTCGAGCCGATTCATCAGATTATGGCTTGATGCCCAGTAGGTCCCTTCCGCCGGAAGGGACCTCCGCCACCCACAAGCTCGCGCGAGGTCCCGCTCGGCGATCGGGACCTGCTAGCCGAAGGAAACGCTGAGGTTCCGTATGTAGTCGAGGGCTTCGTCGACTTCGGGCGTTTGCACACCAACTTGGCGACCACCTCGATCGCAACGGGATAGGAGAAGCAGAGTCTCGTAGTCCTCGTGTTCTTTGAGCCGTTTCTTGGCTCGCATTCCAATCGATCGATCAAGGATACTGTGACCTTGCAGATGGTGCTCGATCAACCAGTGCGTTCGCTGCGTGATGAAGCCGGCCAGGGCCTCCAAACCGGTGGCGACATGGTTGTCCGGGTCGATTGCCTTGCCCACATCGTGCAGTAAGGCTGCCAACAGAAACTCTTCGTCATATGGCAACTCGTCACAAGCAAGATCGAAGACTTGCAGGCTATGGTACAGAGCGTCGCCTTCGGGATGATACTTGCGACTCTGCTTGACATTATCGAGCGGCAACAGCAGCGATTCGAAGACTTGAAAAGGGTCAACCTGTTCAGCGACATCATCGACGGCTTCGTCTAGGTCGATGTCGGGATACTCGACCTGGAGGAAGGTTTCAAGGTCGGCAATGCTTGCCCGCTCGATGGCTTTGCCGGTGATCGAACTCTTGAAAACGTAATGCGCCTTGTCAGCGGCATAGACAGTTAGCTCGAACGGGTAACGAGCCTTCACATGGACATGTGTAAAGATGCGTTCTTCGCCATCCTTGCGCACGCGTTTCCGTTCGACGTCATAGACGAGTCCTTCGGCATCGAAGATTCCGGTGATTCCTTCCAGCGAGTCAGAGAAAACATGGATGTCGATATCAGAGCCGTGACGAACGTGCCCAGTCAGGACGCTACCGATCAGCCTTGGCCGATAGCGGCGAAGCAGCCTCATCAGATGTAGTGCTTCGAACCGCATTTCGCGCAGATTCTTTGTCCGTTGGTCGCCTTCGTAGAGGCAGGCGAGAGCCTGAATCTCATCGCGTATCTCGGCGTTGCTAGGTAGGTCGCCTGGCTTGACCCAACCCTTACAACAGCGACGCGCGGCCTTGATCTTGGCGCGCATGTACTCACTCTCGCGCCGTTCATACATTAGACGAGCGGCTTCCCAGGCGATTTGCCGCCGCAACTTGGAAGGTCTCATCAGAATGCGCCGTGAGCCCGATGAACCGGCGCGGGCATCGAGGAATGCGGAATGGATGTTGCTTCAAGTATACGAGCGACTCGCGACCGTTCAAGCCTCGTTTTGTGGCGGCTCTGAATCACAACCCCAACGACACAACGTTGGCGGAAGCGAATGATGTGGGCAAGCGATCACCAATACCGCCAGCTACTCAAACGGCGTGGCGAGCGGCTCCGGCGTTTCTTCGGAATCGAACAGGTCGTCGTATTGTGTTTGAGCGAGCCGGATTAGCAAGACAAGCCGCTCCGCATCGGGTTGTGAGCCCTTCGTAAAGAACAGCCCACCAAGTCCTTTGGCTTCGGCGGTGCATGTTACGAGTAGCGTTTGTCCCGGTGAGACAACCGTCGCGAGACGTAGTTGTTCGAACACGAGGGCGGCGCGGCTGAAGTCGTGCTTGAACGAGCCGTTGCCTGGCACCCATTGATGCTGAACGTCACCATGCTTGATTTCGGGTGTCAGCTCGAGCTCGACGGTGCCATCGCCGAAGGGATGTGTCTTGATCGCGAATAGTGCTTGGCCACTGTCGAATGTCTTCGCGCTCACCCGCCCCGCGTCGTTAAACAGCACAACGTTCTCGTTCGGCAACTCGGGCACGACAACCAACACCGAGCGTTCGCCAGCGCGACTCTGAAGCTGTTGTTGAATGGCAGTAACACTGCCCGATGCGATCGCCTCCGTGTTCGTCGTCTCTTCTTTCGCTGCATCGAGCAGTTCACGAATCTGGCTGGGAAGTTGCAGGCCGACGATCCCGGAACGCATGCCGTTGGCAGCTAGATCTCGTCGGACGTCCGCCGGTAGATTCTGTTCGTCAATCTCGCGCCACATCGGCATCAACTCGACGCCAGCAGGAACGCGGACGAAGGCTGTTTCGAGCACAACACTATCGTGCGGCATACGCGGCAGCGGCAGATCAGGCAAGGTGGACCCCGACCAGGTCGAACAACCACCGAACATGGCAAGGAGGATCAAGCTGGCGCGGCGAAGAGTCATGAGGTGGAGATAACGATTGACGATCGCAAAGAAATGGGCGGGGGAGGTTACACCAAGCGGAGCGACGGCGTCAACGCAGGCGTCTGTGCTAGCAAGACCGTCGCAATTCGCTAGCACTCCGAAACTAGAACGCCGCCGAGTGCGTTTCCAACAGAATCGAATTTCGAGAATACAATACTCTCGGGCACGCTCTTTCTAAAGCTACTAAATCGATCTTCCGACGAAACTCTTCAACGAGTAAAAGCATGTCGGAGGTTTTATTGCATGTTGGGCAAAACACTTACTGAGTACGTCACGGCAGCACCGGAAATCGTGAAGAATGTCGGCGGCTATCTGAGTGACCGAGAGATTCGCTTCCTGGCACTGCTAGGGGGAAGTCGGCTCGCCGATGGCGAGATCCTAGAGATCGGCAGTTTCCAGGGTAAATCGACGGTCATCCTGGCCAAGGCCGCAAACTTGGTCGGAGATGCACGGATCTCTGCAGTCGATCCGCTCGTCGTCGGCGAATACAATTCACCCCGCGAGTTGATCGATAAGAACCTGAGCGACGCCGGTGTGAAGGACTTCGTTGATTTCCATCAGATGATGTCACACGAGCTCGCCCCTGAATGGAGCCAGCCGCTGCGGCTGCTTTGGATCGATGGAGATCACTCCTACGTGGGTGCTTCAACAGATTTCAACGGTTTCGCCCACCATCTTGCCGACGGCGGCATCATCGCCTTTCATGACACGATCAACTTCTACGATGGCAGTCTGCGAGTCTTCATGGAAGACGTGTTGCTCAACGAGCATTTCGGAGCAGCAGGCCTTTGGGGAACGATTGGCTGGGCTCGATATCATACTGATCCGGCCTTCGCGCTCCAGCACCGGCAACGCAACCTTGACCTTTACCGGCGACTTAGCCGTCTGGTCCCCTACGTCGCCTTCGGCAACGCGCCCACCGACTGGTGGTCGAAGGCTTCCTTCCGCTTTCATCGCTGCCGCGTTCCGCATCAGGAATTGGCTCCGGAAAAGTGGCTCAAGGCGGTTGCCTAGTCGAACTCAGCTCGTAAGGTGGCTGAGATGACCACTTGAGCGGCCTCTGCCCCTGGCGGCTCGCGCGTCATGGCGACACAATCTTGTTAGCGCGGAAGCAATAAGCTTCCCACGACACAAGCCCCGTCCATGCCGACGAAAGCGAGCCCGATGTCCAAATTGCACCTTCAAGCTGCGATGCTGTTGTTCTTGGCGGCATCCGTCTGCTCCGCCGAAGACATGGCGGTGATGCATGCGAAGTACGAAAAGCTGAAAGCAGATGCTGGGTTCAAACGCCTGCTCGGCACCTGCCCGATACTCGCCACCTGGGACGACCACGATTATGGCGTGAACGACGGCGGAGCCGAATATCCGAAGCGAATGGAGTCGCAGCGGCTCTTCGTTGACTTCTGGAACGATGCACCCGATTCGGTTCGACGCCAGCGGCCGGGTGTCTACGATGCAAAGATCTTCGGTCCGAAAGGGAACCGGGTCCAAGTCTTGCTGTTGGACACGCGCTACTTCCGGAACGCACTGAAGAGAGGTGAACGGCGAACGGGCGGCGCGTATGTGCCGAATCCCGATCCGACTGCCACCATGCTGGGAGAGGCTCAGTGGGCTTGGCTCGAAGAGCAGCTTCATGATCCCGCCGAGTTGCGTGTCCTCGTCACGAGCATTCAATGTCTTCCGGCCGCGTCCGGACAAGAAACATGGTCCAACTTGCCGCTGGAGCGATCGCGCCTGTTCGAGTTGCTTGCGAAGACAAAAGCAGCGGGCATCGTCATGATCAATGGCGCCCGTCATTGGTCCGAATTGTCATCCATTGAAGAAGGTGTTCCCTATCCGATCCACGAGCTGACTTCGAGCAGTTTGAACCAAGTACACCCGCGAGGCACACCGACGGTCAACCGGTTTCGTGCCCTAAACAACACCTTCCATCGCGAAAACTACGGCGCGGTGCTGATCGACTGGGAGGTCGGTCGTCTGTCACTGCAGATTCGCGACGTGGATGGAGCCGAGCGCCTCGAGAAGCGGATTGATTTAGCCGAACTCTAGTAAGTAGGTCCCGCGAGCCGAGCGGGACCTGAATCGCGGAGTTCCGCACACTTCCAGGTCCGGCTCGGCTCGTGGGACCTACTCTAGCCGTGATCTAGCGAGCCTCTCCAACTACAATGGAAACCTCGATTACCATTCACAACCGTGTCGAGGAGTCAGAAGCGATGTTGTCATTCCGATGCCTGTTGGCCGCCTGCGTTCTTTTTAATTCCGCCACGCTGTTATCAGCCGACGCCGCCGAACCGGTTGCAGCCGCGATCGAATACGAAACGCTTGTCGCTTTCGGCGCGGACGTCGCCGATACCGACTTGTACAAGGACAACTACTTCCAGTACGAAGAGCGGGTCGAGACATTGACGAGACAAGCTCAGGAGATGGCAGGCAGTTCCCTCGACGTGACGGCTCGAATCACACGGGTGACGCCGGTCGAAGTCTTCGTCGAAGTCGAGGACGCGGGTAGGATGCGAATGGTCCTGCGGCATGACACACCTCCGCTGTTCGGCAATCTTGGTACTCGCTGGTATGGCGGCACGCCGTCCACTCAACGTGCGTTCCTGTTGTCGAAGCGAGTTGGCTTGCGAATCGGCGAAGAGATTGACCTGGAACTGGCCAAGCAGTTGCGGCGAGGCGACTTGTTGACGATCGCAGGAACGATCGAGCAGGTGCCGATTCGAATCAAGCATGTGTTCGAACCGTTTGTGGCCGCCGTTGTAACCAATTGGAAGGTCACGGATTGGACATCGACAAGCGACGGCGAACCTCACAGGTATTAACAGGCAGTGCGTACAGGTTCCAAAACACTGGAGCAGCAAACGGCTGGAGCATCGGATGCCGATTGAGTTCTTTTGTCCTGGTTGCGGCAAGCTGATGCGGACACCCGATGACACGGGTGGTCGTAAAGGGCGCTGTCCCAGTTGCCAGACGAAAGTGCTCATTCCGCAGAGTTCCGTCCTATCGAGTACACCTCAACCGGACGCCGGGAACGAACCTTCACTTGGCGCACGCGATACGATCTCGCTGGCTTGCAACAACTGTGGCCGGTCGCTACAGGTTCCGACTGCGAACGCGGGCAAGAAGGGCCAATGTCCGCATTGCGCGACGATCATTCCGATTCCAACGCTGTCAGAAGCGGCACAAATACAAACGGCCCAAAGGGCGGCCAGCGAACAGCGATGGAAGGGAACGCCTAAGCCTGCCGCCTCGCCCACAACGCCCGCCACTCGTAAGATCGAATTTCGCTGCTCGCAGTGCGAGAAGCTGGTCCGCGTCAATTCGTCTGCCGCCGGCCAGATGGGCCAATGCCCGCGATGCCAAGCTGTCATCAAGATCCCCACAGAATCAACCGCTAGTCCTGGGCTAACTCCGCTGCCAGGCGAACTAGACCCGTTTGCGGGAAGCGGCCTCACGCCGATAGACAACGCAGGCAACTCCGCAGCAGCGGTCCCTGGGCTGACTCCGTTACCGGCCGACACAGACCCCTTCGCCGGAAGTGGAGTAACTCCGACCGGAGGCGCTGGCCTGAATCCGCTTGACGATCTGGGCGCGCTCGACCTCGGTAGCAACACCGGCGGACTTGGCGTTGCCATGCCAAATCCGTACGCCACATCCGCTCTACCAATGGGAAGCTCGGCCGTGGCGAAAGTCGTTCGTCCGCAGCACGGTGGCGCATCGGGTGCCGTGCTTGTCTGCGGGATCTTGTTGGCGATCATCGGAGGCGGAAACATCATCACGCTTGGCTTGGCGCTCGTCTTCGAGGCGAGGATCGAAGAGCATGCACAACAACAGCAACTCACGCCAGACCAGCAGGACAGCTTCGCCGCATTGATGTGGACAATGCGCGGCGTGTCAGCACTCGTCATGTTCCTCGGAAGTTGCGTAACCCTGGCCGGCGGGATCCAAATGACGCGTCTCAAAACCTGGGGGTTATGCATCGCGGGATCGATCTTCGCGATCCTTCCGTGCGGCTGCTTCTGCGTTGCCGGAATACCCATTGGAATCTGGGGGCTGGTCGCGCTCAGTCAGAAGCCGGTCTCTTCGAGCTTCAGCTAGGCTCGCGGCTAGTTTTTCCCGCGGTTTCGGGATAGCATTGGGCGCGATCGCTATCTCGTCCGTCTTGGAGTTCTCGATGCCCATACAGTTTCAGTGTCCGCACTGCGGCCATTCGATGCAGTTGCCTGACGCTGCCGCAGGCAAACAAGGAAAGTGTCCGAAGTGTCAGGGCGTGGTGACAGTACCCGCTGGGGTTGCCGCTGCCCCGGCGAGCCCTGAGGACGAAGAGTTCTGGTCGGAGGTGGGTGAGGAAAAGAAAGACCAGCCAGTCGAGGAAGAAGAGGAATCGCACGGCGGGCCGAAGCAGACCGACGCGCAACTGCTCAAGATGTCTCTTGGGAAGGCTGATGAGGAGAAGAAAATAAAGCGAATCGGGTTGCCTTGGGAGAACCCGTCGGCCGGCGGCATGATGGAACGCTATTGGGACACGGCCATCGCTGTCATGAATCATCCTGCCACGGCGTTCGGCGAGATGAGGCTGACCGGAGGTATCAAGAAAGCCCTGATCTACCTCATTCTGGGCGCGGTCTTTGGCTCCTTTTTCGGTGCCCTGTACGTGACTATTGGCCGGACAATTGCCGTGGTTGGGATCCTGGGTGTGGCGAGCGATGTTGCTGACGAAGAGGATGAGGAAAGCGCTGAGGTTGCCTCGACGGTAATTACTGCTGCCGCCGTTATCGGTCTTGTCATCGTGTTCTTTGCCGTTTTTATTGGGGGTGCCATCGCCACGCTAATCCACACGTTTCTTCAAACGTTACTGCTGCATGGCACGCTGTCTGTTGCAGGGATCAAGGACAAAGACTTCGAACGGACGTTCCGTATCACCGCGTTTTCTTGTGGTTCAATCCAATTGTGCTATATCGTCCCCGGGCTCGGCGTCGGCTTCATGTTGCTGTTATGGTTCATCGCAATGTTTAACGGGATCAAGGCGGTCTATGGAGCAACAGACAACCAGACCACCACCGCCGTTCTGTTGTTGTTTGTTCCGTTGTTGTTGCCAATCGTCGTCGGCGGCGGTTTCCTGTTCTTCACGCTTGTGTACTAAGGCCAGAGGCACTTCTTTCGAGAACGACTCCAACACGCGAGGTAGATGCCTGTGTATTTCGTCGCGATTCTCCTCAGTATCGCTGGTGCTCCGATCGATGCCGACGTTGTCATCAGCAATGCAACGATTCATGACGGGGCCGGAAATCCCTCGATCCATGGTGACTTGGCCATCAAAGGAAGCCGCATCGTCGCGATCGGCAAGTTCGAAGTATCAGCCGATGCGACAGTGATCGATGCGAGTGGCCTGATTGTCGCGCCGGGCTTCATTGATTTGCACAACCACAGCGACCGACCCATCACGCAAGCCGAAACACGATTGAACAAGAACTACATCACGCAGGGAGTCACGACGATCGTGACCGGCAACTGTGGGGGTGGTCGAGCGGATGTCGGAGTGTATCTCGATCAGATCGACAAGAACGGCGCCGGGACGAACGTTGCCCACTTGATCCCGCAAGGTGCAGTCCGCCGCGAAGTGATCGGCAGCGAGAAACGTCCCGCCACGCCCGCGGAACTCGCGCAGATGAAGACGCTTTTCGATCAAGCGATGCAGTCCGGCGCGTGGGGCATGTCCACGGGGCTGATTTATGTGCCCAGCAAATATGCCGATACAACCGAATTGGTCGAACTTGCCAAAGTCGTGGGCAAACACAACGGGATCTACGTGTCGCACATGCGCAATGAAAACACGCGGCTTCTGGAATCGATCGACGAAACACTTGCGATCGGCGAACAAGCCTCGCTGCCCGTCCATATCTCTCACTTCAAAGCATCCGGGCGAGCCGCCTGGGGACTAGCGGCCGACGCTGTTCACAAAGTGCAAGCCGCCCGAGACGCTGGTCGGCAAGTGACGGCGGATCAATACCCGTACATCGCCAGCAGCACGTCGCTCGGAGCGATGGTTGTTCCTGACGAGTACCGGACGACGATCAAGTTCACGGCCGCTTTGAAAGACGAGCGAGACGGAGCGAATCTCCGCCAGAAGATCGAACGTTCGATCGAAACTCGTAGCGGCGGAGCCAGTTTGTTTGTCGCGAGCTACTCTGAAAACCGCGGCTGGCAGGGCCGTGACTTGGCGTCACTGGCGAAGGAGCAAGACCGTTCCGTTTTGGACTTGGTGATCGAGATCCAATCGAACGGTGGCGCTGCGATGGTCAACTTTGGCATGCAAGAAGAGGAAGTGCGTTTGATCATGCAGCAGCCGTTCGTGGCGGTGGCTAGTGATGGCGGCGCGAAAGTTCCCAACGATACAGTGCCTCATCCTCGGAACTACGGCACCTTTCCTCGCAGGATCGGTCACTACGCAATCGAACGCGGAATCGTCACGCTCGAGCAAGCCATTCGCAGCGCGACGGGACTGCCCGCCGATATCCTCGGCATGAAAGAACGAGGATACCTCAAGCCAGGGAACGTTGCCGATCTCGTGGTCTTCGATCCTAAGGCATTTCGCGACACCGCAACCTTCCAGCAGCCGCATCAATACGCAACTGGCGTTCGCTATTTGTTCGTCAACGGCCAGCTTGTCATCGATCAAGGCGAAGTGACAGGTAAGTTGGCGGGTCGTGCATTACGACACAAACCATGATCCCCATTTTTTGTCATTCGTTTTTCCTCCGAACGAAGACGGACAAGATCGGTGAGAAAATATGATCGATGGAAAGATTGAGATTGGTGGCGTGTTGCCGATCGCGCACACGCCCTTTGACGACGATGATTCGATTGATTTCGAGAGCCTTGCGCGGCAGATCAACTGGTCTTTCGATCAAGGGGCGAATGGCTTTTGTACTGGAATGGTCTCCGAGATCCTACGCCTGTCTGCCAGCGAGCGGATCGATTTGCATCGAACGTTAGCCGAGTTAAACGCAGGTCGTGGAGTCTTCGTGGCGAGTGTCGGAGCGGAGAGCACTAAGCAAGCGGTGCATTTCGCGCGTGAAGCCGAAGCCGTCGGGGCAACCGCGATGATGGCGATCCCGCCGATATCTTCGGCTTTGCCCGTCGAAGAGATCGTCGCGTATTACCGCGCGATCGCGGGAGCCGCCGAGATTCCGCTCATTATCCAGGATGCATCGTCCTACGTCGGTCGGCCGATCCCGATCGAAACTTGTATCGAGCTGCTCGACCAATATGGCCCCGATAAGATTCTGTTCAAGCCCGAAGCCGCTCCCTTCGGCCCGCACCTTTCCAAGCTTCGCGACGCGAGCGACCGCCGCGCGAAGATCTTCGAAGGCTCCGGAGGAATCTTGTTGATCGATAGCTTCCGCCGCGGCGTCTCTGGCACGATGCCCGGCATGGAAATGCTTGACGGCATTGTCGCGATGTGGCGAGCGATGAAGAGCGGCGATGAAGATCGCGCCTACGAGATCTACTATCCACTCTGCGCGATCGTCGCCCTACAAATGCAAGCCGGACTCGACGGTTTCCTCGCTGTCGAAAAGTATCTGCTGGTAAAACAGGGCATCTTCGCTTCGACACGCCGCCGCCAGCCCTACAGTTGGGAACTCGATCCCGAGACCGCTGCAGAGATCGATCGGCTGTTTGATCGACTGCTCGTTACTTTAGATCGTACGTATGGACCGACGCCTTCGCTTCGGCAACGATAGCGTCAGCCGTAATGCCGAACTTTTCGTACAACTGCGTGTGTGGAGCCGACGCGCCGAAACTCGACATGCCAACAAAGCGTCCTCCCGACCCGAGATAGCGGTCCCAGCCTTGGCGAATGCCGGCTTCGACGGCAACGCGAGCGGTGACACTCGGCGGGAGTACGCTCTCGCGGTAAGCTTGGTCCTGCTCGTCGAACCATTGCCAACAAGGCATGCTAACAACGCGGGTCTTGACGCCGTCCGCGTTCAGCTTATCAGCCGCCTCCAGGCAGATGCCAATCTCACTGCCCGTACTCATCAGGATAACATCGGGAGTGCCTTCGCGGCCTGCCAGCACATATCCACCCTTTGCCGTTCCCGCGGCGTCGCCATACTTGTCGCGGCAGAGTGTCACCAACCCTTGTCTCGTCAAGACGAGTGCTGCTGGCTGATCCGTGACTGAAACAAGCTTGCGATAAGCTTGGGCGACTTCGTTCGCGTCGGCTGGGCGAATCACTTGCATACCAGGGATCGCGCGGCACGCGGCCAAATGTTCGACCGGCTGATGTGTTGGACCGTCTTCACCGAGCCCGATGGAATCGTGCGTCAGTACGTACAGCACCGGTTGGTGCATGATGCTCGCGAGCCGCATCGACGGTCGCATGTAGTCGGTGAAGACGAAGAACGTTCCGCAATACGGACGTATTCCCGATAGTGACAGGCCGTTGCAGAGCGCCGCCATCGAGTGTTCGCGAACGCCAAAGTGCAAGTTGCGTCCGCCGCGGTTCGTCGTACTGAACTCGCCAGTGTCGGCGTCCTTCATCACCGTATTGTTGGACGGAGCCAAATCGGCCGACCCGCCGATCAACCACGGGAAGTTCGGCCCGATAGCGTTGAGCAACTGGCCCGACGAAGCGCGGCTCGCCGGTCCCTTCTCGTTGGCCTCGAACGTCGGGATGTCTTTGTCCCAGCCGTCTGGTAACTCGCGATTCCAGATCTTCTTCAGTTGAGCGGCAAGTTCGGGATGCGCGGCTTCGTAGTCGGAGAACTGAGCGGACCAATCCGCGTAGTCTTGCTCGCCGCGCTGACCAAGGCCTGCCGCAAAGTGGGCGGGAACCTCTTCCGGGACTAGAAAATGTTCGTCGACCGGCCAACCGTAGGCTTCCTTCGTCAGTCGGACTTCATCTTCACCGAGTGCGGCGCCGTGAGCTTCGTGACTGTTCGCTTTGTTGGGCGCACCGTACCCGATGATGCTGCGAATGATGATAATGGTCGGCTTGTCTTCCGTGGACTTGAAGCTCTCGATCGCCGCCGTCAATGCATCGACATCGTTGGCGTCATCGACGTTGACGACGTTCCATCCGAGTCCCTCGAACCGCTGGACGACGTCTTCGCTGAACGCGAGTTCCGTGTCGCCTTCAATCGTGATGTGGTTGTCGTCGTACATCCAGCAGAGGTTACTCAGCTTGAGATGGCCGGCGACGGAAGCCGCCTCGCATCCGATGCCTTCCATAATGTCGCCATCACTGCACAACGCATAAACGTTGTAGTCAAAGAGATCAAAGCCCGGCTGGTTATATCGAGCCGCGAACCATTGCGCCGCCATTGCCATGCCAATGCTGTTGCCGACGCCTTGCCCAAGCGGGCCGGTCGTCGTTTCAATCCCGGGCGCATCACCGTACTCAGGATGGCCAGCACAGGGGCTGCCTAGTTGTCGGAAGTTTTTGATGTTGCCGAGCGTAATTCCTAACTCGCCGTTCGACTTCTTCACACCAGCCAGATGTAGGATCGAATACAACAGCATCGATGCGTGTCCGCACGACAGAACGAAGCGATCGCGAGCTGGCCATTCAGCGTGAGCCGGGTCATAGCGGAGGCAATTCTGCCACAAAGCGTAGGTCACAGGAGCCAAGGCCATGGGTGTACCTGGGTGGCCGCATGTGGCTTTTTGGACGGCGTCCATGGAGAGCGTGCGGATGCTGTTAATCGATAGCTGTTCAATACTTACGGTAGATGTCGGCATAATCCTGCTGTCCGCTAACCTGTAAAAACACGCCTGCTTTGGCTCCCTTACTGAGCCACTTCGCTTGGTTCAGAATCCGCCAAGTGTACTCGCCTACCGCCGGAATCGTCAATAATCGAAATTCTTCCGCAGGGCCTTTGCTTTCTTGAAGCTGCACAAAATGTACGACGGCCTTGGAAGGCTTGTCCTTACCCACATCCCTCGCCTGCTCCGACCCCGTGTCGGTGGGGCAACGATTGGCAAGCTACCAAAGAGGCAAGCGAGAACGGCTCCCCGCCTACCCTGCGTCGGCGGAAGCAATGTCGCCGCAGAGGCTGGAGGAGCAGTGGGGGAAGGTGTAGAGTACCCGTCACTTCTTCAGTCCCGTAGGGACGATATGATATGTAGTGGCCGGGGGTGTAAACCCCCGGAAATGGTACAGCATGAACAACCAAAGCCCAGGAGGGGCGACATTCGTGAGACGGGGACACCCCACGTCGCCCCTCCGGGGCTTGGGTTCGTGTTGCGAATAGTTCCGTGGGCTAACGCCCACGGCTACATCCTGTCGCCGCTGCGCGGCTGAAGATGTGCGTAAAGCCAAGGTATAAACCCCTAATCCCTAACCCTCTCCCAGAGGGAGAGGGAACGATTCAATGAACCCCACGCTCCTCGCACTGCTCGCGTTCCTACCGATCTTGGTCGTGGGCTTGTTCCTGGTTGTCTTGCGTTGGCCGGCGAGCAAGGCGATGCCAATGTCGTATGTCACCGTCGTTGTGTTGGCGTTTCTTGTGTGGAAGGTCTCCGCGGTCCAGATCGCGGCCGCTTCGATCCACGGGTTGATCGTGGCAGCGTCGTTGCTGTACATCATCTTCGGGGCGATTCTGTTGCTGAACACGCTTCGCGAAAGCGGAGCACTCAGTGTCATACGGCGAGGCTTTACCGAGGTATCGCCTGACCGCCGCATCCAAGTCATCATCATCGCCTGGCTGTTCGGTTCGTTCATTGAAGGTTCGGCAGGCTTCGGAACGCCGGCAGCCGTCGCGGTGCCGCTGCTCGTCGGTTTGGGCTTCCCGGCCATGTGTGCTGTCGTGGCAGGGATGATCATTCAAAGCACACCGGTGTCGTTCGGAGCGTTGGGCACGCCCATCGTGATTGGAGTGAAAAGTGGCCTCGCCAGTGATCCGCAAGTCATTGCGCATGCCGAATCGATAGGCTACGCGATTGGCAATGGTGACATAGAGTCGAGTGGATTCCTTGCGGCGATTGCGTTCAAAGTCGCCTTGTTGCACGCCATCGCGGGCACGTTGATTCCACTGTTGGTCGTGTGCACGATGACCCGTTTCTTCGGACCAAAGCGTTCCTTCCGGGAGGGTCTTGAGGTTTGGAAGTTCGCGCTCCTGGCCGCGTTTTCGATGACCGTGCCGTATGTGCTGGTGGCTCACTTCCTGGGGCCTGAGTTTCCGTCGTTGATCGGCGGACTGACTGGGTTGGCGATCATGGTGTCCGTCGCGCGGGCCGGCATCTTTATGCCGCGAGGAGAGCCCTGGGATTTCGAGAATCGTGAGAAGTGGGATTCGGAGTGGGTCGGAACGATTTCGCTCGACGACGATCCCGACGCTCCGGGCGGTATGAGTTTGTTGAAGGCGTGGAGCCCTTACGTCTTGGTTGCCGTTCTGCTGGTGGCAACGCGCGTCCCCGAGTTGCGAATCAAGCCGCTGCTGAAAGATCCGAACGTTACATTTGCCGCGACTTGGTTGGAGTCCGGTGGCGAGAGCGTTCTGCCGCCGCCTGCCGCTTGGGCGACGATGCCCGCCGACAAGTTGCCGACCATCGCCTCCGAAGTCCAACCGCTGTACTTGCCGGGCACGATCTTCATTGTCGCATCGCTGCTGACCTGTTTGATGCACGGTATGAGTGCTTCCTCCTATAGCATTGCCTGGGGACGATCGGGCGCGACGATGCTCCAGGCTTCCGTCGCGCTGATCTTCACTGTGCCGATGGTTCAAGTATTTATCAACTCGGCGGGAGGCGTCGGCGGGTACGAGAAGATGCCGATTGCGTTGGCCGAGGGAGTTGCTTCGTTAACTGGTTCGGCGTGGCCCGTCTTCTCGCCGTTTATCGGCGGCTTTGGTGCTTTTGTGGCGGGAAGTAACACAGTTAGTAACATGATGTTCTCGCTGTTCCAGTTTGGAGTCGGTGCGAGGATCGGTGTCGATCCGGGTTGGATTGTGGCTTTGCAAGCCGTGGGCGGAGCGGCTGGGAATACGATTTGTGTTCACAACGTCGTAGCTGCGTCAGCCGTCGTTGGTTTGATCGGCAAGGAAGGCGCGATCATTCGCAAGACGCTGCCTGTCTTCTGCTATTATGCGACGGTTACGGGAATCGTTGGATATGTCATTGTATCCTTCGTTTAACCGCAAGCCGGAGGCGTACGCTTCCGGATGTTCTCGGCGGAAAGAAGCGCACGCCTCCGGCTTGCGGTTAAACGAAGGACCTAGGAAGGTGAACTGTGATGACTCGACAAGTCTATCTCTCCGGTCAATTCGTTGCTGAAGAAGAGGCGACGATCTCGATCTTCGACAGTGCCGTTCAGCTCGGCTACACGGTGACCGATTCGACTCGTACCTTCGCGCACGAGCCCTTCAAGGCTGAAGAGCACGTGCGACGTTTGTACCAGTCGATGAAGGTGGCCCGGATCGATCCGGGCATGGATGCCGAGCAGATGCTGCGCGTGACGCTCGACGTCCTGGAAACCAACTTGCCGACGTACACCGAAGCAGAAGATTGTTGGATCGTCCACAACGTATCACGCGGCCGCTCCATTCCCGGCCCCGATCCGACTGTGCAAACTAGCCCCGCGACCATCATGATCTATACGCAGCCGATGGACCTCCGGGGCTGGGCGCGTTTCTACGAGGAAGGCTGCCACGCTGTCACAGCCATGTCGCGAATCATCCCATCGCAGTCGCTCGACGCGCGGATCAAGAACCGTAGCCGGCTGTCCTATACGCTGGCCGAGATGGAAGTCAAACTGGTCGATCCCGACGCCCAGGGTGTCATCCTCGACATCGACGGCAACGTCGCTGAGAACAAGGGCGGCAATATCTTCCTCGTCTCGAGTGGATCCCTGAAGACGCCCACAACGAGCAACTGCCTGGACGGAGTGAGTCGCGCCACAGTGATCGAACTAGCCTCGCAACTGGGAATCCCCGTCCACGAAACCGACTTACAGCCGTACGATCTCTACACGGCCGATGAGTTGTTCTTCACGAGCACCCCCTACTGCATCATGCCTGCTACAAAGTTCAACGGCTTGCAGGTTGGCGATGGAGCGGTTGGTGCCACAACAAAGCGGTTGCTGTCTGCCTGGAGTGAATTGGTCGGCGTTGACATCGTGAAGCAAGCACTTGATCAGTTGCCGTGACGCTTGCTTGTCGCCGGCTTCATTTTGTGGCTGGCTGGGCGCGTAACAGCCACGCAGCCCGGTAGTCGCGTTTCATCAGAGATGCGATCACGGCGGCGTGATCACCAAGAGGCTTGTCACCGTCCCATTCGAATGCTTTGCCAGTTCGAACCGATAGGTTTCCTAACAAGCAGATCTCCGTTAGCCTTGCTCCGTAGGAGAAATCGGAACGCGTCTGCCCTGCGCCTTTGCAAGCTTCGATCCACTCTTGATGGTGACTCGCCGTTCGCGGGATCGACTGTTCGGGAAGTTCGATCTCATCTCCCTTCTTATTCGGAAGCACAACCGGCCGACCACCGTAATCAGGGGTGAACAGCTTGGCACGCTCGCCCAAAAAGAAGACGCCGTTGGCCGGCAAACGCTTGATGCCGGTTACCGATTCCGGCGGTTGCTTATCCCCGTCGTACCAGACAACTAGTACTGGCGGATCGTTGCCTCGCTCCGGGAACTCGAATCGCACAATACTCGACTTGGGGAAAGTCTCCTCGTGCTGACCTGACACCTCTGATTCGATCCGAGTCGGCGCACTTAAATCCAACGCCCAGATCACCGGATCGAGCAGATGCGGCCCCATGTCACCAAGTGCTCCGCAGCCGAAGTCAAACCAGCCTCGCCAGCCGCGCGGGTGGTAGATCGCATCGTACGGCCGTTTGGGAGCGGGCCCGAGCCACAGATCCCAATTCAACTCCTTGGGAGAGTCGTCCTCTTGGTCAGGACGAGCTAGTCCTTGCGGCCAAATGGGGCGCGTCGTCCAGGCGTGAACTTCTCGGATCGGTCTGAGAGCACCTGACCGGATGATCTCGACCGTCCGGCAATACCCTTCGCTGCCGTGGTGTTGATTTCCCGTCTGAGTCACGACTCGCGATTCGCGCGCGGCTTTCGCCATCTCCCGCACTTCCCAAATCGAGTGCGCCAGAGGTTTCTCGCAATAGACATGCAGTCCGCGTCGAATCGCTTGCATCGCAGCATGGAAGTGCGTGTGGTCAGGCGTGCTGATAAGAACCGCATCTAGGCCAGGTTGATCGATCAAATCACGGAAGTCTTCGTAGGTCTTCGCATCCGGATACCGAGCTGACATCGTGTGGAGGTACCGACTATCGACATCACATAAGGCCGCAACGTTCTCCGCCTTGATTGCGGCTAGGTTCGACGCGCCACGATTCCCCACGCCGATCACTCCGATGTTGAGCTTGTCGCTCCGTGGAGGTGCTTCTTCGCAGGAACCCACTCGCGCGGGCAGCGCCGCGGCGGCCGTCGATACGACAGTGGCTTGCAGCACTTGCCGGCGTGTTGGTTGAATCGACATCGCGCTGGTCCCTATGGTGAATGTACTCGATCGACTATTCTCAGAGCGTAAAGCGTATCGCCGATCAGCGGTTCGCGCCAAACTGTATCACAGATTCCGATCCTTGCCGCATGATCCAGTCTGACACACTACAAGCTGCTTTGATTCGGCATGCGATCGAACTCCCACAGGACCAAATCGATTGGCTGTCGTGGTACTGCGAACTTCTGTGGGACTGGAATCAGAAGTTGAATCTGACCCGGCACACCGATTTCGAGCGTTTCGTATCGCGGGATCTAGTCGATACGCTTGAGTTGTCGAAGTTGTTGGCTGAAGGCGAGGAGGTTCTCGACGTGGGCAGCGGCGGCGGGGTGCCTGGGATCCCCTTGGCGATCATCCGCCCTGATCTACGGGTATCACTTTGCGATTCCGTTGGGAAAAAGGCGAAGGTGTTGGAGCAGATTACGAGCGATCTCGATCTGCCGTTGCCGATCTATCACGGCCGAGTCGAAGCGATTTTACCGGACTTTCGCTACGATGCGCTCGTCGCGCGGGCTGTCGGTCCGCTGTGGAAGATCCTGACTTGGCTTGAGTCGAGCTGGCCGTCTGTTGGTCGTCTATTCGCGATCAAAGGGCCCAGATGGGTGGAGGAGCGTGGCGAAGCACGGCATCGCGGCTGTTTCAACAAGCTGCAGCTTCGTCGCGTCGCATCTTATCCACTCGTCGGGACAGAGTCGGAGAGCGTGATCTTAAAGATCTGGCCCAAAGGGGCGCCGGATCGCTAGCAACTCCGGATGGGGATTCGTTTCGGCGAAGCGGCCTTTCATTTATTCAAAATGGGCGTTCTGTACGATGGCCTTCCAAGGCCGTCGATTAACGACTTACGTCCAGCGACCGGCTTGGAAGGCCATCGTACATTTAAACAACTCAAAGGCCCTGGGCGAAGCGACACCACCGTTGCTGCGTCGTACGGAATCTGATAGCGTTACGTGTTTTCCACATTGGGAGAATAGTGACATGCAGTGCTCCGTGGTGCCGACGGTCGGTTCCGCGGTCGTTTCCTTCTCTAACCCCGTTTGTACGTTTCAACTATGGTCAATCGTAACCTCATCCGCAGTTTAGAAAATGATGCCGATCTCAGTGCGCTGTTCGAAGCAGAAGTTGGCGACGCCGAACATCGCGAAACGCTCCTTGAAACGCTGAATCCAGAGCACAGTTACAAAGTCAATTCCATCGTCGAAGGGCGAATCATTCGAGTCGATGACGATTCCGTACTCGTCGATGTTGGCTTCAAGAGCGAAGGAAGCATCGCTCGTTGGGAATGGGAAGAGGATGAGGACGATCCGGAAATCGGGCAGACCCTCCAGGTACTGATCGAGGACCTCGAAGACGAACTCGGCATAGCCGAAGATCCCCACGGCATGGTCATGATCAGCAAGAAGAAAGCTGAGAAGATCCTGGCGTGGGAAGCCATGATGAAGAACGTCGAGGAAGGCCAAGTCGTCACCGGCACGGTCACTCGCAAGATCAAGGGTGGTTTGCTCGTCGATATCGGAGTAAACGTATTCCTGCCGGCAAGCCAAGTCGATGTCCGCCGTCCTCCCGACATCGGTGACTATATCGGCCGTGTCGTTCAGTGCGAAGTCCTGAAGATTGACGAGGCCCGTCGTAACATCGTTGTTAGCCGCCGTTCGCTGATTGAGAAACAACGCGCGCAAGACCGTGACGAATTGCTCCGCGAGTTGGAGGTCGGCCAGATCCGCAAGGGTGTGGTCAAGAACATCGCGGAATTCGGCGCGTTTGTCGATTTGGGCGGCATCGACGGCTTGTTACACATTACCGACATGAGCTGGGAGCGCATCGGACATCCGTCCGAAATGGTGCAGATCGATCAAGAGATCGAGACAATGATCCTGAATATCGATCGCGAAAAGCAGAAAATCGCGCTCGGCTTGAAGCAGAAGAGCTCCAATCCGTGGGATACCGTGGACGAACGGTATGACGTCGATAAGAAGTACACCGGTACCGTTGTCAACGTGATGAGCTATGGAGTGTTCGTCAAACTCGAACCAGGTATCGAAGGTCTCGTTCACATCAGCGAGATGTCTTGGACGAAACGGATCAACCATCCGAACGAATTGCTGCAGATAAGTGACGAGATCGAGGTTGTTATCCTCAGTATCGACAAGACCGGCCAGCAGCTCTCGCTCGGTATGAAACAGACACAGGACAATCCTTGGGATCAGATCATGGACAAGTACCCGGTGGAAGGTACTGTCGCTGGCAAGGTCCGCAATCTGACGAACTACGGTGCGTTCATCGAACTGCAAGAAGGCATCGACGGTTTGCTGCATGTATCGGACATGTCTTGGACTCGCAAGATCAGCCACCCCAACGAGATGCTCGAGAAAGGCCAAGACGTCACTTGCAAAATCATCTCAGTCGATCAGGAACGTCGTCGCATCGCGCTTGGCTTGAAGCAACTCGAGGATGATCCTTGGGCACAAGACATTCCGAGCAAGTACCAACCGGGACAGGTCGTCCGTGGTGCCGTGACCAAGATCACCAACTTCGGTGTCTTCGTCGGCTTGGAAGACGGTTTGGAAGGCCTACTTCACATCTCGGAACTGGCCGATCACAAGGTCGAGAATCCCGAGGATGTCGTTAAAGTCGGCGACGAGATCGAGGTCAAGATCCTGCGAGTCGATACGGAAGAGCGGAAGATCGGTCTGTCGCGCAAAAGGGTTGAGTGGGCCGAGGAAGATGACGTGACCGCGTCGGAAGACGGAACCGGTCGTCAAAAGATTGCAAAACAGGATCTCAAGGGTGGTCTGGGCGAAGCTGGACCGCTGATCAAGCCCATCGAGCCAGAGGCCGCTGCCGAACCAGAGGCCGCTGCCGAACCAGAGGCTGCTGCTGAACCAGAGGCTGCTGCTGAACCAGAGGCTGCTGCCGAACCAGAGGCTGCTGC